>CAZQPV010000021.1:0-3587 GCA_964595265.1 uncultured Fimbriimonadales bacterium
GCGTTCAGTTGACCACGACCGCCGTCGATGAGAATCAAGTCGGGGAGCACGCGCCACTTCTCGTCGCCTTCCAGCGCCTCGCGGAGGCGGCGGGTCAACACTTCACGCATCATCGCGAAATCATCGGGCGATTCGGGATGCCAGCGAATGCGAAACCGCCGATAGTCCGACTTTTTGGGTTGTCCCCCCTCAAACACGACCATACTACCCACGGGAGCAATCCCCTGAATGTTGGAGATGTCGTAAGCCTCTATTCGGTTCGGGAGCGTGGGCAGGCGGAGCGCTTCCTGCAGTTCCAGCAGCGCCGATTCGAGCCACTCGGCTTTCTGCTCCAGCTCCTGGCGCAGGCTCTGGAGCGCCAGCTCCGCGTTCTGGGCAGCCATCTCCAGCAGGCGGGCGTCCTCGCCCCGATGCGGCACTCGAATCTCCACCGCGCTGCCCCGACGCTGTTTGAGCCATTGGGCGATAATGCGCGCCTCTTCCACCTCATAGGGCAACAGGATTCGCTCAGGCACTTCAGGCGCGTCCTGATAGTATTGTTTGAGGAACTCTTGCATCAGGGCGCCGGGCTGATCCTCTGCGCCCTCGCTCAAGAAAAAGTGGCGTTGCCCCAGCAGCTTGCCACCGCGAATGAAAAACATCTGCACGCACGCGCCACGCTCGTCTTTGACCAGCGCAATCACATCTTCGTTGATCCCCTCGGGATGCACGACCTTCTGCTTTTGAAGCACTTCCTGTAGGGCGCGAATCTGGTCTCGAATTTTGGCGGCGCGCTCGAACTCCAGCGCTTCCGCCGCTTGCACCATCTGGGTTTCCAGTTGCTTGATTAAGTCGTCGCCTTTGCCCTCCAGAAACAGAACCACATTCTGCACAATCTTGCGGTACTCTTCGGGGTCTGCCAGCCCTGCACACGGCGCCAGACACCGCCCCATGTGATAGTAGAGACACGGGCGCTGAACGGGTTCCCCTGACCAGACCTTGCCGCAGGGAATCAGGGGAAAGGTGCGATGGAGCAACTGATGGGTACTCCAGACCGCGCCGGAGTTCGCAAACGGACCGAAGTAACGGCTCCCGTCTTTGCGCACGCGCCGCGTGACCAGCAGGCGCGGGAACTTCTCGCCCAGCGTGAGGCAAAGGTAGGGATAGGACTTGTCGTCCCGCATCAGCACATTGTAGGGTGGGCGGTGCTGTTTGATGAGATTACACTCCAGAATCAGGGCTTCCAGCTCGCTATCAGTAACGATCCACTCCAGGTCGGCAATACGGCGCACCATGCGGGCGATTTTGGGGGTTTGCTGTGCCGATTTTTGGAAGTAGGAGCGCACCCGCTGGCGCAGGTTGACCGCCTTGCCCACATACAGCACGGCGCCCTGAGCATCTTTGAAAATGTAGCACCCCGGCTGCTTCGGAAGGGTTTTGAGTTTCGCCTGCAGGTCTGCCGACATCGAGTTTTATTGTACCCTGCAGGCTGTGTACGAATTTCGTATTTGAGGCCGCGGCTGGTGGCTTTATCTTATGGGAGCGGCTCCAGCCGTCGGGAGGCGGTCTCGCTGTGTTCATCAATTGTTCACTTTCCTGAGACGCTTTCGGAGGAACTTGAAACACAGTTATTCGTTAATGAGTTACCAACCTAAACGAAGGGAGGAGTTAAAATGCTTAACAAGAGGCTCTTTACAGGTGTTGTGCTGGCGTGTGCGCTCAGCAGGTTATCTGCAGGCGCACAGATGTGGCACTTTCACGACATGCTCAGTGGTTCCCATGAAGTGCCACCGAACGACAGCCCCGCAACGGGCATGGCGATGGGAACCTATAACCAGGCGACACGAACCCTGCGGATTATGGTCAACGTCTCAGGGTTTCAGAGCGATCTGTTCGCAGGGCATATCCACCGAGGCGCAGTGGGATCGAACGGCCCTATTGTCTTTGCGTTGACCAACACGAGCAACAACCCGCGAATCTGGACATCCGACAACACCTTCACCCTCACCGCAGCACAGGAGGCAGACTTCCTTGGAGGGCTATGGTATGTAAACTTGCATACCCAGGCATTTCCGGGCGGTGAAATTCGCGGGCAACTGAACCCTGTACCGGAACCTGCTTCGCTGGCGTTTTTGGGCGCGGGCGCTGTGGGGCTGCTATTGCGTCGTCGCAGGAAGTAAAGCACCAGCACAAGAGGGCGGGGCAACCTGTCCCCTTAAATAAAAATGGTGCGCGGTGGAGGACTTGAACCTCCGACCCCTTCCACGTCAAGGAAGTGCTCTACCACTGAGCTAACCGCGCGATCTTGGTAGGGCCAGGGGGATTCGAACCCCCGTCCTCCTGGCTGAAAACCAGGCGTCCTAGTCCCCTAGACCATGGCCCCACGAAGCGTCATGATTATACCATGCGCTGCGGGCTGAATTCAAGAGGGTTCAGGCGAACTCTTCTATGGTTTTGCGTATCCAGCGTTCGATCCAGCCGTCGCAGACAATCGCTTCACTGGCGTTGCGGATGGCTTCCAATTCGGTCAGGATGTGCTTGGGGCGCAGAGCCTCCTCTTCCAGCTGGTCTAACAGCTCCAGCCCCAGTTTGCTGATTTGCTCCATCCGCCAGAGCCACGGCTCCAGCTCCTCCAGCAGTTCGGTTTGCGTGATGTGCTGGCGCAGGCGTCGGGGGAGCGTCGCCAGTTTAGAGAGCGCCGAGCGCAGGGGTTCGGTGTCGCCGCTTTTTTGCCACTCTTCAATTGCGCTGGCGATTTCGGGGGGCGCTTCTTTCCAGTGTCGGCTCCACAGGTTCTGCTGGCAGAACTCGCGCATGACGGGCAACGCTTCCTCGCCCACCAGATGCACAATCGCGGCGTCCCAGCTGCGTTTGGGGTCATACGCCTCGGCGTTCCAGAGCAGGTCGGCATAAGTGCCCAGCGCGATTTTGGAGGCTTCTGCCTGATTCATGGGGTTCGACACCAGCGCTTCCAGTCGCACCAGCGTCTCGATTCCGCGCCCTGTGATGGGACCCATCAGCAGGCGGCTCGGCTCGTAGTCGTTGACGGGGTAGTTGTCCCACACAAAGGGTTTGCGTCGAATCGCCAGCATGAAAAGCTCGGCGTCTTCGTGCGTGATTTCTCGCGAGACCACCTTCGGACCCGTCCACATGATGGAGATGTTGCGCTCGGTGCGCTCCCCAAGCTCTTTCACATAGGGCGGCTCGCCCCGATTGTGATAGAAAGTGGGGCACACGATAAGCCAGCTATTGCTGTCGCGCTCCTTTAGCCAGTGGTGCAGGCGGTTCGCGAGATCGGCATGCGCGTGCGCCAGCGAGCTGTAGACCGCCTTATCCGCCTCGTGCTGAAGCTCTTCGGGGATGTCGTCCACCAGCAAGCCGAAAGTACGCACCCCCATCGCCTGAACCGCCTCGATTTTCGCCACGAGGCGCTGGAACTCGTCAGGATCAGAATAGACCATCGAGAGCCCAGGGCTGATACAGAAAACGAACTCGATAAAGTTCTGCTGGGCGCGTTGCACCAGCTCGTGGAGCCGTTCGGCGTCTTCGGGCGGATAGGGGTCGCGCCAGCGGTCGCGGTGATAGGGGTCGTCTTTGGGCGCGTAGAG
>CAZQPV010000021.1:3687-21318 GCA_964595265.1 uncultured Fimbriimonadales bacterium
GCAAACGGAAGGCGCTCTTCCGAGAGCGTGAGTTCTCGGGGTAGCGGAAGCCAGTGCATGGTAGCCCCTCAATCAAAGTAGCGCACGCACTGCCTGAAGCGCGGCGTCGTAGTTCGGATGGTTCGTAATCTCAGGCACATACTCCACATAGCGCACGATGCCCTGCGGGTCAATCACGAACACCGCGCGCGACTCGATGCGCAGCTCTTTGACCAGCGTGCCATAGGCTTGTCCAAAGGAGGCTTCACGATGATCGGAAAGCACTTCGATTTTATCCACATTCTCTGCGCCACAGAACCGCTTCTGGGCGAAGGGCAGATCCATACTGACGGTCAGCACACGCACGGCGTCGGGCAGCTGGCTCGCCTCTTCGTTAAAGCGCTTGGTCTGGGCGCTACAGACCCCAGTATCGAGCGACGGCACAACGCTAATGAGCAAAACCTTGCCGAAATAGTCGCTCAATTTCACGGTGGACAAGTCTTGCTTCACAAGCGTTGCGTCGGGCGCTGGATCGCCTGGCTTGAGCTCTTTGCCTACGAGCGTGAGCGGATTGCCCAGAAATGTCACAGCATTCGGTCGTTCCATAGTGCGTTTCGACCTCCTCTCTGCAAGGGGATTATACCCGAAGGCTTACTCTTCGTCGGGTTCGGTGAGGCGGGGCAGGGCGCGATTGACGGTGCGGCGCAGGCGGTCTAAAGTGAGATGGGTGTAAATCTGTGTGGTGCTGAGTTTGCGGTGTCCCAGCAGTTCCTGCACGGTGCGCAGGTCGGCGCCGTGATCCAGCATGTGGGTGGCGAAGGTGTGGCGCAGGGTATGGGGGCTGATGTTCTCACCAATCTGAAGCCCATAGCGTTTGATGATGCGGTGGATACTCCGTGTGGAGAGCCGTTCGCCGTCGGCGTTCAGAAAGAGCGCGCGCGTGGGCTTCTCCAGGTTGAGCAGCTTCGGGCGCGCCTCACGCAGATAATCGCCGAGCGCCTCGTGGCATGCCTGCCCAAACAGCACAATCCGTTCGCGTCCGCCTTTGCCGCGCACTCGGATCGCCTGCTGCTCGAAGTCTATCGCGTTCACATCGAGGCTGGCGACTTCGCTCACGCGCAAGCCTGTGGCGTACATCAGTTCCAGCAGGGCGCGGTCGCGAAGGGCTAAGGGGTCAGGCGGGCGTTCGGCAGGCTGGTTCAGCAGCGCTTCCGTCTGGCGCTCGGTGAGCATTTTAGGCAGTGTGCGTCGCTCGGTGGGGATGGCTATCTCCGCGCAGGGATCGTCAGTGCGCCAGCCCATCGCGCGGCAGAACTTGAAAAACGAGCGCAACGCATAAAGTTTACGGGCGCGGGTGGCGCGCGACGCCTCGCGGTGCGAATCAAGCCATGCCCGAACCAGACGCGGGCTGACCGTCGCGACCGAGTCGATTCCCGTGCTGAGCGCGTACTCCACGAACTGCGCCAGGTCGGTGCCGTAGGCTTTGACCGTATGGGGCGAACGCACCGTGCCCAGATGCGTCAGAAACCGCTCCACCGCCATATCCAGATTCATCGCCCTGATTGTACCTCAGCCGGTTTGGGGTATAACTTTAGCGCTTATGGAGAAGTCGGAGCTGCCCTATTCTGGCGCCAGCGTCGGCGCAATTCAACCTGTGGCGCATACAGTTCTGGCGGACTGGGAGACCCCTGTCTCAGCGTTTTACAAGGTCGCAGGCGACTCGGACTATGCATTTCTGCTGGAGAGTGTTACGGGGGGCGAGCAGGTCGCACGCTACTCGCTGATTGGGCTGGAGCCGCACACAATCCTGCGCACGAAGGGGCGCGTGGCGCGCCTCTGGACGCGCGATGGCGGCTGGCAAACCCAGACCATTCTCGAGGCGCGGGACCCCCTTGATCTGGTGCGCGCCCTGCTGCGGCGGTATCCCTATCAGGCGGTAGCGGGGTTGCCGCGCTTCGGGGGCGGCGCGGTGGGCTATATGGCATACGATATGGTGCGCTTTTTTGAGCGCTTGCCCCAGCCGCCCCCCGATGACCTTGCGGTGGACGATTGCTGCTGGATTTTCCCTGAGCTGGTGCTGGTGTTTGACCATGTGCTACACCAGATTCGGATTGTGGCGCTGGTGGAGCCGACGTGCAGGGATGCGCTTCAGCGGGCGCGTTCTCGAATCGAAGGGGCGCTGTCGCGCCTGCGTGCGCCCACGCCGCCCCCGCCGCGTTTTGAAGACCCCACCTTTCGGCTGGAGCCTCAGGCGAACATCACCCGGGAAGCCTTCGAAGACGCCGTACGCCGGGCAGTGGATTACATTCACGCAGGGGATTGCATTCAGGTGGTTCTCTCTCAGCGCTTCAGTGTGCCGGTGCGTGCGCCTGCGCTGAATCTCTATCGGGCGTTGCGCTCGGTGAATCCATCGCCCTACATGTTCTTCCTGCGGATGGGTGAGACCACTCTGATTGGCGCGTCGCCCGAAGTGCTGGTGACGGTGGAGGGAAACCGCGCCCGCACGCGCCCGATAGCAGGCACGCGCCCGCGCGGCGCGACTCCCGAAGAGGACAGGGCGCTGGAACAGGAACTGCTCGCAGACCCCAAGGAGCGCGCCGAGCATATTATGCTGGTGGATCTCGGGCGCAACGACCTCGGGCGCGTTTGTCAGTACGGCACGGTGCAGGTTCCTGAACTGATGGTGATTGAGCGCTACTCGCATGTGATGCATATCGTGTCGGAGGTGGTGGGGCAGTTGCGTGAGGAGGTGGATGCGTTCGATGTGCTGCGCGCGTGCTTTCCTGCGGGCACGGTGTCGGGCGCGCCAAAAGTGCGGGCGATGGAGATTATTGACGAGCTGGAACCCACTCGACGCGGCGCTTATGCGGGCGCGGTCGGCTACTTCAGCTACACAGGCGATATGGACACCTGTATCACCATCCGCACCATTTTGCTCAAGGACGGCATCGCGCATGTGCAGGCGGGCGCGGGGATCGTGGCGGACTCTCAGCCTGAGCGCGAATATCAGGAGTGCGTCAACAAAGCGCGCGCGGCGCTCCACGCCATTGAACTGGCGCATCGGGGGCTGGATTAAGGCGCCCTGCCTGTCGATTCCCGCACAATCAGTTCCAGCGGCAGGTATTCGTGCAGGGGGGTGGATTTGTGCCCTTTTGCCAGTTCCAGCAGGCGTTGCACAGCCAGCGCCCCCAGTTGCTCCAGCGGCTGGCGGAAGGTGGTCAGTGGTGGCATCGCGAGGCTCGCCGAAGGCGGATCGTCAAACCCCAGCACGGACACATCCTGCGGCACGCGCAATCCAATCTGGTGGACTGTCTGCAACGCCGAGAGCGCGAGATAGAATCCCCCCGCGAACACCGCCGTCGGGCGTTTGGGCAAGCGCAGCACCGTCGCCAGCCCCTCACGAAAGGCGTCGTCTATTTCGTCAGCGTAGGGCACGGTGAAAGTCCACACCGACCCTGAGGGAATACCCGCCTCGCGCAGGGCGTCGCGGAAGCCGCGCCAGCGGTCGCGCGAGTTGAAGGTCTCCAGCGCCCCGAACAGCCCCACAAAGCGCCGATGACCCAGCTCCAGCAGGTGTTGCACACCCTCCCGCGCGGCGCGATAGTTGTCGGTATCGACCGAGGGGAGCGTCCACTCTTCCGAGCTGGCGCCCACCACCAGAATCGGCACGCCCCGCTCAAAAAGACCGTTCAGCAGCGGAATATGCTCCGCCGCAGGGGCAATCGCGAGAATGCCAATCACTTCGCCCGACTGCAGCTCGCGCTCGACCTGATCGAACTGATAGTCCAGCCACAGCGTGCGCATGGCGTGGTCAGATAATTTGCTGAGAATACTCCGCTGAACCGCGCCATAATAGAAGTCGGTCGCCTGCCGCGTGCCTGCGCGAATACCCAGCACCATCAGGGTGAAAGTGCGCTGAAGGAGTGTGGGGGGCAGCTCGCTGGCGACCACCGTGCCCACGCGGCGCTTGCGCACCAGCACGCCTTCCCGCGCCAGCGCCTGCAGCGCGCGGCTGATGGTCAGAGGGCTAACCCCCAGCGCGTTCGCCAGGTCGCGTTCGGGGGGCAACACATCGCCCGAGCGCCAGTAGCCCAGTGCAATCTGACGCTCCACCCACTGCCGCACCTGCACATAGCGCGGCATCTCCGAGTTGAATCGTATCCGCATCGTCTGTTCTCCTGTTTAACCTTGCACGAATGAGGTTGGTATTAAGCATACCCGATGGTTTTCTGAGGTTTTGTATTCGAGTCGCTATAGCGGGGCAAGTACAGTGGAATTGCATACGCGAGGGAGATAATTGGCTGGTCTAGTAAAAGATACGCCTTGCGCAATCATAGTGCGCTTGTGCCCTGACGGCTGAAGCCGTTCCTATGAGATGAAGCCGACCTTCGTCGGCTGAAGTAGCAAGCGCATCCCTGCGCTTGAGTTTGGGCGGGATACCCAAGCTACGGAGAGCCAGCGCAGGCTGGTTTCGTTTACTGGGAACGGGTTCAGCTGCTCTGTCGCAAGGATGTTAACTCTCCTGATGGCACGGTAGGTTTCGCCGCGAGGGGCGCAGCAACCGCGCCCCTACGCATGCTGGTAGGGACGCGGGAACCGCGTCCTGTTTTCTGAATCCTCTGATCTTTGCGACAGAGCAGGGTCAACCGTCCGAAGCCCGGAATTCCTGCGCAGCCTCGTGATATAGCCAGCAGACTTTCTCACACCCAGTGCGGCATTTCCACGCGCGGGGCGCGGGAGAGGTACTTGCGTGCCTCCTCAGGCGACATGCTGGGGTTCTTGAACGATAGCCCGAACAGTTTCAGCATTTTATAAAAGGCGTCTGTGTTGCGCACCAGCCCATGGAACTCCTCGCGCCCGACGCCCAGCGCGGTAATCCATGTGTAGTCTGCCGTATGCGAAGTGCCTGTCCAGCCGATGCCGTTGTAGTTGCTGAGAATCTGTCCCAGCAGCCCCTGCAGGTTGCGATGCTGAGCGTTCCAGATGGGGGGCATGCGGTTGGCGAGCGCATTCGCCAGGGCGCTGGCTTCCTCGCCATTAATTTCCACCCCAATCTGTTCGCGAATCACGGCGCGCACCTTGTCAGCGTCGGCGCCGCGCAGGTGGCTGGGGAGCAGCTCAAACGAGCAGCGCGCCTGCGCCAGCCGCGTAAACGCCTTGTTCGAATCACCGTACTCCACGCCCATGCCGTTCAAACCCGGATTGGAGTTGCCGTGGTCACTGGTGATAATGACCAGCGTATCGTCCCGTTTGGAAGCGAACTCGTAGACGACTTCAATTGCGTCGTCAAAGGCGAGCTGGTCCCAGAGAATGGCGGCGGCATCGTTGGCGTGCGCGGCGTGGTCTACGCGACCACCCTCTACCTGCAAAAGGAAGCCTTCGCGCGACTGGCTCAGAATCTCCAGCGCCTTGCGAGTCATCTCGGCGAGCGTCGGCACGCTCTGCTTGAACGTCTCGGAGTTGAGGTGGTCAATCGTGAAGGGCAGGTGGCTCCCGTAGAACAGCCCCAGCACTTTTTCAGGGCGCTCGCTGGAAAGCACCTGACTGCGCTGGTTCCAGTAGGTGTAGCCTGCCTGCTGATACTCTTCGATCAGGTTGCGTTTGTCTTTGCGTTGGTCGGGGGCGTAATGGCGCAAGCCGCCGCCCATCAGCACATCCACAATCCCCTTATACTGGGGGGCAATCTCGTCTTCGTCGTCGCGGTTGGGTTGCACGGCGGCGAAGCCTGCGGGCGTCGCGTGCGTGATGCGCGTGGTGGTCACCAGTCCCACCTTTTTGCCCGCGTTCTTAACGATATGGGCGATGGGGGTCAGGCGTGTGCCGTCGGGGAGCATATTCACCGCGCCGTTGAAGATGCGCGTGCCGCTGCCCCACGAAGAGGACGCTGACGAAGAATCGGTTACCGGCGAGTTGAGCGACGCCATGTCGAAAAAGCCGAGTGTCGCCTCGGTCGACTGGAGCAGCTGATGCCAGAACGAGCCTTTGCCCCGCACCAGCTTGCCGAACTCATCCGCTAACGATGGCACGCCCGCGCTCATGCCATCCGAGACCATAAAAATGATGTTTTTAACTTTGCCTTGCGAGCGCCTTTGCGGAGGCGAGGCAAGCGCCAGTCTGGAAAGCGCCAAGCCTGTCGCGCCAGCAAAACCGAGCCGTAAGATTTCCCGACGAGTCCACTTGTCGTTCATCGCTTCCTCCCTGCCATGAGCATACCCGACGGTGTGTTAAGAAGGGGTTATGGTGGGTGGGGTTGCCCGGATTGAGGGACAGGCGAATGAACCTGTATACTAAAGCCAGCCGCCGTCGGCTGGAATAGCCAGCGCGTCCCTGCGCTTGATGGGGCAGGACGCCCAAGCTACGGAGAGCCAGTGCTGGGCAACACGCCACAATGCTCAGCCAAGCCCCAACTGCTTCAACACTTCCCACAACGGCGGGCGCGCCCACAGCCAACCTACCTCCAGCCAGAAACCTTCCAGCACACGACTGCGATAAACCCCCTCCGAACCGCCAAACGCCACCCGATAGAACCCACTCGCATCGCGCTGGAAAAACTCCGCATACTGACGCTCGGGGTCAATCACCCAGTATTCAGGCACACCCGCCGTCTCGTACTCTTCAAACTTCACAAAGCGGTCGGTATGTCGACTGGCGGGGCTGATGATTTCCACAATCAGGTCGGGCGCGCCCTCAAAGTATTGCGTTTCAAACCGCCCTGCGTTGCCGTTGAGGATGACCACAATGTCAGGCTCGCGGGCGACCTCTCTGCCCTCTGGCAACGGCAACTTCACCAAAAACGGCGGGTGATAGACCTCGCCGAGATGATGATAATCTACCCAACTGCTCAACAGCGTGTAGAGGAACCTGCTTGAACGTTGATGCTCTATCGATACGGGCATGACTGGCACAACCTCCCTATTGACCCATTCGGCGTGGGCGCCGTCGTATTGCTGCAGGAACTCCCCGAAGGTACGGGGCTGCTGAGGTGCGGCGCGCGCCTCTGTGGAAACGACCTGCTCCATAGCGTCTCACCCGACCCTAAGTATACCCCGCTCCATAGCGGCGAACCGCCTGCGCTCGATTGCTACGAGTCCCTCTGCCAGCGGCATCTATGAACAAGGCGCAAGCGAGGAAGAGCAGGAAACTTGCCCCACATCACGAAGCAGGGGGATATGCACACGCTTTTCGCAGCCACATGGTGGTTTGGGCGTCGCGCAGTAGAACACGCATGGCAAACATGGCAAGAGTCTCCCTTGAAAGACCCCAACAGACGCCTGCTGGAAGCGGTGGTGGCGGGCACGGCGGTGGTAGAGCTGGACCCTGAGGTGCTTTCAGTTGGGTATAGCGGCTTGCCGAACCAAATTGGCGAGGTGGAGCTGGACGCGGCGGTGATGGAGGGCGCGCAGCTGCGAGCGGGCGCGGTGGCGGGCGTGCGTCGGTTTGTGCCCGTCATTCGGATTGCCCAACGCGTGATGGAGAAGACCCCCCACCTGATGCTGGTCGGCGAGGGCGCAGAGCGATTCGCCCTTCAGCAGGGGTTCCAGCCGCGCTGTTTGCTCACTGAAGAAAGCATCCGCCGCTGGCATGCGTGGTATCAGGAACGCCATGCGCCGCAGGAGGTTTCGCGGGCGCGCGCCGGCGAATCGCACGATACCGTCGGCGTGCTGGGCTGGCACGAAGGGCATCTGGTGGTCGCGTGTTCCACCAGCGGACTGGCGTGGAAGATGCCCGGGCGCGTGGGCGACTCGCCGATTTTCGGCGCGGGGCTGTACGCCGACAACGAGGCGGGCGCGGCGGTCTGCACGGGCGTGGGCGAGGAAATCTGGCGCTTCGCGCTCGCCAGCCGCGTGGTGGAACTGATGCGCGAGGGAGTCTCCGCGCAAAAGGCGTGCCAGCGCGTGATCCAGTATATGCTCCAGCGCAAGCCCGAAACCGCCCAGATTCAGGCAGCCGTGATTGCCATCCGCTCCGACGGCGACTTCGGCGTGGGCGCGACCCAGCCCGAAAAGTTCGAAGCCCACTTCTGCCGCGACGGCGAGATGTTTCAGGTAAAACCGTAAAACACAACCCGTTCGCAGGAAAGACGGCTGCCAGCCCGAAAGGGATTTTGCATGGGGAGGAGAGGCATGAGAATCGCACGATTCGCCCTGCTGGGGCTGTACTGGGCACTCGGGTGTGTTGCTGTTGCGCTTGCGGAAACGGAGATTGCGCAGGTCAAACTCGTCAAAGTAGACCTCCAGCAGCGCACGCTGACCCTGCAGAGAACAGGTCAAGCCGAGTTCGTTGCCGATTTGCACAAAAACCCGCGCCTCTGGTGGGATAAAAAGCCCCTCACGCTGGAGAAACTCGGCGAACACACGGGCAAGCGCGTCATGGTGCGCATGAGCGTGGACACCGGGCGCAAACCCATCGTGCGCGAGCTGGCAGACCCCGATACATGGAAGTGGCTCGATACCGTGCGCCGCGGCATCGTGAAGGGCGTCCTCAAGGCGCTCGATGACGAGACTCTCACGCTGGAGTTCCCCGACAAGAGCGAGTTCACCTATCGCTATAACGCCCGCACACAGTGGGAGAAGGGTAGTCAGCCTGCTTCGCCTGAAGACTTCAAGCCGGGCGAGGTGGTCTTTATCGCCCCGCGCCTGCTGTCGAATCTGGACACGCTGGTGCAAGCCGTGAGCGACCGTGAACAGAACACCCAGCAGGCACGCGAGCGCACGCTCCCCACGGTGCAGGGTGTGGTGCAGACGCACGATTTGCTCAATCGGCGTATTTCCATTCGTACCCGCGCGGGCGACACGCGCGAATTCGTCTACGACCAGAACACCGAGTTCATTTCTGAAGGCAAGCCCATCAAGCCCCAGCAGGTGAAGGTGGGCGCAACGATAACGGTTCATCGGAGACGCAACGCCGACGGGAGCGAATATGCGCGGCGCATCACGCTCCATCCCCCGCAGAAATCGTGAAGCAGGAAGCCGCCAGTAGCCGTCGAATAAGGTGCAGACCGGATACAGGAGGCAAATATGAGGCGATTCACGACACTACTGGCGTTTGGGTTGCTCTGGCTCGGCGCACTGGCACAGACGCCGATTGCCGCATGGCAGTTTTTCGGCAACGCCGCGCCGAACAACCCCGCCACACCAGGACTGGGCAAAAAGACGATTTACTATCCCTGCCTGACGCGGCTCTACGCCGTGAATGTAGAAGATGGCACGCTCAAGTGGCAGTACCCTGCCGACGCCCCGCTGGACGCCACAATTCTGGGGCAGCCTGTGGAGGGCGAGAACCTCGTCTACTTCGGGGCGAGCAACGGCAATGTGTACGCGCTGGATATCGAAACGGGCGCAGTGCGCTGGATTTTCCGGGCACGGAGCGCCCCTACCGCCCGATTCGTGCTGGATGAAGACATTCTCTACATCGGCACGGGCGGAGGCGAGGTTTATGCCATCAACGCCCGTAATGGCGAGCCTGTGTGGAGCGCTCCCTACCGCACCGACGACTACATCACGGGAAGCCTCGTCAAGGTGGAAGATACCCTCTTTTTTGGCACGAACGGCGGGTTCATCCATGCGATTACGGCGAGCGGAGGGCGACGGCGCTGGGTCTATCGCCTGCCGGCGCCTAACTATGACCCTCAGCCCGTTTATGCGAACAATAGTATTTATGCCACCTCCAGCGACCAGCTGCTGGCGCTGAACCCCAACAGTGGCGCGCTCCGCTGGCGACGCCAGTTCACGACCGAGCTGCGGCTGGCGCCCGCCGCAAACGAAGACTATGTGGTCGTTACAACCCGCGAAAATCGCGTGCTGGTCTACGACCACAACGGCAGGCTGATTGCTGGCGGCGATAAAGCGCCCATCACTCTGCGCTACGAGCCGCTTTTCCCGCCTGTGATTCACGAGGGCGATCTCTGGGTCGTGACGCGGCGCGGCACGCTGTTGCGCTATTCGCTACCCGAAGGGCAGTTAAAATGGCTCTACACCGTGCGTCCCCCAGAAGGCACTCTGGACGCCAACAATCGGCGGATTGCCTACCTTGCTATCACCAGCCGATTGCTATTCATTCCGAACGGGCTGGTTGTCGCGACGGCGGAAGGCAACCTGACCGCATTCCTCTATAACTGGGTAGACCGCACCCCTCCCCAGGTCGTGCGTACCCTACCGGGGATCGGCGAAATGATGTCGGGTCAGCTGCCGCTGGACTTTTTTGCACGGATCCGAGACGACGGGAGCGGGGTCAACCCTGGCTCGGTGCAGTTCCTGCTGGACGATGAGCCACTGGAAGCGGAGTACGATCCCTCTCTGGGCGAGATTACCGTGCGCCTGCGTTCGGGAGGCACCGTACAGCCGCTGGCAGATGGGCGCCACACGCTCACCGTGGTTGCCTCCGACTGGGCAGGCAATACGATGCGCTACACCTGGGCAATTCATGTAGACAACAGCCTGCGCCGTACGCCCACACGCCCCCGCCAGCAACAGCAGCCCACAGGTCCTGGCACTGGTGGGCGTGGTGGACGCGGCGGTGGCGACTTCTGACGATGGGTCCTCTGGCTCAAGTGGGCGCGGAGGTTGCCATCCGCGCCCAGAACCTCACCAAAGAGTTCCTGCTGAGCCACCAGCCCTATTCCTCCCTCAAAGGGTTGCTGCTGGCGTTCTTGCCAAAGCGGGTGGAGCATATCGTCGCGCTCAAAGAGGTGAGTTTCACCATCCGCCAGGGCGAAACCGTCGGTGTTATTGGGCGTAACGGGTCGGGTAAAAGCACCCTGCTGGGGATTATTGCACGGGTTTACCGTCCCACTTCAGGCTCCATTCAGGTGAACGGGCGCGTCGCACCCCTGCTGGAACTGGGCGCAGGTTTCCATCCCGACCTCACAGGTCTGGAAAATATCTACTTCAACGGGGTCATTCTGGGACTCACCCGCCGACAGGTCGCCGAGCGCCTGCCTGAGATTGTTGCCTTCGCCGAGCTGGAAGACTATATCGATGCGCCTATCCGCACCTATTCGTCGGGGATGCTGATGCGGCTGGGGTTTGCTATCGCCGCGCATGTGGACGCCGACATTTTGCTGGTGGACGAAGTGCTGGCGGTGGGCGATGCCCATTTTCAACAGAAGTGCTATCGCAAGATTCGCGAGTTTCAGGAGCAGGGGCGCACGATTTTGTTTGTTTCGCACGACATGGAGGCGGTGCGTCAGGTGGCGCAGCGTGCGCTCTGGCTGGACAGGGGCGTTCTGCGTGCGGATGGCGAGGTCAACCTGGTGATAGAAGCCTATTTGCGGGAGGCAGCGACTACGCCGTGATGCCTGCCCAGCGGAGCGTTTCTTTCAGGGGGCGCACGCCTGTGGTGGCGCCCAGCTGAGTCACACAAAGCGCGCCCACCGCGTTTGCCAATCGCGCTGTTTTCTCTAGGTCCCAACCTAGCGCCAGCCCCGCCAGAAACCCTGCGCAGAAGCAATCGCCTGCGCCCAGCATGTCCACCACCTCCACAGGATAGGCGGGCACAGAAAAGGCGACTTCGCGATTTTTGACAAAACACCCCTGCGCGTCCATTTTGATGACCACCGTGCCGACGCCTGCCTTCAGCAGTTTGTCAGCAATCCGTTCTGGTTCCGTTTCGCCTGTTAGCTCACACGCTTCGCCATAGTTGGGCAGAATGTAGTCCAGATGGGGTAGGCAGGGGCGTAGCAGTTCCAGCCAGCGCCCCGAGGCGTCCCAAGTGGTGTCCAGACTGGTGGTCAGTCCCAGCGCTCTGGCGTGCTGGAGCACGCGGCTGGCGGGTTCGCCGTCCATCTGGGGCATCAGAAACGCGCCTGCCAGATGAAACAGGGCGCATTCCTGCACCACATCCCAGTCGATATCTTCGGGGGCAAACTCCCCGTTCGCGCCCACATGGTGAATAAATGAGCGCTCGCCGTCGGGATGCACCATCACCATCGTGCTGGAGGTGCCTTTTTGAGCGCGCTGGATGCCGCGCGTGTCCACTCCGTGCTGCTGGAGGGTGTGGATCAGAAAATCGCCGAAGGGGTCGCGCCCCACCTTGCCAATAACTGCCACAGGCAACCCCAGCTTCGCCAGCGCCAGCCCTGTGTTGGAAGCACAGCCCCCCACATGCAGCTCCATCGTGTCTACATGCAGGCATACGCCCCTGTCGGGGTAGCGGCTCACGGGTTTGGCGACCACATCTGCGACCAGAATGCCCACAGAAGCAATCTTGCGCATGGACTACTCCTCGCCTTTGACGGAGCGTTTGAGCTTTTCAAAGAAGCTGCTCGGTTCCGCGCTGGCGTATTTTTTGAGGCGCACGCCCGACGCTTCCGCCAGCTGGCGCAGCAGGTTACGCTGGGCGTCGGTGAGCTTCTTGGGCATCTTCAGCCCGATGCGCACATGCAGGTCGCCGCGCTTGCCCGTGCGCGGGTCGGGCAAGCCGTAGCCGTGCAGGGTAATCTCGCTGTAGGGTTCAGTGAGTTCGGGGATTTCCAGCGTTATCTTGCCGTCCAGTGTTTCAATTTCAATTTCGTCGCCGAGCGCCAGCTGAGGGTAAGTGAGGTTAATCTGCGTGGCGAGATCGCGCCCGCGGCGCTTGAATCGGGGATGGGGCGCCACGGAAACCACCACATAGAGGTCGCCATCCCGCCCGCCGCGCAGCCCGGAATCGCCCGCGCCCCGAATCAGCAGGGCGGTATCCGACTCGATGCCAGGTGGGATGGAGATGGGGATGGAGTCGTGGCGCAGGACGCGCTTATTGCCTTTGCATTCACGACATGGGGAGCGCACAATCTCGCCCTCGCCCCGACACCGCTGACAGGGAACCACGCGCGTGATGGTGCCCAGCACAGTGGTCTGGGTATAGCGCACCCGCCCGGAGCCGTGGCAGTCGGGGCAGCGTTCGGGGGTGGTGCCGGGTTCGGCGCCTGTGCCGCGGCACCGCTCGCAGAGACGCAGGCGCTCTACCGTAACGGTTTTCTCGGCGCCGTGAAGCACCTCCTCCAGCGTGACGGTGAGGTCTACGCGGCGGTCGTCGCCATCCACCGCGCCGCGCGGCGTTGTGCCGACTGTGCCCCCGAAAAACATCTGGAAGAGGTTTTCTGCCATATCGAAGGGGTCGGTGGTGGGAGTATAGGAAGCGCCTGCGTGTCCGAAACGGTCGTACAGGGCGCGGGCTTCGGGGTCTGAGAGAACCTGATAGGCTTCGTTCAGCTGTTTGAACTTCTCTTCGGCGTCGGGATCGTCTTTGTTCACATCAGGATGGAGTTGCCGCGCAAGCCTCCGGTAGGCGGCTTTAATCTCGTCCTGGGAGGCGTCGCGCGACACTCCAAGAATGGCATAGTAGTCGGGTTTATTCGGCATCGCCGCTTTCGGAGCCGTCTGTACCTAGCAGCTGCGCCAGTTCCGACTCGTAAAACTCGCGCAGTTCGGTGTCGTCTTCGGTCTCTTCCTGGATGCGACGGTCAAGGTCTTGCAGGGTACTCAGCTGCCAGGTGTGTTCGGGTCCCTGAATCAGCACTTCGACGCGGTTCTCGTCGATAATCAGCGGTTTGATTTTGCCCTGAGCAATTTCTTCCAGTGCAACGGAAAGCGGGTTGAATTCTGCGCCGTTGACGGGTACCAGCGGCTTTGCGCCCGCCTTGAGCAAGCGTGCGCGCTCCGCCGCCAGCAGAGCCAGAATATACCGTGGATACTGAATCAGTTCATCGTTTTCAGGAAAGATCATTCAATCAGCCTCCTCTTCTTTTGTGGCTTTTAATCGCGTGCTGAAACCGTTCAGCCGACAGCAACTGCAGAGGCACAGGCGTCCTCTGCTCTCGGCACAAATGCGCTGGGTATCCGCCGAACATACATAGCGGCATTATGGATTATACCCCAAACATTTTGGGGCGTGTCAAGGGGTGGCGGCTTCTACCGGGGCAGGCGTTTTAGCCGATTCCTCCTCTTCCAGCGCCTGCACATGACGGAGCGCCGCAACGGCGACTTCAATCTGATCGTCAGTTGGTTCGCGAGTGGTGAGGTATTGTGTCCACAGGCCGGGCGCCAGCAGCACGCGCGTAAGGAAGCCCGTCTTATACATCCCCGCAAGCCGAATCACCTCGTACACCAGACTTGCCACCACCGGCAACAGCGCCAGATGCATGGGGATGCGAATGTACCATGCGGGGCGCCCCAGCAGCGCGAACACGAAAATGCTGACCACCAGCACCAGTAGCACAAAGCTCGTGCCGCAGCGCGGGTGCAGGCGCGTCTGCTGGCGGGCGGTCTCTAAGGTAACGGGCAGCCCTTCCTCGAGCGCGTTAATCGCCTTATGCTCTGCGCCGTGATACTGGAACACGCGCCGAATGTCGGGCATCAAGCCAATCAGCCCCACATAGAGCAGAAAAATCGTGATGCGCAGGATACCGTCCAGCAGGTTCTGCTCAAAGCTACCCCAGCTTTCGCGTTTGAGCCAGTCGGTTAAGAGCGTGGGGATCACAAAAAACAAACCGATGCCGATTGCCAACCCTGCCACAGCAGAGCCGCCAATCGCGATATCCTGAATCGGTTTGGCGGGGGGCTTGTTGTTGGGGTCGTTTTGCAGTTGCACCTGACTCGAAAACATCAGAGCGCGCATCCCCAGCGCCAGCGCGTCCACCAGCATCAGAAACCCCCGTAAAAACGGGCGGTTCAGAAACTGGAGCTTGCCGACCAGCGTGTTTTTGAGGGGTTCGGCACGCACCACAATAGAACCATCGGGGGCACGGCACGCTACAGCGAAATAGCGGGGACTGCGCATCATCACGCCTTCGATGACCGCCTGTCCCCCGTAGCGCCAGTAGCGTTTTTGTGGCTCGTTTGAGGTCATGATTGCTGACCGTAGTTTTTATACTTGCGCAGGAATCGTTCCACGCGCCCTTCGGTGTCTACCACGCGGCGCGTGCCCTCGCCTGTAAACGCCGGGTGGCACGCCGCGCACACCTCCACACGAATCTCCTCTTTCGTGGAGAGCGTCTCAAAGGTGTTGCCACAGGCGCACACCACGCGCGAAACCACATATTTGGGATGGATTCCGGGTTTCATGCTTTATCCTCCAACAGGGTATATTATACCCGAACGGAAACCGAAAATAAAGGATATGCCCATGAAGCGCTGGCTCACGTTGGGGTTGAGTCTAACGGTACTGCTGGGGCTGGTGCGCTGTGTGCCCGGAGGGGCAGGAACCAGTTCAGGCAGTCAGCAGATTGTTTGCTCGCTGGACGCCTTTGTGCCCAACTACGCCCGTGAGGTGCAAAAACTTCTACGCTGGGAGCGGTTTCCCGTGAGGGTCTACTTTGAGCGCGACGCCCACTACTCGCCCCTGTGGCAAACTATCGCGCTTCAGGGGTTTGACCAGTGGATTGCAGTTTTCAGCCCCCAGATTCGCTATGTGGTGGTGGACGACCCCGGTCAGGCGCAGGTTACGGTGCGTTTCAACCCAGCCGACGCGAACGGGCGCGTGGATTTTGAGTATTATCCCAGCAGTGGCTTGCTTATTAAGGCGGAGATGACGATTGGCGTGCGTGGCAGCAACACGACCGATATTCGGAGTGTTGCCGCGCACGAGTTTGGGCACGCGCTGGGCATCTCAGGGCATAGCTCCGACCCTGCCGACATGATGTATCCCACCTATGTGAGCAATGTGCCCCTGCAGCTGACCCAGCGCGACATCAACACGCTGAAGACCGCCTATTGCCATCTGTTCACGAATCGGGCAATCAGCCGTGGCGCTATTCCCGAAGCGCCCGTACGGCACACCATTCGCTGCAATTGCGGGAACGATTAGCCTTCCAGCGCGTACTCCAGGCACACCGCCCGCACGGTCAGCCCCACCCTGACCTGAGTGAGAATCAGGGAGCGGCTGCCATCAGCGACGGCATCTTCTATCTCCACACCGCGCTGGATGGGACCGGGGTGCATCACGACGCAATCGGGATGCGCCACCTGTAGTCGTGCTTCGGTAATCTGATAGTCGCGCCGATAGGCGTTCAGGCTCGGCAGGAAGCCGCTTTCCATGCGCTCGGTCTGCAGGCGGAGCGCCATCACCACCCGCGCGTTCTGAAGTGCCTGCTCTATGGAGTGTGTTTGCTGAACCCCTGGCAGGGGCGCGTCGGGCAGGAGGGTAGGGGGCGCACAGAACCAGACTTCGGCGCCTGCCTGCGTGAGCAGAATCGCGTTTGAGCGCGCCACCCGGCTGTGTTTCACATCGCCCACAATCGCGACCTTCACGCCTTCCAGCCAGCGCGTGTGCGGATTCGGGGAGCCCAGATGGCTCCAGAGGGTGTAGAGATCCAGCAGCGCCTGCGTGGGATGTTCGTGCGCGCCATCGCCCGCGTTCAGGATGGGCACGGTGGCGAATCGGATCGCGATATGCGCCGCGCCCGCGTGCGGATGGCGAATCACGATTGCCTGCACTCCCTGCGCACAGAGCGTGCGTACTGTGTCAGCGAGGCTTTCCCCCTTCACGATGCTGCTGATGGCAGGCGTCAGCACGAGAGGATGGTAGCCCAGCATCACACACGCTTGCTCGAACGCGCCCCGCGTGCGCGTGCTGGGTTCATAAAACAGCAGCGCGATTGTGCCGCGCCCCTGAGGCAGGATTACGCCTTTCTCATGGTGGCGGATCCGCTCCAGCAGAGGGGCGAGGGGCAGGTCGCGGGCGCTCAACAGGTGGGGCATCGTTATGGCTCCGACGGGCGCCCTTTGCGCAGTACCACGCGGTCGCGCCCTTCCAGTTCCATCAGTTCTACCAGCACAAACTCGGCGCGGCTTGTGGGCAGATTCTTGCCCACATAGTCGGGGCGAATGGGCAACTCCCGATGTCCCCGATCAATCAGGGTTGCCAGCTGGATGCAGGCAGGGCGTCCCAGATGCATCACCGCTTCCATCGCCGCGCGCACGGTGCGTCCTGTCTGAATCACCTCGTCCACCAGAATCACGCGCTTGTTGGTGACTTCAAAAGGCACTTCGGTTCGGCTGCGGCTCAGCGCGGCGGGGCGGTCGCGCACATCGTCCCGAAAGGGGGTGATGTCCACGCTCCCGCAGGGGATGCCCACGCCCTCAATCTGGGAGAGGGCAAGTGCGAGTCGGCGTGCCAGTGGCGCGCCCCGACGCAGGATGCCAATCACCACCAGATCGCGCGCCCCCTTGTTGCGCTCCAGAATCTCATGCGCAATCCGGGTAATCGCGCGGCGGATGTCCTCGGCGTCCATCACCACGACCTCGTTGCGCTCCGTCATGTCTGTACGACCTCTGCCTCTTCAACTTCTTTGAGGCGCTCCTCCAGCTCTTCTGCCTGCACCAGCGCAATCGGCAGTACCTCGTCCATGTGGCGTACCCGATGGAAGTGCATCTGCTCGCGCACATGTTCGGGAATCTCGTCCAAGTCGGGTTCGTTTTCGGCGGGCAGAATGACCTCGTAGATGCCCGCGCGGTGGGCGGCGATTACTTTCTCTTTAATTCCGCCAACGGGCAGCACGCGCCCGCGCAGGGTGATTTCGCCCGTCATTGCCACATCGCGTCGCACGGGGCGTCGGGTGAGCGCAGACGCCAGCGCGACCGCCATCGTGATGCCCGCCGAGGGACCGTCTTTGGGGATAGCGCCTTCGGGCACATGGATGTGGATATCGTATCGGCGATAGAATTCGGGGTCAAT
>CAZQPV010000022.1:0-20829 GCA_964595265.1 uncultured Fimbriimonadales bacterium
ATATGGCGCAAGCGATGCCGAAACGGGCTTACGGCAAAACAGGCGTGCAGATGCCGGTGTTTTCACTGGGCGGCGCCTACGCGCTTCAAGACCCCAACAACAAGCCGAACGCCATTGCGATAATCCGGGAAGCCATCGAGTCGGGTGTTTACTATCTGGACACTGCCCGCAACTACCGCGCCAGTGAGGAGATTTTTGGCGAGGCGATTGCTGGTCTGCGCCACAGAGTTTTTCTCAGCACCAAGAGCGACGCCCGCGACTATGACGGTGCTATGCGCGATTTACAGACCAGCCTCAAAAACCTTCGCACGGACACGCTGAACCAGTGGGTTGTTCACCATGTCTCTTATCCCCATGAGGTGGAGCGCCTGTTCGCAAAAGATGGTGCCCTGAAAGCCTTCGAGAAAGCAAAAGCAGAGAAAGTGGTGCGCTTCGTGGGTGTTTCGGGGCACAACGATCCGCAGGTTCTCAAAACAATGCTGGAGTGGTTCCCGTTTGATATGGTGCTGTTCCCGTTGAACCCTGCGGAGGTGCATCACCCGCGCAGTTTCACCCGCGAATTTTTGCCCTTTGCGCAGAAGTTGGGGATTGGACTTGCGGTGATGAAGGTGGTGGGGCTGGGGCGTCTGGTGGGCGAGGGCAAGTTCACGGCGGCGGAGCTGCTCCATTATGCGCTGAGCTATCCGATTCACACCGCTGTGATAGTACCCGGTGACATGCACCAGTTGCGGGAGCTGATAGACGCCGCACGCGCTTTCAAGCCGCTCCCGCCTGAAACGATGCGCGCGATGGAACAGCGCGCCAGACCCTTCGTGGAGCAGACAGCGGGGGTCTATCATAACTGGCCTTAGAAGCGATTGGGGAAAACGAAATGAACAGGGGATTCCATGACGCGGGAACCGCGCCCTTAGGCGGCGCAATTAATCGTGCCGCGAGGTGGAGTGCGAATCCTCGCGACATAGCCGCTTGAGTCGTCGCGCGCACACGCCTTGTGATACCGCCTCTTGTTCGTTTTCCCGTATAGCCTCTAAAGCAGGAATCCCGAACCGCACGGGGAATGGGAAGATTTTATGAAACTTGCCTGTCAGGAGAATCTCGTACCGGGCAGCAGTCTCCAGGAGCGGATGGAGCGCCTCGCGGCATGGGGCTACGAGGCGATTGAGTTATGGGGTGGGGGCTTGCGGGAACGCCTTGCGGAGGTGCAGAGCGCCCTCCAGCAAACGACCTTCAAGGTCAGCACGATTTGCGCGGGCTATCGCGGCTGCCTGCTGGACGCCAACCCCCACGAGCGAACGCTTGCCATGCAAGACCTGCGCGACCTGCTGTTTATGGCGGGCGATCTGGGAGCTGTTGGGGTGATTACAGTGCCCATTTTCGGCGCACCGCGTCTGCCCGACCTGCGCCCCCTCGCCAGCCCCGAAGAGCTGGAAACCGAGCTGCTCTGCAAACTGCTCAACGAGCTGGCGCCCGCCGCTGAAAAAGCAGGTGCCTGCATTTTACTGGAACCCCTCAACCGCTACGAGACGCACTACCTCCGTCGGCTGGAACAGGCGGCGGCAATATGCGAGAAAGTGGGGCATCCCCACATCAAAATCATGGCGGACCTGTTCCATATGTCCATCGAAGAGGCAGATATGCCCGAAGCGATTCGACAAGCAGGAAAGCATATTGCGCATGTGCATCTGGCGGATAGCAATCGCCTGTTGCCGGGTCAGGGGCATACCGACTTCCGCGCCTGCTTCAACGCGCTGAAGGCGATTGGCTACACGGGCTATATGGCGCTGGAGTGCGGGATTGCGGGCGACCCGAACGCCGAACTGCCGAAGTGCGCTCAGTTTCTCCGGGAGCAGATGGCATGAAGGCGGTGGTGAACTACGCTCCAGAACCGGGCAGTGTGGAGCTGCGGGAGATTGCCGAGCCGACCCCTCGTGCGGGCGAGGTAGTGCTGCGGGTACGGGCAGTGGGCGTATGCGGCTCCGACCTGCACCAGTATCACGGCACGCACTCGTGGCAGGTGAACTACCCCGTGGTGCTGGGGCACGAGTTCGCGGGCGTGATCGAGGCGGTTGGCGAGGGTGTGCAGGGCTGGCAAGCAGGCGGCAGGGTGGTGAGCGAGACCGCCGCTGTGATTTGTGAACAGTGCATCTACTGTCGCAGTGGGCGATACAACCTGTGCCCACATCGGCTGGGGTTCGGCTACGGCACACATGGGGCGATGACACGCTATGTGCGCGTGCCTGCACGATTGCTTCACCGCATTCCAGAGAATGTCTCTTTCGAGGACGCGGCGATGGCGGAGCCGTGTGCGGTGGCGGCGCACGCCGTGCTGGAGCTGAGCCGTATCAAGCCGGGCGACACAGTGGTGGTGTTTGGCAGCGGTCCGATAGGGGTGCTATGCTATCAGGTAGCGCGGTTGTGCAGTCCGCGCTGGGCGGCGCTGGTGGCGCTTTCTACCGACGGCGCGCGCCTGCAGATGGCAGAATCGGTGGGGGTGGCGCCGATTCTGTTCGCCGACCGCGACAATCTGGAGGGCTGGGTGCGCCGCCATACCGACGGCTACGGCGCGGATGTCGTGGTAGACGCTGTGGGCGCTTCCGCCGTGCTGGAGTCGTGCCTGCGAGTCGTGCGCCCCGACGGGCAAATCACCAAAGTCGGCTGGGGACCCGAACCGCTGGGGTTCAGTTTAGACCCGCTGGTAGGCAAGCAGGTGCGTCTGCAAGGCTCCTTCAGCCACACATGGGCCACATGGGAGCGTGTGCTCCACCTGATGGCAAGCCAGCAGCTCCGACTTGCCCCAATGCGGCGTCTCTTTCCCCTGAGCCAGTGGCGCGAGGCGTTTCACGCGATGCAGGAGCGGCGCACTATCAAAAGCATGCTGGTTCCTGACTGAGGGAATAACCTTGCCACACAGGTTCACTCTCAGCCCGGAAGATAGAGAGCGTGTTTGGGTTCGGACATAGGCGGAGCTGTTGGCGACGATAGACGATTCGCACGGCGCGTCGGCACAATCGGGTGCATTGAGTGCGTGAGTTGGGGGCTGGATTGTATAGAAGTGCCGGCATCTTCCCCTGAGCAGCCCCCAAATCGGTTATAGGAAGCCCTGACCCTCATCCTGGCTGTGAGGCAACTCAGGCTTGAGCGCCTCCTCAAATGGGGGTTTCCAGACGAGAGGAAGCTGATTACGCTTGTCGCGTTCTTTCAGTGCTTCGGGCAACTCACGCAGATAAAACTTCGCCGTGTAGTGGACATAGCACTCTTCTTCATTCACTTCAGGAGGGGAAATCTCCACCATCGGGGCGACCAACTTGAGATGCTGGGTGTCTGCCATCTGGGCGCCAATCTGTTGACCCAGCGCGCGAATATCGCTCTCGTTCGCCAGATAGGCTTTCTCACAGCGCATCACCTCGCGCCCCTCGTAATAGAAGTGAACCGTCAGGCGGTTGGGCAGGTACTCCTCCCACGAACGGGCAGCTGCTGAATCCCCACAAAGAGTGCAACGCTCAGCGTGAGCAGGTTCAGCAGAGGGTCTATGTAGTCCCACCAGTCGGTCTTCCAGCCGATAAACAGTGCCAGCGAAATCGCCACCAGCAGCGCTAAGATAAATATCACAATGCGCTTTTAATCTCCTGCCGTGCATATCGCCAGAAGTTCAGCACCGTGTCTTGCGTCTCATTTCGTCGCATGGTTGACCCCTTTGAGGAGTAGTGTGGCTTGATGGGCTATAGTATACCTCACACGAAGATGGACAGGGCGAAAATCGGGAACTTTTTCCACCCCCATCGGGTATAATAGCATAGGTATCAAGAGACTTGATAACGGTAGACTAAAGACAGGAGGGATGCGATGCGATTTGACAAGTTGACCATCAAGGCTCAGGAGGCGGTTCAGGACGCGCTGCAGATTGCCGAGCGCTACCGACACCCCGCCGTGGACAGCGAACACCTGATGCTGGCGCTGCTTCAGCAGGAAGGGGGGGTGGTGCCCTCGATTCTGCAGAAGCTGGGCGTCATGCCGCGTCTGATTCAGAACCCTATCGAACAGGAGCTGGCGCGACGCCCGCAGGTGTCGGGTGCTTCCACTATCGGTGGGCAGATTACCCAGCGCCTCAAGGTGGTGTTTGACACCGCGTTTGACGAGGCGATGCGCCTCAAGGACGAGTATGTCAGCACGGAACACCTGCTGCTGGGGCTGGCAGGCGACACTTCGGGCGAGGTGGGGCGCGTGCTACGCCAGCACGGAGTCACGCGCGACGCCATCCTGCGCGCCCTGCAGGACATCCGCGGCGGTCAGCGCATCACCGATCAGAACCCCGAAGAGAAGTATCAGGCGCTTGAGAAGTACGGGCGCGACCTCACGCTGCTCGCGCGTCAGGGCAAGTTAGACCCCGTGATTGGACGCGACGAGGAGATTCGCCGCGTAATTCATGTACTGTCCCGGCGCACGAAAAACAACCCCGTGCTGATTGGCGAGCCGGGTGTCGGGAAAACCGCGATTGTGGAAGGACTGGCGCAACGCATCGCCACCGGCGATGTGCCTGACACCCTCAAAGAGAAGCGCATCGTCCAGCTTGATCTGGGCGCGCTGATCGCGGGCGCGAAGTATCGCGGTGAGTTCGAGGAGCGCCTGAAGGCGGTGCTTAAGGAGGTCACCTCCGCCGAGGGGCAGATTATCCTCTTTATTGACGAGATTCACACGCTCGTGGGCGCAGGCGCGGCAGAAGGCGCGATGGACGCCGCGAACATGCTCAAGCCCCTGCTGGCGCGCGGCGAGCTGCGGACCATCGGCGCGACCACACTCGATGAATACCGCAAACATATCGAGAAAGACCCCGCGCTGGAGCGCCGATTCCAGCCCGTCTATGTCGGCGAGCCGAGTATCGAGGACACCATCGCCATTCTGCGCGGGCTGAAGGAGCGCTACGAGGTGCATCACGGCGTGCGCATCAGCGACAGCGCGATTGTGGCGGCGGCGAAACTCTCCGCACGCTACATCACCGATCGTTTCCTGCCCGACAAGGCGATTGACCTCATCGACGAGGCGGCGGCGAAACTCCGCATGGAGATCGACTCCATGCCCACCGAAATCGATGAAATAGACCGCAAAATCCGCCAGCTGGAGATTGAGCGCGAGGCGCTCCGCCGCGAGGACACCCCGCAGGCGCGTGAACAGCGCGAACGTCTGGAGCGCGAGCTGGCACAATTGAACGAGGAGAAAAGCCGTCTCGTCGCCCACTGGCAACGCGAAAAAGAGCTGATTACCCAGATTCGCGACATCAAGGAGCGCATCGAAAGGACCCGCTTTGAAGAGCAACAGGCGGAGCGCGCGGGCGACTTCGCCAAAGCCGCCGAACTGCGCTACGGCGTGCTGCTTGAGCTCCAGAAGCAACTGCAACACCTTCAGGAGCAACTCGCCGAACTCCAGAAGGAGATGCAGCTTCTCAAAGAAGAGGTGGACGCCGACGATATCGCCGAAGTGGTCGCCAAGTGGACGGGCATCCCCGTGCAGCGCCTCAAGGAATCGGAGAGCGAGAAGCTGCTGCATATCGAGGAGCGCCTCAAGCAGCGTGTGGTGGGTCAGGATCACGCCATCAGCGCGGTGGCGAATGCGATTCGCCGCTCGCGGGCAGGGCTATCCGACCCCAACCGCCCGATTGGCTCGTTCATCTTCCTCGGTCCGACAGGCGTCGGGAAGACCGAGCTGGCGAAAGCGCTGGCGGAGTTCCTGTTCGATGATGAACGCAACCTCGTGCGCATCGATATGAGCGAGTATATGGAGCGCCACTCGGTCTCGCGCCTGATTGGCGCGCCACCCGGCTATGTCGGCTACGAAGAGGGCGGGCAGCTCACCGAAGCCGTCCGACGCCGACCCTACAGCGTCATCCTGTTCGACGAAATCGAAAAGGCGCACCCCGAAGTCTTCAATGTGCTGCTGCAACTGCTGGACGACGGACGCCTGACCGATGGACAGGGGCGCACGGTGGACTTCCGCAACACGATTGTGATTATGACCAGCAACATCGGCTCGGTGCTGTTCAACGAGATGAACGAGTTCAACCGCGAGGAGATTCACCAGCAGATTCTGCAGGCGGTGCGCGCCCACTTCCGTCCAGAGTTCCTGAACCGTATCGACGAGATTATCATCTTCAATCCGCTGGACATTCTGCTCATCCGGCGGATTGTGGAACTGCAGCTGGCTCAGGTGCAGAAGCGCCTCGACGAGCGCAAGATTAAGCTGGTGGTTACCGACGAGGCGATTATTGAGCTGGCGAATCGGGGCTTTGACCCGCAGTATGGCGCGCGTCCGCTGCGGCGTACCATCGAGCGCGAGCTGCTGAACCCGCTGGCGCAGAAAGTGCTGGCGCGCGAGGTGCTGGATGGCGACACCGTGCGTGTCGACTTCCGCGACGGGCAGTTCGTGTTCGAGCGCATCGGCGCTGCGGAACCCGTGGCGACGGAAAGCTAGGCGCGTTCCAAACTCAAAAGTGAAAGCGGTTCCCCTTGTAACGGGGGAACCGCTTTTTCAGCTCTTGTCCCAGCCTTATCGGGAGCGCCAATGGGGAGGTGATTTACTGCAAATGCTTTGCGATTTTTTGCTCTATCGCGCCTTTGGGCAGAGCGCCCACAATCTGCTCCACGACGCGCCCGTTCTTGAACAACAATAGCGTCGGGATGCTCATAATGCCATACTGAATCGCGAGGTTCTGCTCCTGATCCACATCCACTTTGAAGACCTTGAGCTTGCCCTCGTACTGAGTGGCTAACTCTTCCACAATCGGGGCAATCAGGCGGCAAGGTCCGCACCACACCGCCCAGAAGTCCACCAGTACCGGGATAGGCGATTCCAATACCTCTTTTTGCCATTCGCTCTGTGTAATTGCTTTCGCTGCCATAGGATGACCTCCGCGCCTATTATACCGAATCGGTGGGGAATATCACCACGCGCGCGCTCTCCACGCCTGCCAGGGTTTGAATCTGCTGGAACACCTCACTCGGGATGGGGTTGTCCAGTTGTAAAATCATGATGGCGCGCCCGCCGATACGCTCGCGCCCCACATGCATGCCAGCGATGTTAATCTGGTGGTCGCCCAGCAGGGTGCCCACGCGCCCGATAATGCCAGGGCGGTCGTGGTGCTCCGTAAAGAGCAAGATACCCTCAGGCTTGATGTCCACGAAGAGGTCGTCGATATGAGTGATTCGGAGGTCGTGGCGCCCGAAAACGGTGCCCGTGAGCCGTTGCTCGCCGTGCGGGATGTGGGCAATCGTGTGGAGGGTGTCGGGATAGAGTGCGCTTTCGGCGCGAGCGCCCCACTCCAGTTGCACGCCGCGCTGCTGGGCAATCAGGGGGGCATTCACGAGATTCACGGGCGTATCGGTCGTGTTCTGGAACAGCCCGACCAGCACGGCGCGGGCAATCGTGTCCAGCGGGAGTCCGCTCCAGTCGCCTGCAAATTGCACACGCACTTTCTGCACGGGCGTGTTGAGCAGCTGAGCATGGAGGCTGCCCATGCGCTCGGCAAGGCGCAGGTAGGGTTTTACGCGCTCCAGCTGGTCAGCGGGGATGGGGGTGAGGTTCACAGGGCTGCGTGGCACGCCGCCTGTCAGCACCGCCACAATCTGCTCTGCCACATCGATTGCGACTTTGACCTGCGCCTCTTCGGTGGACGCGCCAAGGTGGGGGGTCACCACATTCTGGGGCTGGTGGAGTACGCGCAGGTCGGGTGGCGGTGGCTCCTGCGGAAACACATCGAGCGCCGCGCCCGCTACATGCCCTGACTCGATGGCGTCCGCCAGCGCGTCCAGATCAATCAGTTCGCCCCGTGCGCAGTTGATGATACGCACGCCTGGCTTGGTCTGTCGCAGGCGTTCGGCGTTCAGCAGGTGGCGTGTTTCGGGGGTCAGGGGGGCATGGAGCGTGATGAAATCGCTCTGGCGCAGAAGCGTTTCTAAATCCATGGGTTCCGCGCCCAGCTGCTGGATGTGGGCTGGGGGCACATGGGGATCGTAAGCCAGCACCTGCATGCCGAAGGCGCGCGCCCGTCGCGCCACCTCGCGCCCGATTTTGCCGATGCCGATAACGCCCAGCGTCTTGCGCGAGAGCTCCACGCCCACCCATTGCTGGCGTTTCCACTCGCCCGCTCTGAGCGAGCGATCCGCCTGGGGAATCTTGCGTGCCAGCGCCAGCAACAGCGCGAAGGCCAGCTCGGCGGCGGCAATCGTGTTGCCTTCAGGCGAGTTGACGACGATAATCCCGTGCTGGGTCGCCGCCGCCACATCGATGTTGTCCACGCCGACGCCCGCGCGCCCTACCACTTTGAGCCGCGTGCCCGCCTCAATCAGGGCGCGATCCACTCTGGTCTGGGAGCGCACCATCAGCGCATCATACTGGGGAATTATCTGAAGGAGTAGCTCGCGGGAGATTCCGGGCTTGTAGTCGGCTGGAATGCCTGCGGCTTCGAACACCGCCAGTCCTTCGGGGGCGATGGAGTCGCTAATCAGCACCCGCATGGCATGAGGATACCCGCTTCAAGAAGCGGAGCGTGTTTTGGAGCTTTTGGGCGGGGTTTCGGGCACATCCTGGGGCTGGGTTTCTGCCGCGCGCAGGTTCTCCTGCTGGATGGCTTCATAAATTTCACGGCGATGCACCGCAACGGAGCGTGGCGCTTTGATGCCGAGGCGCACCTGTTCGCCGCGCACCTCCAGCACAATCACCTCGATGTCATCGCCAATCATAATGCTTTGATTGACCTTGCGTGTCAGAACTAACATGATGATAGCCCTCCATGGCGAACAGGTTTACCCCGCGGTTTCGGCGCGTTCTGTCGTGCGCCACATCTCTTGCAAAATCGGGTGGCGCGTATGATACCGCTCATCTTCCAGGATCACCTGTCGCCCGCACCGCTCTGTGGCGTTAATCACAATAGGCGCCATCAGGTTCGCGGTCATCGCGTGCGGCTTACCCGGCGGAATGGTCACGGTGGTATACACGACCACCACCGAGTCGTCCGACACGCGCAGGCGCTCGACCTCCGCGTCGGATAGCACCACCTCATAGTCGGCGCAGAAGAACCATGGGTCTATCAGCAGCAGCGCAAACCCCGGCTCTTCCACCGACTGCAACCAACGGAAGGGGCTGCCCTCCTGATGATTAATCAGCACGAACCGCTTCAACTGGCTTAGCCCCACCAGTCCGTCGGGGAAGGTGATCACATCCCCTGCTTCGATGTTAATTGTACCGAATCGTGTGGTGTGAAGTTCCATAGTGGCTTTAACCTCCGCGCAGGAAGTCAAACAGGTTCAACGAGTGAACCCGCGAAAAAACCTGTAGCGCTGCTTGATAGCTCAGCTCCGACTGGCGCAGCTGGCTGATGGCTTCCGCCAGGTCAATCTCTTCAATATCGGCTAAGTTGCCGAGCAGCTGATCTTTGCGGCTGGCATACAGGGTCTCATAATCCTGTAGCTCGCGCAGGCGCACCCCCACCTCCCCGCGGTAGCGATGAAACTCGGACTGGAACTGCTCAATATCGCGCAGGTCGGTGTTGGAAAGCGCAAACGAGTCGGCGCTGAGCAGGTGGTTTTCGATCTCGGTGAGTTTATTGTAGAGGTCAGCAATCCGTGCGCCTGAAAAGTTCATCGGCAGGTTGCGGTCGGGCGCGATCGGCACCAGCAGCGGGTTGCCGTCGCCGTTGTAGACCATCGCGCCGCCGACGATATCAAACGGCGCAGTATGCAGGTTTTGCCCGCTAAACAGGTAGCGTTCGCCGTCGGGGCGCTGGTTGCCCAGCTGGTGCAGGCGCTGTTTGAGCTGGCGCACTTGCTGGATGAGCGCCTCGCGTGCTTCAGCAGTGAGCGTGTCGTTCGCGCCCTGCGTCACAATCTGGCGCGCCTGCGCCAGCACCTCGCCAATATCAGCAAAGGCTTGCTCCGTCGCCTGCAAAAACAGCTTCGCCTCGCGAATGTTGCGCCCGTACTGTTCTATCTGGGCAACCTGCTGACGAAGCGCGAGCGCATGCACCGTGCCCACGGGGTCATCGGAGGGCTGCTCCACGCGCCGTCCTGTCGCCGTGCGGCGCTGCCACAGACTCAGGCGCTCGGTGCCCCGACCGACTGCCCGCTCCATCTGCCGAAACTGCCACTCCGTGCTGATTCGCATCACGCTTCACCTGTTAGCGCGGCGCTACAAACTGGAGCAAATCCTGCAACAGCGAGTCGAAAGTGCTGACCATTTTGGCTGCCGCCTGATAGCTGCGCTGAAACCGCACAAGGTTCGCCGCTTCCTCATCCAGAGAAACGCCCGAAACCGACTCGCGCAGGTTTTGCAGGTGCTCCACTGTTAATTGTTGCGTTTCGGCGCGGTTTCTGGAGACCTGCGCGTCGTTGCCGAGCCGTCCCACGAGGGCGCGATAGAACTGGGTGAGGCTCTGTCCGCCGAGCGATGCCTGCGGGTCGTTGCGCAGGTTCGCCAGCGCAAGGGCGATTCCGTTATTGCCTGGCGCGCCCGCCACTGCGGAGGCGGCGATGCGATTCGGGTCGCTCACATCGGCGTGCAGGTCAATATTCGAAGCATCGGTGCCGCTGAAAAACATGTAGCCTGTGTTGCCGTCCAGCCCGTAGCCTGTGCTGTGAATCGCGTTCACCTGCGTAATGAGCGTGCTGGCGAAGGTGTTGAGGTCGGCGCGATAGCTCTGGAGTTGCGCGAGGCTGTCCATCAGCCCGCGCAGTTGTCCGTTTTGAATGCGAATATCGGTGGGGGTGCTGTCTAACGCGCGGTTGGCGAGGTCTATCGCGGTGGGCAGGGGGAATGTGGCGCCGTCCTGCACCAGGGTGTGCCCGTCCACGAACAGCATCACGCTGCCGTCGTTGCTGTAGTGGGCGCGGGCGCCGACCAGCTCGCTGAGCTGCCCAATCAGGCGGTCGCGCTGATCCAGCAGGTCGCCCGCTTCCGCGCCGCTGGAGTGCGCCGCGCGAATCTGTTCGTTGAGGCGCGCCAGTTGCTGCGCCAGCTGGTTCGCCTGCTCAATCGTGCTGACCGCCTGACTCTGAATCTGGCTCTCCAGCGTGGTGAGGTTGCGATGAAGCGTGCGCAGGGTTTCGGTAAGTGCACGCGCCGCCTGAAGCACCTGCTGGCGCGCCGCAAGGCTATCAGGGCGCGTGGCAAGTTCGTCAAACGCATTAAACAGCGCGTTCAGCTTCGCGCTAATCCCCTGCTCGCCAGGTTCGTTGAAGAGTCCCTCTATGGCCTGCAGGTTCTCGGCGAGCGCGTTCCAGCGTGCCCAATCGCCCGTGTTGGTGTTGACGCGCTGCTCCAGCATCAGGTCGCGGATGCGCTGGATGCTCTGCGCCATCACGCCTGTGCCGAGGCGCAGCTGAGGGCTGATGGCAAACTCTGGGGTGTTGGCGAACCGCACACGCCGCCGGGTATAGCCCGGCGTATTCACATTTGCCACATTGTGCCCCGTGACCTCCAGCCCAATCTGGAACGCCCGCAGGGCGCGAATCCCCAGCTCAATCCCCATAAAACTGGACATGGCTCAGACCTCCGTGTTCACCAGCAGGTTAGGCGCGGGGCGCTCGGCAAGCGGCGCGTAGTGTTCGGGTTCGGACGCACGCACCAGCAGCGCCATCAGCTCATGGGTGTAGCCCAGTTCGTTCAGGATAATCTCGTGCGTCGATTCGAGCAGCCAGTCCAGTTCTTGGATCAACGCGAGCGCTTCCTCGCTGCGTGGGGCGTCTTCAGGGGGTTGCAGCTGGGCGCGCAGTTGCTCCAGCCGTTGCAGGGTTGGCTCCAGCCGCGCGTGCCAGCGCTCGATGGCGTCCAGATCGCGGCGTACCAGCGCCTGACGCCACGCCCGAAGCATCGGCAGCGCGTGGCGCACCTCGCGCAAAAACAGTTCCAGCGTGTCGGCTGTTCTCATGGTTCACCCTCCGTATCGGGAAGATGGGCGCTCAGCTGCTGGTATAACTGGTCTGCCAGCCCGAAGTTCCCCCGCACCGCCAGATATTCGGCAAACTGGAAGTCAAACATCTCCGCATAGTTGAGAGTTTTGGACGCTTGGGGAACCGTGCGTTGCATCGTGCGCCAGAGGTGGAGCAGAAAGGTAGACTCCAGCTGCTGACACGCCTCGTAGAGTCGCTTCTGTTCGGGTGTGCGCGGGACGGCTGGCGCCGTGTGGTTCGGGATGGGTTTGTCGATTCGCATTATTGCACCTCGATTTCGGCGTGCAGGGCGCCTGCGCTTTTGAGCGCCTGCAGAATCGCAATCAGGTCGCGCGGGCTGACCCCCAGAGCGTTCAGCGCCTTCACAAGCGACTCCACCGACGCGCCCTCTTTGAAGTAGACCATACGGGCAGGCTCCTGCTGCACATCCACCTGCGTCCGGGGCACAACCGCGGTCTGCCCTCCGCTGAGAGGTGGCGGCTGCGAGACTTCCAGGGTAGTCTGCACCCGCACGGTGATGCCCCCGTGCGCAATCGCGACGGGTGCAATTCGAACCTCGCCGTTCACAATCACCGTGCCTGTGCGCTCGTTGACCACCACGCGGGCTGTCGTATCGGGCACAACGGGCAGAGTCTCCAGCTGGGCAATCAGCATCACGGGGTCCAGCGCGTCTTCCAGCCCAATCTGGACGGTGGCGGGGTCTACCGCGCGCACACGCAGATTCGGAAACGCGCTCCGAATGCTGTTGACCACGCGCGCGACGGTGGTGAAATCGGGCTTATGGAGCTGGATTGTTACGGTGTTGTCGCCTGTGAGAAATTGCGACGGCACTTCCCGCTCAATCAGGGCGCCATTGGGGATGCGCCCCACCGTAACATGATTGCGTTGCACACGATTGCCCCCACCCCCGAAGTTGAACCCGCCGATGGAGATGGGTCCCTGCGCCACGGCGTACACCTGGCCATCCGCGCCGCGCAGAGGGGTCTGCAACAGCGTGCCGCCCTGCAACGAGCGCGCGTCGCCGATACTGGAGACCACCACATCAATCGTGTTGCCTGCGCGGGCGAAGGGGGGCAGTTCTGCCGTAACGATTACCGCCGCCACATTTTTCACCTTAATGGCTCCGGGCGGAACCGTAATGCCCAGCCGCTCCAGCATGTTGCTGATGGATTGCACGGTGAAAAACGCGCCCGAGCTGTCGCCCGTGCCTTCCAGCCCGACCACCAGCCCGTAGCCAATCAGCTGGTTGGAGCGCACGCCTCGAACCTGCGCAATATCTTTCAGGCGCGTCGCGGGCGATTGCGCCCATGCAACAGATCCTGCCCAGCCCAGAACCAGAAGTAGCACCCCGAGTCGCATCGTCGCCTCCTAAAAGAGCCACTTGAACAGGCGGGTGATAATGCCCTCGCGCTGGCGTGTGCCCACAATCCCTTTGCCCTCGAAGTAGATTTCGGCGTTCGCAATCGCATTCGAGGGCACAGTGTTATCTGAGCGGATGTCGCGCGTGCGCACCAGCCCCGTGAACACCAGAGTCTGGGTCTCCTCGTTAATTTTGAGGGTGCGCTTGCCCTCGATGCGCAACACGCCGTTCGGATAGGTCTCCACCACCACAACGGTGAGGCGCGTGGTGAGCGTGCCCGCACGTGCGGTGTTGCCCTGCACCGTCGAATCGGTCTTGCCGCTGGCACTCAGCTGGGGCCAGAGAAAGTTCAGCAGCGGTCCCACGCCAGCGGTGGTGGACGCCGATTCACTTTTGCTGACGGCGGTATCGGCGCGGGCGGAGGCGGTGGTGCTTTCCGAAACGATAATCGTGAGCAGGTCGCCCACGCGCCGCGCCTTGAAGTCGTCAAACAGCGAGCCAGCCCCCTCGCTCCAGAGAGAGCCCGTAGCAGGCGCAAGGGGTTCGGGCACTTTTTGTGGAGACGCACGGGTTTCGTCTTCGTTCCGTGCGTACGAGAGGCAAAGCATGCAGAGAGTCATCAGGGCAATCCATCTCATAACACCACCTCCACGCGCCCTTTTTCTACAACGCGGGCGCGAACTGTTTTTTGCGTTTCGGGCACATAAACCGTGATGACCTCGCCCTCTGCGCCTGACGCCCGCGCCACGCCCAAAACCTCTATCACCACCCCGCCTGATTGCACCACCACCTGCACCGTCTCGCCGACACGAACGATGGGCGTGCGTGTGCTGGGCGGCGCCTGAAAGCGCAAACTGTAGCGGGCGCGGGTCTCGTTGTTGACCTGTACCGCGACCGCTATCAGCGCGCTTGTTTCGCTGACGCGCGGCGTGCCCTCCACCGCGAAAGAGAGCGTGCCTTCGGGCAGGGCGATTGCATTAGGCGGGTTCTCCAGCCGCCAGCGGCTGATGTCAACTCCGGAGCGTTTTTGAATCTCGGCGCGGGCGAACTGCTCAATCGCGCTTGCGCCCACCGCCTGCGCCACACGCGTAATCTGAATCGCGTCGGGCATTTCTATCGTGAATTCGGCGGGGTTATAGCCGTGCTGGCGCAGGCGCGTCATCAACTGCTGGCGGGTGAAGGCGCGTTTCTGCCCTGGCAGAGGTGAAGCGCCCAGCTCGATTGCGCCAACCGCCTCACGCAACGCCTCGTCGCCCCCACTGAGCTCCGCAATTTCCGCCAGGCGAAACCGCTCTGACTGCACCGAAACCGATGGGGCTATGCGTATCTTCAGCGGCTCCTCCATAAGCCGTACCAGCGCCATCCCAAGCACGCTCAAAACCAGTACGGCTCTCATCACGCCTGATTATCGGCAGAAACCCCGTATTCTTGAGAGTCCAGTTCTGCAGGCAGGCTTCCGATAATCCCCTCTGGCTCAGAGTAGGTGGCATGGACGCGCCTGAGAGGGAAGGACGCCAGGAGGTGAACCAGAGTGATTGGAGGGAGCATTTCGGGGATTAACTTTTCGGGCTTAGCCACGGGGATCGACACCGAGTCGATTATCCAGAGGCTTGTGGAGCTGCAGTCGCGCCCGCTCCAGCAGTTGATGGTGCGCAAATCGCAGCTGAACGCGCGCATGAGCGCATTTGACCAGTTCCAGGGGCTGGTGCGGAATCTGCAGACCGCGGCAGGCGCCCTGTCCACGCGCAGTGCTTTCAGCATCCTCAAGGGCACTTCCAGCGACACGAATGTGGTCACGGTCAATCCGTCGGCGGAAGCGCTGCCCGGCACTTACGAGATTCGGGTCAGCCGATTGGCGCAGGCGCATAAGATTGTCAGCGGCGCCCACAGCTCCGACACTGCAGAGCTGGGTGTAAGCGGGCGCTTCCTGCTGAACGGCAAAGTAATTGAGGTGAGCGCGAACGACACCCTGCGCTCCATCGCCAGCAAGATTAACAACGCGAACGCGGGCGTAACCGCCTCCATCCTCCGCGCGGACGGCGACCAGTATTACCTCACCCTCACCGCGAACGAAACGGGCCAAAATAGCCAGATCCAACTCGCCGAGATTGGAGGCAATCTGGTTCTGACGCCCACCCTCAAACTGGTGACCTACGCAGAATTCGTGCGCAATCAGCAAGCCAACGCCGCGCTCTCCAGCCGATTCCGAAGCGCCACCGAGTCCATCGGCTCCCAGCTCGGCATCAGCAGCCCCCCCACTGGCACAATCCGGATTAACGGCGTTGACATCGCCATCGACTTCGGAACGGATAGCCTCGAGCGAATCGCCAGCAAAATCAACGGCGCAGGCGCGGGTGTCACTGCCAGTGTGGAGACTGAGACCGAAAACGGCACGACCTACTACCGCCTTAAAATCGATGGCGGCAGCCGACTGCCTGAATTTGAAGACCCCGATAACCTGCTCAAACAACTCGGTGTGCTTCAGAACCGCTACCAGAACGAGCTGGTTCAGGCGCAGGATGCCGAGTTCACCATCGACGGCTTCACCTTCCGACGCAGCAAGAATCAGGTTAGCGACGCAATCCCGGGCGTGACCCTCACGCTTTTGAGCGGAGACGCCACCAACCCCAAAACCGCTACCATCACCCTCACGCGCGACACCGAAGCGGTCAAGAAAAATGTGCAGGGCTTCATCGACGCCTATAACGCGCTGGTGGATTTCATTAAACAGAACGCCTCTTTCAATAAGGAAACTTTAGAAACGGGTGTGCTGTTCGGTGACATCACTGTCAGCCTTGTGCGCGACTCGATTCTGCAACGGATTATAAACCCTGTGGAGGGTCTGGATGGCAGCCTGCGGGTATTGGCGCAGGTGGGCGTAATGCTGGGTGAAGACGGCAAGCTAACACTCAACGAAAGCACGCTCAATCAGAAGTTAGCGGAAGACCTCAACGGCGTGATTCGCCTCTTCACCGCGCAGGGCGCCACCACCGACCCGAACATCAGCTTCGTGTCAGCGACGGACGCCACACGCCCGTCCCCTACGGGAGGCTATGAGGTGGTTATCACGCAGGTCGCTACGAAAGCGAAGGCAGTCGCAGGCACGGCGCAGACCGCCGCACGCACCACTTCCGAAACGCTCACCTTCGGCGGCAGCCTGTTCGGGAGCGAAACCTACTCCATTACCTTAGATCCCGGCACCACGATTGACGATACGATTGCCCGGATTAACAGCGACTCGCGGCTGAAAAACCTCGTGGTCGCCAGTAAAGACGCGAGTGGGCGCCTGGTGATCGAAGCGCGAAACTACGGCTCCGCGGGCAGTTTTCGCGTGGTGTCTAACCTCGCCGCAGGACCTGACAACTCCGGAATCGGCACCGACGGCATCGACGCCACCGGGCAGGATGTGGCAGGCACGATTAACGGCGAACCTGCCACCGGACGCGGGCAGTTCCTCACGGGCAACTCAGGCAACGCGAACACCGATGGGTTGCAGATTCGCGTCTCTGCCACGACGCCCGGTACCTACGGCGTGGTACATTTCACGCGCGGCGTCGCCGACCTCGTGCGGCTCTACACGCGACAGGTCACGGACATCGTGAATGGCGACCTCAAGTACGCCAAAGACACCCTTCAGGATCAGATTAAAGCCATCGACGACCAGATGCAACGGATTCGCGATGAGGTCTCTCGCCGACAGATTATGCTTCGCGAGCAGTTCGCACGGCTGGAACGCTCCATCAGCCAGATGCAGTCTCAAGGCGCCCGTCTCGCGGCAATGATGGGCGGGATGGGCGCTATGAGTCTCTTCGCACGCTAATCTCCACTCAATAAGGAGTAGACCCTATGTATACGAACGGATACGACCGATACCTGGAAACGGCGGTGGAGACGGCTTCCCCCGCACGCCTGATTGTCATGCTCTACGACGGTGCGATTCGCTTCATCAACAACGCAATCGACGCGATGCAGAACCGCCAGTACGACCAGCAAAACTACTACCTGCAACGCGCCCAGAAAATCCTCGCCGAACTAATCAGTAGCCTGGACTTCACCAGAGGCGGGGAAATCGCCGAGAACCTCTTTCGCCTCTACACCTACATGTATAACCAGCTGGTAGAGGCGAACCTTCAGGACAGTGTGGAACGCGCCCAGCATGTGGTGAACCTGCTGTCGGAACTGCGTGAAGCTTGGGACACGGTCGCTTCGCAGGGCGAGGCAGTGTCGGCAACCCCGATTGCTCCAGGGAAGGTGAGTCTGCGTGGGTAGAAACATCGTAGAGGATTTACTGCACGATTTCTGGATGCTGACGCTCTGCACGGAGCAGGCAATCGAAGACGAAGATTGGGAGGCTGTGAACGGTCTGCTCCAGCGGCGCGAGGAGGTGCTTGCCACGCTGGAACGGTTGGAACCCGACCCGCGCTGGCTGCCGCTGTTGCGCCGTGCGATGGAGGCGGACGCGCGCTGTCAGGAAACCCTGCGCCAGAAACAGCGCGCCCTGTTGCTGGAACTGGAGCGCGAGACCCAACAGCAAAAGGGGTGCGACCACTACGACGCACCCCCAGCCGATTACACCCCGCGCTTTGAGGCGGAAGGCTGATTACCGCTTCAGGTCTTTGGCGACCGAGAGCATCTCATCCGCCGTCTGAATGGCGCGGGAGTTCACCTCATAAGCGCGTTGCGCCATAATCAGGCGCACCATCTCGTCCACAATCTGCACATTCGAGGCTTCGAGGCTGCCCCCGGCAATCTCACCCAGCCCATTTGTGCCCGGCGTGCCCTCAATCGGCTCGCCTGCAGCGGGCGTCATCCGGTAGAGGTTCATCCCAATACGGTTCAGCCCCGCCGGGTTGATGAAGCGTACCAGAGTAATCTGCCCAATCTGCTCCACGCCGTCCTGACCGCCACGACGCACCGAAATAGTGCCATCGCGCCCGATTAGCACCTGCTCCACATCGGGCGGCAGGATAATCTCTGGCTCCAGCGGATAGCCCATCGAGGTCACCAGTCGCCCCTGACTGTCCAGCTTGAAGCCCCCGTCGCGCGTGTAGGCGACCGTGCCATCGGGCAACAGCACTTTAAAGAATCCGTCGCCCTCGATCGCCAGGTCGAGCGGGTTACCCGTTACCTGAATGGCGCCCGTGCTGAAGATTCCGTAGGTGGCGGCAGGGCGTGCGCCCAACCCTACCTGCAGACCGCTGGGAACCTGAGCGCCCCCTGCCACACTGGCACCTGCAGGGCGCAGGGTCTGATAGAGCAAGTCCTCAAAATCGGCGCGCACAGTCTTAAAACCGTTCGTGTTCACATTCGCCAGATTGTTCGAAATCACATCGATGTTGAACTGTTGAGCTTCCATTCCCGTTGCGGCGGTATGGAGTGCGCGAATCATCGGATAACCCCCTTGTTAGATTTTGGGCAACTCGTTAATCGCACGATTGAGCGTTTCATCATGGGTTTGAATCACCTTCTGGTGGCTCTCGTAGGCGCGGATGATTTCAATCATGCTGACCATCTCGCGGATAAGGTTGACATTGGAGGCTTCCAGCGCGCCTACGACGAGTCGCGGGTTGGCGAGGGGTGTTGCGTTGCCCACAAACAGCCCATCGGCGTCTTTGGTGAGGTTGCCTCCTACGATTCGAAGTCTGGCGGTAGGCGTCTCATTGATACGCACCACGCCGTCCTCGCCGATGGTGAGGTTCGCGCCGCGCGGAACGCGAATGGGCTCGCCCGTTTCCGAAAGCACAGGATAGCCCTCGCGGCTCACCAGCACCCCCTCGGCGTTCAGCTGGAACGCCCCGTTGCGGGTGTAGCGCACGCCGCGCGGGGTCTGCAACGCGAAAAAGCCTTCGCCCTCAATCGCCAGATCCAGCGGATTGCGCGTGTGTTGCAGGGCGCCTGCCTGCAGGTCGGTATAGGTCGATTCCAGCAGAGTGCCTGCCGAGAGTGTGCCGATGGGGGCGGCGCTGTTGCCCTGCACCCGATAGAGGGCGCGCTCATAGACGCTGGCGAACACAGGGCAATCCGCCTTGAAGCCCGTCGTGTTGAGATTGGCTAAGTTCGAAGCCAGCACATCCTGCGCCTTCTGGCGGGCAATCATCCCCTCGCTTGCGATATAGAGACCTCGTAACATCACGGGGGATTATCGGCGTGCTGGGGACGTTTTTAGAGTCTGCGTAAAAACAAAGCCTCCCCTGCAAAAGGGGAGGCTTTGTTTTTAGAACGAGGGGTTAGCGCGGGCGGTCGTCGTCGACGGTGAAGCGGAACATCACGCAGGTCGTGCCGCAGATTTGCGGGTTAATCTCCGCCAGATAGTTCAGCGAGACCGCCTTCGCGTGCCCGTCCATCCACACGACATTGCTGAGCTTCATGTGGCGTCCGAGAATCGCGCCGTTGTTGCGCCGATTCAGCAGCGCTGGGAACGGGAAGGTCTCCACTGCACGGGTGGGCTGCGGATCGTTCAAGCTTGCCCGATAGAAGTCCGCGCTCTGACCGTAGCCCTGCACTTCGGCGATCAGCACGGTATCAGCTGGCTCCGCGACAATAGCGAGCGGCTTATTGTTGGGCGGCGTGCAGGTTGAGAGCGAGGTCTGAATGCCGCACCCTGCGTAATACATGTTGTTGATGGCGTAACTGCCGAATCGGCGTCCCACATTCGTGGTGCCCATCGGGTCGCCGCAGTCCGCCTCTCGATAGACATTGCGCCCATCAGGCGAATAGGGCTGATACACATAGCGCTTGTTGGGCATCAGCGTGTGCGTGCGATTGCCCTCGTGCGGGAGCGTGCCCGAAATCGCGGAGAACGGGTCGCTGGGGCAGTTGAACACATCCGCATTTTTGATGTACGGGTAAAGCACATCCATCCAGCGGGGCGAGGAGCAGTTCACGAAATGGTCGCCTTCCAGCACGCGGGGCGGGTCGGCATAAGCGTTGCGCGGCACATACTCGTCGTAGTCCTGAGCATACATCTGGACAGCGAGACCAATCTGCTTGACATTGCTCAGGCAGCCCGTCTGGCGCGCTTTCTCACGCGCCTGGGCGAACACCGGGAACAGAATCGCCGCCAGAATGGCGATAATCGCAATGACCACCAGCAGCTCAATCAGCGTAAAGCCTTTCGGGCGCATAGGAATCACCTCAGCCCTAATTATAACTTACTCAGGTTAAAGGGTAGTTAAGAGATAGTCAAGGTTCTCCAGGGGCTGGGAGGGGGCGCTTTGACTGCTGGCGATGAGGCGTTTGTGCGCTGAATGTGGGCGAAGCGCCCCAAGAAGCAGGACAGCGCCAGAGGGACTCGCAAGGAACGCCAAAAGCAGGCAACAGGCTAACTTAAAACCTTCTCTAACACCGCAATCACCTTCTCCGGGCGCACGCTGAGCATGCACTGATGCACGGGCAGTAAGCATTCGGCGTTGCGGAAACGGTTCTCATAGCATTTGGGGCAAGGGTCTTCAGGCAAGATTCGGTACAGATGGGGCACAGGAGGCGTCCACACCCACCAGGGGCTGGCGCCGAAGAGCGCGATTGTGGGCGTGCCCA
>CAZQPV010000023.1:0-20801 GCA_964595265.1 uncultured Fimbriimonadales bacterium
CTACCATCGCATGCTCACTCAGATTGCCAGCGAACATACGCTGTTTGTGGCGCAGGCGAGCCTGGTGGGATTTGAGGGCGGCAAAGGCTTTGTGGGAGCATCCTGGATTGTCAACCCCTTCGGCAAGGTGATTATGCAGGGACCGCTCGGAGAAGAGGCTGTGCTGGTTGTTCCGATTAATCTGGATGATGTCGCCATCGCACGGGCACAACTACCTCTGCTTTCCGATTTGCGCTCTGCACTCGCGGATGTTGCCTTGCAGTTTGATGCGATTGTTCAGCAGGAACGAATTGGGTAGCCATGCGGTATAATCTCTCTGGAGGCTGAAACGATGCGACGGCGTAGCATTCCTATCGGCTATATCGGTGTGATGATTATTGCGCTTGCCTTTATCATCTGGTATGGGTGGTCTACCCAGATAGCACCCCTTATGGAAGAAACGCATCAACATGAAGCTCAAAACAGTACTCCCCCAAGCACACCTGCCCCTTCGGAAGCAGAAGTCAAGGCGATGTTGGAACGAAATAAGCAAGCCATCAGCAACAAGCCACCTACAACCCCGCAGGCTTCGGCTCCCAAGGCGCCTGCAAAGGTGGAACCGCCCAAGCCAGACCCCTCGCGCGATGTGATGGATTACTGGTGGGAGATGAAACCCGCTGAAACGGGCAAGAAATAACTTAAACCCACTAAGGAGGAGCAACGATGCTCTCGCGTGCACTGGTGCTGAAAGTGGCAGAGTGGCCCGCTTTCAAAAACTGGATAAAACATAGCCGTATGGCGCGGGGACTGGTCGAGCGCTTTATTGCAGGAGAGGATCTGGATACTGCAATACGAGTGGCTCAAAGCCTTAATCAACAAGGTTTTGCGGTAGCCCTGGACTATCTTGGGGAAGATACGACACGCCCCGAAGATGCAGAAAACGCGGCACGTCAGTATATTCTGCTGCTTGAAAAAATTGCGGATACGAGAGTTAACGCCTGTATCTCCATTAAGCTGACGCAACTAGGGTTGGATCTGGGGCGTGACCTTTGCAGGGCGAACCTGGAATGCGTTCTCAAGACAGCGCACGATCTGGGCAATTTTGTCTGGATCGACATGGAGAGCAGTAAACACACAGACGGAATCTTAGACCTCTTCTGCGAGATGTTTCCGCGGTACCCAAACACGGGCACGGTTTTGCAAACTTATCTCTACCGCACTCCCCGCGATATGGAGCGGCTTCTGGAATTGGGGGCGCGTATTCGTCTGGTCAAGGGGGCATATGCAGAGCCGCCGTCGGTCGCTTATCGCTCCAAGCGGGAGGTAGATCGCCAGTTCTGGATTTTGATGGAAGAGCTTCTTCGCCGTGGGAAAGAGCCTGCAATTGCAACGCACGATAGGCGCCTTATTCGCCACGCGAAAGAATATGCCCAGCAAATTGGGCTTGCCAAAAATCAGTTTGAGTTTCAGTTGCTCTACGGAATCAGCCGCGACCTCCAGAAGCAGCTGGTGACAGAAGGCTATCGTACCTTGATTTATGTGCCCTATGGAGAGCAATGGTATCCTTACTTCTCGCGGCGCCTGGCGGAACGCCCTGCGAACCTTTACTTTGTCCTGAAGAGCCTGTTTCGCGGTTGAGTTCTCATTCTGTTTCCTCGGGGGACTCCGGCTGAGGACTCATATGCGCCTTCAGGAGGGGGAGTACCTTGCGGAATTCCTCCGTTCCTGCAGCTCCCAGCCATTCGTAGACTGCAGACTCTACCGAGGTGATAATAGCACCCCCACTTTGTAAACGATAGAGGGCGTACTTCCAATCACGCTTGTTTCGGCTGGCAACCGCATCATAAGGGATATGTACCTGATAACCCGCCTCTATCAGGTCAAGAGCCGTTTGCATAACGCAGATATGGGATTCCACCCCCGTCAGGAGAATTTGCTGGCAGCCTGATTCTTGCAGCGCTTTCGCAAACGCTTCCTCCTGCCAGCAACTGAAACAGAGTTTGTTGAAGACGGGAACTCCGGGTATCTCTTGAAGCGCTGGAGTCATCCCGCCGAGTTTCTCTGCATTTTGAGTCGTCGCCAGTATCGGGATAGTCAAGTGTTGCGCAATTTGCATGAGCAACAGAATATTGCGCTCTATCAGCCCGCGTACCTTGATAGGTTCAAGGAAAGTTTCCTGCATATCGACGACCACAAGGGCGCTCCGCTCCTTGCTTAAGATCAGCTCGGAAGCCATTTCAGAGAACCTCCAGCTCAATCACTTCGACACCTCTGGTAAGACCCTGTCGGGGAGTACCACTCGCAGGGTTTGCGCTTCCTGAGTAAACAAAACAGGCTCTTTGGTGTCCATCCAGAAAGCCTTGCGCGCACGCTTGGCAAATGGCTCTATCACAACAGTTCGCTCGGGGGGCATTTGCCAGATATGTAAAAAGAATCGCTTGCCGCGCATCGTGAGAGTGCCCCATTCCGCTTCTGGAATGATTCGTCCACGCGTGCGATAGATTGCCTCACCGTAAATAGCGAGCCATCTGCCCATCCCATCCAGCCTTTCGACGAATTCAGGCTGGATGGTGCCGTCAGGCTTCGGTCCAACATTCAGAAGCAGGTTGGCGTCTCGTCCAGCACAGGTGGAAAGGGTTTTGACAAGGGTCTCGACGCTTTTATGGTTATGATCACCTGCGTGATATCCCCAACTGTTATTGATGGTCATACAGGTCTCATAGAGCGCCTCTTCCACGGGCTTGACAGGGTTAAAGCCTGCTGTATTTTCTCCGGGCAGGTCTTGCTCGAAGGTCTGGATATCTTCATCGGGGAGGGGCGGCTGATGGTGATTGTTTCCAATAATCGCTCCGGGGGCGATTTTGCGGATTTCTCGATAGAGCTGAGTAAGTTTCCATGTAGCGTCCAGCTGCTCTGGTTTATGCCAACATCCGTCCAGCCAGATACCGAAGGGCTGGTATTTGCGAAAGAGTTCAAGGACCTGCCCATGCCAGTAGCGCGTATAGGCTTCCCAATCGTTCTCATAAGCAGGGTGGTGCCAATCGAGTGGAGAGTAGTAGAAAAGCAGCGCGATGTTTTGCCGTTTACATTCCCGGGCGAGGTCAGCCATCGGGTCGCGGCGATAAGGTGTGTTAGTGATTTTGTAATCGGTCAGGTCGCTGTCATACATGCAGAAGCCGTCGTGATGCTTCGCAGTAATAGTGATGTAGCGCATCCCTGCCTTCTTGACGATTTGTATCCACTCGCGAGCATTGAACAAGGTGGGATTGAACTGCTGCATAAGCTTTTCGTACTCTTGCCTGGGGATTTTTTCGTGATACATGACCCATTCCCCTCGTCCCAGGAGGGAGTAGATGCCCCAGTGGACGAAAAGCCCGAAGCGCATCTCGCGAAACTGTTGCCTCGCTTTTAGCCTTGCCTTTTCCATCGTGTTCACCTGCAGCAGGGGTTTTCACATGAAAACTACAGCCCGTTCGGGGCAATAATCTCAAGGATGCGCCCCAGCTCCTCCTCTGAGTAAAACTCTATCACAATGCGCCCTCCGCCGCCAGCCATCTGAACTACCTGCACGCGCGTGCCAAGATAGGCGCTCAAATTTTGCTCCAGCGCTTTCAGCTCCACTGAAACAGAAACGGGTTGAGGTGCCGATTGGGGCGCGTTGCGCGGCGTAGGGTTCATCTCGCGTTCTCGCCATTCGCGTGCACGCAGTTCCGCCGTGCGAACGCTCAGGTTATCCGAGAGAATCTCCTGCCACAGCTGTCGCTGGTGGACGGCATCTCGTACCATAAGCAGAGCGCGCCCATGTCCCTCACTCAGTGCGCCGTTGCGAATCGTCTCCAGAATGTACTCTGGCAGCTGAAGCAGGCGAATAGTGTTGGAAATGGCAGGGACGCTTTTGCCCACGCGCTGAGCGACCTGTTCCATCGTCAAACCGAACTCGTCCATCAGACGCTTGTATGCCAGCGCCGCATCAACAGGATTAATATCCTCACGCTGAACATTTTCCACAAGCGCCATCTCCAGCATCTGCTGCTCGGATGGAGACCGCACAATCGCAGGAATTGCGGTGAGCCCTGCCATCTGTGCTGCTCGCAACCGACGCTCACCTGCCACCAGCACATAGTCTTCCGCCGATTCCTGCCGGACGATGATCGGCTGAATTACGCCCATCTGACGAATCGATTCTGCCAGCTCCCGCAACGACTCTTCGTCAAACTGCCGACGAGGCTGAAACGGGTTCGGGCGTATCTGGGCAATCGGAATCTCCTGCACCAGAGTTTCCGAAAGCTCTGACTGCCCCAACAATGCGCCAATCCCTTTACCCAGACCGCGACGCGCCATATTCGCGTACCTCCTTCACAAACTCCAGATATGCCTTTGCTCCTCGCGAGCGGGGATCGTACTCTATAACTGGCTGTCCAAAGCTGGGCGATTCCCCGATTCGGACATTGCGCGGAATGACCGTTTGCGCGACTTTCGCACCAAAAAACTTACGCACCTCGGATTCCACCTGCTCCGCAAGGCGTGTGCGGGTATCGTACATCGTCAGAAGAACCTTCCAAATGGTCAGATTCGGATTGAGATGCTGGCGTACCAGATCAATCGTGCGCATCAACTGCGTCAGTCCTTCAAGTGCATAATATTCACATTGAAGAGGAATAATCAGTCCGTCAGCAGCAGTGAGGGCGTTGATGGTCAACAAGCCTAATGAGGGAGGCGTATCCACAATAATCCACTGGAACCGCCCGCGTAAAGGCTGAAGAATCTGCTTGAGAATGGTTTCACGAGCGATTCGGGAGGCAAGTAGCACATCGATTCCTGCAAGGTCTATACTGGCGGGAATGAGCCACAAATTCGGGCGTCCTGTTTCGGAAATAACTTGCTCTGGTGTCGCATCTTCCTGAAAGAGATCAAACAGGTTGTATTCGCGCTCTTCCACACCCAGCCCGCTTGTGGCGTTTGCCTGAGGGTCGGCGTCGATCAGAAGGACGGTATCGCCTGCCGCGGCAAGCCCCGCCGACAGGTTTACTGCCGTGGTGGTCTTACCCACACCGCCCTTCTGATTCACAATGGCGAGAACCCAACAAGGCTGGCTCACATGCTAAAGGTTCTCGCACAGGGGTGATTTTCCTGCAGATTTAATGGTGCAGGGGAGGTATTTTGCCTCCCCTGCGGTGCGGAGTTAGCGGATTTTATCGGCAAGGGCGCGGCGAATAATGGCGCCCGCGGCCATCTCAGACGAGACGCGATAGGTCCCGCTGGCGAGTTTGGCTTTAACCTCATCGACGCGCTCTTCGCGCACATCGGGCATCTGCACCAGTTGCCGCGCCAGCTCACGCGCCAGTTGCTGATCCGCCTCGGGCGAGGTCTGAACAGGCTCTGGCACACGCTCTTTCGGGATTGGCGCCTGAACCGCCGCCCGATAGGCTTTCAGCGCTCGCCGTACTTCCTCGAATGTGATTTGCATCGTTCTGCCTCCTTACTCTGCTGATGGACTATCAGCGCGGAGGCAGGCAACCCGGCTGTCTGCCCGCAGAGCAGACCCTTGGGCTTTGCGCCCCTGCATCGCTGCAGGTTTGCCTTTTTCTGCCTCAGCATACTGCCTATCCCGAATTATCGGCAGGCTTCGAAAAATCTGGAGTCCCAGATTTTCGGCTTCACCCCGCAATTTCTGGAGTCCTATACGACGCTCTGCTCCAGAATCCTGCGAAGGCGCAGAATCTCATCCCTCAGGACAGCGGCGCGTTCAAACTCCAGATTCTTCGCGCACTGGCGCATCTCCTTCTCAAGGCGGTCAATGACCAGAGGTAAGTCTTCAAACGCCACCCTGTCAGTGTCCACAACTCGATACGCCTCACGCTCCTCAGCGACTTTATAAGCCCGCACCGTTTCGCGAACCTCTTTGCGCACGGTTTCTGGTTCGATGCCGTGCTGGCGATTGTATTCCAGCTGAATCTGGCGACGCCGATTGGTCTCATCAATCGCCCGCTGCATGGAGCCAGTGATTTTATCCGCGTACAGAATCACCTGTCCGAACTTGTTGCGCGCCGCACGCCCGATGGTTTGAATCAGAGAGGTTTCCGAGCGCAGGAAACCCTCTTTATCGGCGTCCAGAATCGCCACCAGCGAGACCTCTGGCAGATCCAGCCCCTCGCGCAGCAAGTTCACGCCGACCACCACATCGTAAGTCCCCAGACGCAGGTCGCGCAGAATTTCCGCCCGCTCCAGCGACTGAACATCCGAGTGGAGGTACTGAACTTTAATGCCCAGTTCCTGAAGGTAGCTGGTGAGGTCTTCCGCCATTTTCTTGGTGAGCGTCGTGACCAACACTCGCTCCTGACGCTCAATGCGCTTACGAATTTCGCCAATCAAGTCGTCAATCTGCCCCTGGGTGGGACGAACAATCACTTCGGGATCCAGCAAGCCCGTAGGACGAATAATCTGCTCCACAATCTGCTCGCTCACCTCACGCTCGTAGGGTCCTGGCGTCGCCGATACGAAAATCACCTGTCCTACGCGCTGGAGAAACTCCTCGAATCGCAGGGGACGGTTGTCCATCGCAGAGGGCAGGCGGAAGCCATATTCTACCAGCATCCGCTTGCGCTGCAGGTCGCCGTTATACATCCCTCGCAGTTGGGGAATGGTCTGGTGTGACTCGTCGATGAACACGATGTAGTCTTCTGGGAAGTAGTCCAGCAGGGTATAGGGCGGTTCGCCTGGCTTGCGCCCGTCGAAGTAACGCGAGTAGTTCTCGATTCCGTTGCAGTAGCCCAGCTCCCGCATCATTTCGATGTCCATCTCGGTGCGTTGACGAATGCGCTGGGCTTCTATCAGGCGCCCCTGGGATTCAAAGTAGCGCACCTGTTCTTCCAGCTCCGCCCGAATCTGCTCGATGATGCTGTCCATTCGATCCCACGGCGTTACATAGTGGGTAGCGGGGAAGAAAACGGCTCGCTCCAGTTCCGCCAGAATATCGCCTTTGAGGGGGTCGTATTGATAGATGCGCTCCACCTCGTCACCAAAGAGTTCAATCCGCGTGACGAACTCCTCATCGGCGGGCTGCACATCGATCACATCACCGCGAATCCGAAATGTGCCGCGTCCCAGCACCATATCGGAGCGCACATACTGGAGTTCCACCAGGCGCCTCGCCAGTTCGCGGGGGTCTATGCAATCTCCGCGCTTGACAGTAACAATACTCCTGAGGTACTCGGTCGGTGAACCCAGACCGTAGATACACGAAACGCTGGCGACTACGATAACATCCCGACGCTCCAGCACCGCCTGAGTCGCCGCATGGCGCAGGCGGTCAATTTCGTCGTTGATAGAGGCGGTCTTCTCGATATAAGTGTCCGTCTGAGGCACATAGGCTTCGGGTTGATAGTAATCATAGTAACTGATGAAAAACTGGACGGCGTTTTCGGGAAAGAAAGCACGAAATTCCTGACACAGCTGTGCGGCGAGGGTCTTATTGTGCGCAATCACCAGCGTCGGACGCTGGACACGCGCAATCACCGACGCCATCGTAAAGGTCTTTCCTGTGCCCGTCGCCCCCAGAAGCGTTTGAAACCGATACCCCGCTTCCAACCCCTGGACCAGTTTCTCTATTGCCTGGGGTTGATCGCCTTTAGGCGTGTATTCGGGGTTCAGGCGGAACATGACGGGGAAATTATACCCGCATGAGGTACAATCAGGCTATGCAAGGAAACGGTCTGCTTGCAGGGAAACGAGGCGTGATTTTCGGCGTTGCGAACCAACATAGCCTGGCATGGAAGATTGCTCAGCGCTGTGCGGAGCATGGGGCGTCGCTGGCGATTTCCTATCAAAATGAGCGATTTGAGGAGAAGGTAGGTGCGCTCGCAGCGGAACTGCCCGATGCCTTTACCTTCCAGTGCGACCTGAACAACGATGCGGAAATCGCAGAGCGTGTCGCAATGCTGAAGGAACACTGGGGGCAGGTAGATTTCGTTGCGCACTGCGTTGCGTATGCCCTGCGCGAGGAGCTCGCAGGACGCTTTCTGGACACTTCCCGCGAAGGGTTTAAGATTGCGATGGAGACCAGCGTATATACTTTCGTGGCGGCGGTGCGTTATCTGGAACCCATTCTGGCGCCCAAAGCCTCTATTCTCACGCTAACCTATTTGGGGAGCGAGCGCGTAGTGCCTGGCTATAATGTGATGGGGGTTGCGAAAGCGGCGCTGGAAGCCAGCGTGCGCTATCTGGCTTACGAGCTGGGCGACCGCCAGATTCGGGTGAACGCGCTTTCGCCTGGTCCTGTGAGTACGCTGGCGGCGCGCGGCATTCGGGGCTTTACCTCGATGATGGAATATGTGCGGGAGCGCGCTCCCTTCAAGCGCGACACCGATCCTTACGAAGTGGGCGATGCTGCCGTGTTTCTGTTCAGTGAGCTGGGGCGTGGCATTACCGGAGAAGTCATTTACATCGACGCAGGATACCATGTGTTAGGAATGTAGCCATGCCTAAAACGGCAATGCCGGACAGTATCTCGGCAGAGGCTCCCATCGAGCGCTTGTTAAGTCCCTTTCAGGAGTTTGCCAAGCGCTCAACGGCAGGGGGCATCATCTTACTGGCGTGTGCGATTGTAGCGCTCCTCTGGGCGAACTCACCGCTCGCAGAAACCTACTTTCGCCTGTGGAACACACCCGTTGAAGTGCGTTTTGGCAACCTGATAGGCCTGGACAAGCCCCTGTTGCTCTGGATTAATGACGGCTTGATGGCGATTTTCTTCTTTCTTGTAGGAATGGAAATCAAGCGCGAATTGCTGGTGGGGGAGCTGGCTTCGTTCCAAAAGGCGTCGCTGCCGGTTGCCGCGGCAATCGGGGGCATGGTCGCGCCCGCGCTGATTTATGTGGCGCTCAACTGGGGCACAGAAAACATTCGCGGCTGGGGCATCCCGATGGCGACCGATATTGCCTTCGCGCTGGGTGCGCTGGCGCTGCTGGGCACTCGCGCTCCTACCGCATTGAAAGTGTTTCTAACTGCGCTGGCGATTGTGGACGACCTCGGCGCGGTGCTGGTGATTGCCCTCTTCTACACGGAAAACCTCAAAATCGGTTTTCTTGGATATGCCCTGCTGGTGTGGGTGTTGATGATCGGTGCGAATCGGGTGGGAGTGCGTAGTGCGCTCGCCTATTTCCTGATGGGGCTGGTGATGTGGTTCTTCATGCTCAAGTCGGGCGTGCATGCGACGGTAGCGGGTGTGCTGGCGGCGCTGGTAATCCCTGTGCGTTCCCGAATTGACCCTGCCCACTATGTGCGATGTGTGCGCGACTACCTGAGCCGCTTTGAGAAGCCCTACACAGAAGCGCAAATTATTCTGGACCCAGAGCAACAGTCGGCGGTGGAAGCGATTGAGCGTGCCTCGCTGCGGGTTCAATCACCCCTGCAGCGGCTGGAGCATCAGCTGCACTACCCCGTCGCGTTTCTGATTATGCCGATTTTTGCGCTGGCGAACGCGGGCGTGGCGCTGGGGGGCGACGCTGCCATTCAGTGGGATAGCCGCGTTATCTGGGGCGTGGTGCTGGGGCTGCTGCTGGGCAAGCCGATAGGGATCGTCGGCGCTTCGTGGCTCGCTGTACGGCTGGGAATTGCGCAACTGCCACGCGGTATTGGCTGGGTTCATCTGTGGGGCGTCGGATTTCTGGGGGGAATCGGGTTCACGATGGCGCTTTTTATTGCTCAGCTGGCGTTCAAGGGCGAAGCCCTTGACCTCGCCAAAATCGGTATCCTGCTGGGTTTCGCTCTTTCGGGGGCTATCGGCTTCACGCTCTTGAGCCGCTGGACTAAACCCCAGCCCGAACTGAATTAGCCGTATTCAGGACGCACCAGCCCGCCAAAAAACCAGCCTGCAAAGAGCGCCAGAAGGGGAAACAGGGGCGCGAACGCAATCTCAACGGTCAGCGCGTCAGCAACATCGGCATAGTCCACCAGAATCAGCACGAGGTTGAAAAAGAGCATCAAAATCATATAGACGCCGTAGACTCCCAGCAGCGACCAGTTGATGTCGGCGCGGGTAATCAGCCAGAGGCTCACCAGCGTCAGCCCATAGAGCGCAAACACCACCACGGGGTTGCCACAGCAGAGAAGATTCAACAGCAACACAATCCCAATATCGCGATACTCATCAAAATCGTCAAAGCGCCCCACCAGATGCGAGCCAGGAAGCCACAGCCCCACCAGGAAGAAGTAAAGCATATTTGCCCAGAACGACCATTCCGGCTTCTGCCATAACAGCAACACATTGATTGCGGTCAGCGGCATCACAACCCCCAGAAACCGCTCCACCCGCACCCAGAAAGGAAACCCTTCCGAGACCTCGTGGAGGAACCGAATCGAGTCGCCTTGCATGGGTGTTTGGGCAGGCGCTGCGGGGCGCGAACAGTCGTATAGCGACTGAGCGCCCTGCACGGTTGGCTGGCTGCCGGATGGAGCGTCTGGCGCTGGATTCAAAGGAGCAGGCTGTGTGGGAGGGCGATACTCCTGCACGAAGTCCCCCGTGCGCATATCACGGCGACACCACTCACACATTCGGGTCGCGGCTCTCCATGCCACACCATCGGCATCGGTTCACGAATATCCCCCCTGCTGAATGCGAATCGAGGCAATCATCTGCTCGTAGACCTTCTCGTATTCTTTGAACGAACCAGGCGGCGCATAGGCGTTTATGTGAACGATTCGGGTCTGAGAAAGCGGCACGGTAATCAGAAACCCTCGCAGGGGCATGCTCAAGAAGTCTATCGGATGCGGGATCTTGCAGGTGTAGTCCGAGCGCAAGGCAGGCACACCCTGCACCCTGATGGAGCGGCTGCTTATCTCTTTGAGGTCCACGAACTCCCAGTCTTCGCGGAGGGAAGCGATGTAGGAGGCATGCGCCTTACGGAGGAGCTGTGCCATATTCGGATGTTGTATAAGCGGGTTCTGCGCCTGCCCGAAAGATGGAGGTAGGCTCATCTGCCTGGGCGCGACAATCAGAATCTCCATCCCGAACCGACGCCCCCGCGTCAGAAACACCGTTTCAAGTACCTGAAACTCGCTGTCGGAGCTGTACATCGTCAGCATAAAGCTGGGCACGCGCGCAGAGCGGAACTGTTTCGGCGCACGCATCGTGAAACTACCTTCTTGCACAATCTGCCACTCTTTGCTGCTCTGGGGCGCACGCACACGCGGGTTCGCCAGCAACGCCAGCTCCACAATCAGCGCCACCAACCCCGCAATCCAGAGGATGCGGTAGACAATCAGCATCGCTCTTTTCCCCCTGCAATACAGATACGAGAACAGGCGTCAAAATTCCTGCTGTTTTCATTGCGGATGCGAAGAAGATTGTCTGTTCTGGGCGATGCCTCTCCCGTCTGTATCAAAAACACAGGTCGTTACCGTCGGGCTGTAGGCATCTGTTTCCTGTGATTGTGAGGAACACCAGCAGGGATATCGGTATATGTGTCGTATTGGGTGTGGGGGTGTGCCGATGCGGGTGTATAATCGGACGATAGGGAGCGAGAGGTGGAACACGCTGGAGGAGTATATGGCTGGGTTGAGTAGTGTATGGTATGGCACAGGTGTGGAGAGTGCTCAGGACTATAGGTGGTTGGCGGGGCACCGGTTGAGCGGGCTGACGCCGCCGCCTGCAGGAGCGATGCTGTATGAGGACTGGTTTAGCGTGCAGGTCGGTGGGGAGCTTGAGACGGCAGGCGTGCCCAAGCGTGTGCCAGAATATTTGACAGGCAACCCCGATTTGCCCCTGAGCGTTTTGGGTTGCTAGGGCTTCAAATTCCTGCTATATGTGCCATTCCTTGTGGTATCGGTGGTTTGTGTATGGCAGCAGAGCTGGCTTATCTCGCTGGATGTATGGTCGGATGCCGCGGAGCTAGCGATTATTGGGGGTGTGTGGGAGCATGTTTAGCGAACATTCCTGGATGGATTCTGGTTGTTTGCGGGATTGCGATACGGGCGTGCATACTGTGTGTTTTATGGCATTTTCTACCAAGGATACACAAAGCGCTTCAAAGATTATGTCCCGGATACTTGGAGATTATTGCCAGTTGCATGCGTGAAGCGGGTAAAGAAAGGGTAAAATTGGTAGGCTGCATCGCGGAAGAATGTATGAAGACTCGCAAGTCAGTCCCAAGCGGGGGTGTTCTATGAGAGGAATGCAGTGTCGTACTAGGAGGTTATGTCAGATTCTGGGTATCGTTGTTGTGCTATCTGCTCTTGGTGGGGCAGCAGTAGTTTGGTACTGGGTTTTAGCGACTGGGACAAACAGGGAAGAGCGGATTTGGATAGGGCTGTTATTGACAGCGATGCTTTGGAATCGATCATGGGCGTCATTTCACGAGGTTTTTATGCTATATGTGGATTATGAAGAACATTGTTTCTCAGACTTTAGAGTGATCACTGTTCCTATATCATTTTTGATTCTTGTTTTGACAGGGTGTGCATTTTTCTATTGGTTTTTAGGATTATCTCTTGCTAAGTTTTTTATATATTATGCTTTTGTTATCTCATATATGATTCCTGCTTCTACCGGGATGATTACAGAAATGGTTAAGCGTTCTGTCTCAGAGGCGATCTAGGAAGCTGAGTTGGGTATACTTCACCCCCTGTGAGCCACAGAACAGCCTATCACAGCGACCTTACCGACAAGGAGTAAACCCTCCTCAAACCCCGCCTCAATAAAGCCCTCTACGGACGCAAGCGCAAGCCCCTCGGCGCACCACGCAAGGATCCCCTGTGCGAAATCGTCAACGCCATCCTCCCTATGCTGACCACAGGCTGCCAGTGGGACTCCCTCCCCCACGACCTGCCCCCGTGGAAAGCCGTCTCCTACCACTTCCGACGCTGGCGTCAGTTAGGCATCTGGGACACGATACGCGAGGCGCTGGTGCAACGGGCGCGGGCGCAAGCGGGTAGAGAGGCGCCTCACTCTCTTGCCGTAGACAGCCAGAGTGTTTCATAAGGGGGGGGCACGCGGATACGATGGGGGCAAGAAAATCAATGGGTGCAAGCGGCATATCGTTGTAGACTCGCAGGGGAGTGTGTTGGGGGTATGGGGCTCACCTGCGGATGTGTCGGACGCGCATGGGGCGTATCCGGTGTTGGACGCGGTGTTGTCGCGGTATCCGTCGGCGCAGGTAGTGTTAGCGGACGGTGTGTAGGATCGGGAGGACTTGTTGGCGTGGTTGTGGAGCCAGTGGGGGGTTGCGTTGGCGTGCGTCGTGCGTTCATGCGGGGGTTTTGGAGTGTTGTCGCGTCGTTGGTTAGTGGAGCGTCGTTTTGCGTGGTGATTGGGCTGTCGTCGTTTGGCTCGTTGTTATGACCAGTTATGTGAGGTGGAAGAGTGTTGGATCGTGGTGGCGTGTGTTCGTTGGTTGGTGCGTCGGATAGCAAGGAACAGCTCCTAGATCGTCTCTGGGATGATTTTATCAAAAAGTTCCTTCCAAAACCTAAACCACGTCCCTCCCAGCCGAAAACTGAAACATATCCAATCCCAAATGCAGTGATACCTTGGGTATCATAAGAGTGAAGGAGGTAGAGGTAAGTGCGACGATCACTACCGGTCTTAGTCGGTACAGTCGGTGCCGTGATAGTCCTTCTGGGCGTGGCTGTATGGGTGAGTCAGCCTGCAAGAGCCAGCAGCTTTGTGCTTACAAGTCTGGGTTGGATGGCACTTCGCTCAATTGGACTGGGCTTTCTTGTTGCAATTGGCTGCCCGATTCTTCGTCTTTTGGATGAATGGAGCTTTTCTCGCGAGAGCTTAAGGAGCGCTTTCTACATACAATATCTGCTTCGCGCCTCTTTGATATACACGCTTGTCTTTTTCATTATGGGGTGTTTCTGGGTTCTTGTGTGGTTTATAGTGCTTTAGGCAGTTGTGAGGCTCCTACAGAGCTGCAGTTTGCAGACGAGGCAGATAAGGAAAGAGGTGAATGTTCTGAGGCATGCTGGACGCTAGCGGTTTGCGCACGGTGGGGGGGGTACTTTATTGGTAATGACACAAGCAGGCGAGCCGTGGGGGTATACTCGCAGAAGAGCAAGGGTTCTGGTCGTGGCCGCGATGATGCTCAACACTCAGACCTAGAGCGTCTTATCTCCCCTGTAAAGACGGAGGGTGAGGGCATGAAACGCAACTGGTTCTGGGGATTAATTGGGGTTTTGGGTCTCTGTACGCTGGGTATCTGTGTTACGGCATGGTTTGCGGCGAAGAGACTCACAGAGCTATTTCATGACTTTCGGGACATCAGTTACGATGTCTTTAGCGACCAGATTGTCTTCAACGCCGTAGGGCGTGGGGAGCGCGACCTGTTTATGCTGGATTTACGCACAGGGCAGGTCTCCCATCTCACGGACAGCGCCACACGGGAGTTTGACCCTCGCTTTTCCCCCGACGGGCGCAAAATTGTGTACGCGGCTTATCGTTCTGCCAGCACTTCTACGCCTGCTTCGCTCTACGAGATGGAACTTGCAACACGCACTGTGCGGCGCCTGACCCGTGAGTCGTTTGCCGATTTCGAGCCGCGCTATATGCCCGACGGGAAAGCCATCCTGTTCGGGCGAGCGCATCGGCTACGCCGCTACAGTATGGGAGGCACCGTGTGGGATCGTGCCCGAACCTACTAGCTGGACTTAGACACGGGGCAGACCTACGCGCTGGGAGTCGATATACGAGGCGATGCGGCGCCTGACGGAACCTGCCTCGTGGTTTCGGAATATGAACTCTATCCAGAACGATTCGAAAGCAGGGGCGGTTTGAACGATTACCTCTTCAGGTGGGTGAACCTGAAGGCGCTGGACGGGACGCTGGATTCGGCAGACCCGGTGAAAAACAGGCGACAGATTATTGCCCACATGCAAAAAGACAAGGGTTCCGAATTTCTGGTGAATTTACTCCAAGCAAAAGGGCATGGCACTCAGCCCCAGAGTTTCCACGAGTATGTGTGGGTGGAAAACGGTCGGGCGCTGGTGTTTCTGGCTATGACGGACAAGCACAGCGGCAGTTTTGAGTATGAACTTTGGTATGTGCGCCGAGATGGAACTGGCTTGCGTCGGCTGACCCAGCTGCACGACTATCTGGAATGTGTTCGTTAGGATGCGCGAGGGCAGTTTGTGTATTTCTTGCGACTGGAGAACCCTGCGGGGATGGCGAAATCGCTCTGGCGGCTGCATTTGCCGACCGGGCGTGTGGAGCAGGTCGCAGACACGCGCTTGTTCAGTAATCCGCTTGCGTTCAGCAAGCCCCGGAAAAGACCGTGAGTTTCGAATAGAACGGCGTCTCTACACGCTATCCGTCAGGATTACATCCACGCCCCACGCAGCGAGTTCGGCTTTGCGGGCAGGGTCGTTGACGGTCCACACACCCACGCGCTTGCCCTGCTGGCGCACATGCGCCACATGCTCCGCCTTCACCACCGAATCGTGGGGATGGAACGCCTCAAATGGCAGGGGGAAAGTCCACCAGGAGAACGCTTGCTGGTTGGGCTTTGGCTGGGGAATAATCAGGGCGCACGGGATTTCGGGCGCCACCGCCTTGACCCAGTTGAGCGCAGGCAAGAAAAACGAAGAAATCAGCACCTGCTCGCTCAGTCCGAAGGCGCGGATTGCCTCAATCACGGGTGCCACAATCCGCTGGTCGTCCGTGCCCAGCACCTTGAGTTCCAGATTGTAGCGTAACCGATTGCCGAACGCCTCCAGCACCTCGTAGAGCGTGGGCACGCGCTCGCCCGCAAAATCGGGGTGGAACCAGCTGCCCGCATCGTATTGCTGAATTTCGCGGGCGGTGCGCTCGCGCACGGCGCCCGTGCCGTCGGTCGTACGCTCCAGCATGGCATCGTGAATCACCATCGGCACCCCATCGGCGGAGGGCTGCAGGTCTAACTCGATGCCATCCGCGCCGCGCTCCAGCGCCATGCGAAACGCGGCGAGCGTGTTTTCAGGGGCATGGGCGCTCAAGCCCCGATGGGCAATTATCAGTGTGCGTCCCTCAATCCAGAACCCCATCATTCAAACCCTCCCAGAGCCATTCACGGCTGAACTGCACCCACTTGATAGTGGAGCCGCGCTCCGTCGCGTGGCTGTAGACGACATGAATCGTCCCATCCTGCGCCTGAATCAGGGTCGGGTAGGCATAGCGCCCCTCGCCCGAAAAGTCCTGCTCCAGATAGTGGGCGGTGTGCCAGCGCTGACCTTCGTCGGTAGAGACCAGAAGTGCCAGCTGGTGGCGTCCATGTTCGGTGTTGTTGCAGACCATAACCCACTCGCCTGTGCGCAGGGCGAGCGCCGCAACGCTGCTGCCGGGGTTTGGAATAGGAGTTTTCACAGGCTCGCTCCATGTGAAGCCTTCATCGTGGGAGACCGCCGTCCAGACGCGGTTGGGCGGGGGACCGTTATCCCGCATATAGGCGACAAGCGCGCCGTCTTTGCGTTTAAGGAGCGCGGGCTGAATCGCGCCGGGCGCAAGGATGGGTTCGCTCAGGCGCCAGGTGTCGCCCCCATCGTCACTAATCGCAATCAGGGAGCAGTCGAAACCGTCGGAGTAGAGGGGCAGCCAGAGGCGGTTGCCGAGGATCAGCGGGGGCTGGCGCGTCATCCAGCCCAGGCGGCGCGACAACTCGTCGTTGGCATATCGAAGGAGGCGCTCCAGATATGCCTCAAAGCGCGGTCGGTATTCGGGCGGAACCTGCGCGAGTCGCTCCCGTTGCCGCTGTACATAGGCTTCCACTTTCGCCACGAACTTCGCGTCGGGCGAGATGTGAAAGACTTCGCTGCCCTGCCAGCGGGGCGTTAGCCGCCGCTGATAAGCGCGTGTTCGCCGATACTTCAGCAGGCTCCCCTCCCAGCGGTGGTTCAGAATCGTAATCCACATCAGCCACAGCCGCTGCCGTGGGTCTATAAACAGGCAGGGGTTGCAGTCGGGATAGTCGGGCGTATCTGCCATCAGGAACGGCTGGCTCCATCGGGGACGGTCGGCGCGCTTGCGGGCGCCCAGAATCTGCACATCGTCCGCCTCGCGCTCACCCGAACCCGAAAACCAGCACGCCAGCAGGTCGCCGTTAGGGCACTCCACTATGCTGGGCGCATGGTTATGCCAGCGGTTCGGCGGGAAGAGGAACGCACTCTGAAAGGCTGCCATCGAGAGAGATTGTACCTGCCTTTTCATTCCGCCTGCAGCTCGCTATAGAGCGGCTGCCCTTCTTTTTGATAGAGTCGCTGAATAGTCGTCCATTGCAGCTGGGGCGTGATGGTTTGCAGAAACGCTTGCACCTCGCCTTCGCTCAGAGGCGTCTCTGCAAGGTAGCGTGCGCGATACCAGTTGAGCAGGTAGCGTTCGGGCGGGGCGTGGGGGTCTATCGGCACGCCGCGGTTGGAGATAGCGCTCAACCGGAGCGCGCCCACCTGCGCGGGCAGATTTCGAGGCGGCTCAGGGCTATGGAAGAACAGGTCCACCCCCACCGTGTGCCAGCCTTCGGATTCCGGCGAGCGTGGCGCGGGCATGGAAACCTGATAGGGCGCCTCAATCGCCTCATAGGTGGCGTCGGGCGCGCGAGGAGGCAGGTTGCTGATGATGGCTTTCGTGAACTCGCGCGTGGAAGCGTTGCCTCCCAGATCGCGCGTCTTGATGCCCGACACCAGCGTATAGCGAAGCGCCGTTTCCACCCGCTCTGCATCGTGATGCAAACCCAGATGGTGCAACATCTGCACGCTGGAGAGCAAGATTGCCGTTGGGTTCGCAATCCCCTTGCCTGCGATATCGGGCGCGGAGCCATGAACCGCTTCGAACACCGCGTAGCCGTTGCCGATGTTGCCCCCGGGCGCCACGCCCAGCCCACCCACCAGCCCTGCACATAAATCACTCACAATATCGCCGAACAGGTTGGGCAAAATCATCACATCGAACCGTTCGGGGCGCACTACCAGCTGCATACAGGCATTATCAATCAGGATGTCATCGGCTTCTAAATCGGGGTACTGCTGGGCGACTTCGCGAAAGCATGTCAGAAACAGCCCGTCGGTCGCTTTGTGGATGTTGGCTTTGTGGACGCAGGTGACCTTGCGCCGTCCCAGCCGCCGCGCCAGTTCAAAGGCGTATTGAATCACCGCCATCGAACCCGGTCGGCTGATAAGGCGCAACGACTGGGCAATATCGGGCGTTTGCCAGTGTTCCACGCCCGCATAGGTATCTTCAATATTTTCGCGCACCAGAATCAGGTCTACATCGTTATAGCGCGTGGGCACGCCCGGCAGCGAGCGGGCAGGGCGCACATTAGCGAACAGATCGAACGCCTTGCGAATCGCCACATTAATACTGCGGTGCCCTGTGCCGATGGGGGTGGTGGTCGGTCCCTTGAGCGCGACCCGGTTGCGCCGTATCGATTCGAGGGTCGCTTCGGGCAGAGGCGTGCCGAACTTCTCCAGACATGCCAGCCCAGCGTAAGCTTCTTCCCACTCGATGGGGATATTCGCTGCGGCGAACACCTCCACCACCGACTCGGTGATTTCGGGTCCGATACCGTCTCCGCGAATCAGCGTAATTCGGTAGTTCATATCCCTGCCTCCTGGTGTTAGAGAACTTCCAGCTGTGCGGCGCGGTAGAGTTGGGCGTAGTAGCCATCCTTTTGCACAAGTTCTGCATGGGTGCCCTGTTCCACCAGCCGCCCTTGATGGAGCACCAGAATGCGGTCTGCAATCTGCACGGTGCTCCATCGGTGCGCAATAATGAGCGTGGTGCGGGTGCCGCGTCCTTCCTCTATCACGCGCCGAATCATCTGTTCCGAGATGGGGTCTAACGAGGCGGTCGCCTCATCAAAAATCAAGATTCGGGGATTACGAAGCAGGGCGCGGGCAATCGCGATTCGCTGGCTTTCGCCTCCTGATAGGCGCACGCCCTTATCTCCAATCAGCGTATGATAGCCATTCGGGAGTTGTTCGATAAACTCGTGGGCGTGCGCCTGTCGCGCCGCCTGCTCGATCGCCTCCATCGGGGCGTCTGGCTGGCTGTAGGCGATATTCTCGGCAATCGTGCCCACGAACAGCATCGTCTGCTGGGGCACGACGCCAATCTGCGAGCGCAGGCTCTCCAGCCGCACCTGCTGAATATCGTGATTGTCAATCAGGATATGCCCCTGATTCGGGGTGTGGAATCGAAGGAGCAGGTCCACCAGCGTGCTTTTACCCGCGCCCGAATGCCCCACCAGCGCCACCACCTCGCCCGGCTGGATCTCGAACGAAACCCCCTTCAGCGCGTATTGCTCGCTGCTGGGGTAGCGAAACCAGACATTTTCGTAGCGGATGGCGCCCTGCACGGGGGGGAGCGTAATGGCGTTGGGGGGGTCGTAGACTTCGGGTTCCACATCCAGCACTTCGCGGAAGATGCGTTCAGCGGCAGCGCGTACCTGTTTGCGTGTGAACTGAATCGCGCCCACGCCCGACGCCGCCTGCGCTATCTGATGGAGCAGGAACAGAAAACTCAACAGCTGCCCTGTATTCATGCGCCCCGTCGCCACCTGCTGACCGCCGAACCAGAGAACAAGCGCGATGCTGACCGCGCCGATGAACTCCACTGTGGGACGCAGGCGCGCACGCCGACGCTCCCCGCGTAGCGAGTGGTTCAACACCTGCCGATTCTGACGCACGAACTGCTCAATCTGGCGGTCTTCAGTGGCGAACGCTTTAATCACGCGCACTCCCGCAAGCGTCTCCTGAACCAGCGCACTGATTTCCGCCAGGGCGCCCTGCGTCTGGTGCGTGATTCGATGAATCTGGCGTCCCAGCCGCCGAATCAGCGTGGCAATCAGGGGCAGAAACAGCAGTGCCAGCAGCGCCAGCCGCCAGTTGAGGTAAAACAGATAAGCAGTAAACGCCAGAATCCGCAGGGGCGCATCCAGCACATCGCGCACCAGCAGCACAGCGTTCTGTACCAGCGGTACATCGTTGGTCAGAATCGACTGGATGGAGCCAATCTGGCGCGATTGAAAAAAGCTCAGCGGCAGGCGTTGCAGGTGGGCGAAAATATCTTCCCGCAGGCGCGCCATCATGCGCTGACCCGCCAGCGCCAGATAATAAACCTGCCCGTAGGAGAAAAACCACTTCAGCGCAAAGACCCCTATCACGGTCAGCGACACGCGATTGAGCATCGCCGAGTCGCGCATGTCCATCGAACGGATAACCTGCTCCAGCAGGTAGGCGGTCAGCCCGGTAATCGCCGTTACGCCTGCAGAGCAGAGCAGAGCCACCACCAGCGGCTTCCACTGCTGTAGCACATACCGCCAGAAATGCCGTTCGATGCGCTCCATGCAGGCTATAGGATACCTCACGCGCCTGCGAGCGCGTTCCCGATGCGCTCGATGCCCGCCTCGATCAGCGCTTCATGCACGGCGTAGGAGAGCCGAATATAGCCCGGCGCACAGAAGCCCTCGCCGGGCACAACCGCCACCCCTGCATGCTCCAGAAGGTACTCTGCAAGGTCGGCGGAGGTCTCAATCAGGCGTCCGTTGTAGGTGCGCCCCAGCAGCGCCTGTACATTCGCGAACACATAGAACGCGCCGCGCGGGCGCCAGCAGCGAATTCCGGGAATACGACTCAGCCCTTCCACCATCCGCTGACGGCGTGCGTCGAAACGCTGGCGCGTCTGATCAATCCAGTCGCTGTCATCTTCCAGAGCCGCCAGCGCCGCATATTGCGCAATCGTGCAGGGATTCGAAGTCATCTGGTCCTGGAGCGCCTGAATCGCGCGGGCAATCTCGGTCGGCGCGCCCAGATAGCCAATCCGCCAGCCCGTCATCGCATAACTTTTGGAGACCCCGTTAATCGTG
>CAZQPV010000024.1:0-20674 GCA_964595265.1 uncultured Fimbriimonadales bacterium
GTTGAGACCTGCTTTGGAATGCGGTATCCCTGCAACTGGAAGTTGCGGGCTACCCATGACAAAGCCTCCTGCGGAGGCTGAGTTTGCTGAAACACGGCTTCAGCACTCCATACCTGCGACTTCCAATCGCAAGGACAGAATATAGAAGGAAAAGGCATCCCGAAGATGCTTCTACTCTGCCTCACGCCACCCGGTACTGCATCTGCTCCTTTGCCAGCTGCAGGTTATGCTTTGCCTCCGCATGGTCGGGCTGGAGGGCAAGTGCCTGCTGATACGCCATGATGGCGGCGTCATACGCGCCCATCTGGAAGTAGGCATTGCCGAGAGTGAAGAAGCCCTGTGCGTTCTGTGGGTCACGCTGAAGTCCAGCGGTGTAGGTTTCTGCCGCCGCCTCGTACGCGCCAAGCCGATACAATGCATCGCCCGCGTTGAAGAAAGCGTTTGCATCTTCCGGGTTCAGCTCAATGGCGCGGGTGAAGCACGAGAGTGCCCCTTCGTAATCCCCCTGCGCCAGATGCACCCTGCCGAGGTTCACCCATGCGGGCGCAAAGTGCGGATTGGTGACCGTAATCTCCGTGTAATCCGCCTGCGCCTCCTGCCACAGGTTCAACCTTTCCGCACAGGTTGCGCTGTGCCAGCGCCATTCGGGATTGTTCTGGAAGTTGCTGACCAGCCTGCGCCATATCGCGTAGGCGTCGGTCCAGCGTCGTGCTTCTTCATAGCGCATCGCCAGCTCGCGCGCGATTTCGGGGTTCTGGGGAGCATGCTGATACGCCTGTTCCAGCTCCTTCAGTGCGGAGGTGAATTCGCCCTGAGCGAACAGCAGCTGCGCCAGCAGGTAGCGTGCCTCGGCAAAGTTCGGCTGTTCCTGAAGCGCCCGGCGACACTCCGCCTCGCTCTCCTCCAGACGCTCCAGTCCCAGATACGCCTGCGCCAGCCCGTAGTATGCCTTGAAGCCGCTGATGCTGGTATCCCCGCCGAAGAAACGCTCATCCCCGCGTGCCTGTATCGCCTTTTGGAACGCCTGCACTGCCTCGTCATACCGGCGCAGGGACAGATAGGCGTAACCGTCCGCAAAATCCAGTCCCGGGTGGTCGATGCCGCGCTTTTGCGCGCGTTCGTGCACCTCCAGCACCTGCTGATAACGCCCCAGCGCGTACAGGGCGTTCGCCAGCAGAACGTAGCCGATAGAAGCATGGTCGGCATATGGTTCTATCTGGTCAACAATCGGCTCCAGTTCCTGAACCGCCTCGGCGTATCGCCCAGCGACATAGTAGGCGTTGCCCAGGTTGAATCGCTGGAAGAGGTCATCGGGGTTCTTCTGCACCTCTTCGCGCAACATGCGGATGGTACGCTCATGCTTGCGACGCTCGGAAACGATGTCCTGGCGGTATCCGATGTGCAGGATGCGTACGCCCTTCAGGAAAGCCACCTCGTAGCCATTGCGCTCCAGTGAAGGCACGACCTGCTCGTGGATACGCCCCTCGAAGCGCGTGACGGGCAGGCGTCGGAACAGGCGACAGGCGCGGTGCACAAAGGTACTGGTGCTTTGACCCTCGCCGACCTCGTTGTGCACCTCCACCAGATAGCCAGCGAACTGCGGGTCCTGGATGGCGTTGCGGATTGCCTCGGCACTGCTACTGTCCAGGCGTTCGTCGGCGTCCAGCCAAAGTATCCAATCGCCTGTAGCGTGTTGCAACGAGACGTTGCGGGCATCCGAGAAGTCATCGCGCCAGGCGTGATGCACCACCTTCGCCCCGTACCGGCGAGCGATTTCCACCGTGCCGTCGGTCGAGCCGGTATCCACCAGCACGATCTCATCCACCAGCCCCTGCACGCTCTTCAAGCAGTCCTCAATAAAAGCCTCCTCATCCTTGGCTATCATGCACAGCGAGATAACAGGATGTTTTTTGCGAGAGGGCGACGCCGCTGGCTGGATGGTTGGCTGGGCGGAAGGTGCGTTCGTTCGCGCGCTCTGCAGTAAACGATTCGCCTTCTGCAGGTCCTGCTGGAGGGCGTGTCTGCCCCGCTTCAACGACCGCCTCTGCAGTTTCGCACACAGCTTGCGCAGGAGGTCAACCGCCTCCTCGCAGTCGGGGTTCAGTTCCACCGCCCGCATTGCATGGCGCAGCGCCTCGCCGGAACGCCCCGTTTGCATCAGGATGTATGCCAGGTGATAGTGCAGTTCAAAATCCTCCCCGTGCTGTAAGCCCTGCCGCAACGCTCCCTCCGCCCGGGCGATACTGCCCGACTGGAAAAAGGCGACGCCCAGCCCACAGTATGCCTTCAGCTGCTGGGGCTGTTCGCGAATCAGCCGCTCCAGCAGGACAATAGCCGAATCGTAATCCTCCTGCGCCACATGCTCGGCAGCGCGAAGGATGATACCCTCTGCCTCCTCAGTGGTCGCACAGGTTGTGAACGCCGCCAGCAATCTTTCCGCCGCGATTTGTGCCGAGCGCGCCCAGGTCAGGTTCTCACGAACCCACTGCGCCGCCCGTTCAGCCCGCTCTCTGGCGGAGGGGTAGTCGCGGTAAATCTGTTCCATCAGCGATTCCATCGCGTTGCGCTGAGGCTTCGCCCAGAAGGGGCGGTTTACCGTCTCCATCTCTCCGACAAGGTTATCCGGGAAATACTCTATATCCGCCGATATCAGCCAGGCGCGTTCCGCATTGCAGAAATCGGTCGCCGCGCCGAAGCCGGTCACAATGACCGGAAGCCCGCACGCCATCGCCTCGGCAATCGGCAGTCCGAACCCTTCGCCGCGGTAGGGATGCACCAGCGCATGGCAGGAGCGATACAGCGCGTTCATCTGCCGGTCGTCCAGCTCCTCGCCAATGTAAACGATCTCAGGCACATCGGGCTGTTTTTGGAACCAGCGAATCTGCTCCACGAAGTTCTGCCCGCGATAGAAGGTATTCGTGCCGAAATCTTTTATTACCAGCGCGACGTCATCGGCACGGGTGAAGGTGCGTGTGTAGCCATCCAGCAGGATGTCAATTCCCTTGCGCGGTATCGTGCCCCCCACAAATAGGAATCGAAACCGCTTCTCGGTAGGCAACTGTAAAGGAGGAACCTCCTCGAAGAAGACTTCCGAAACGCCGTTTGGCACCACAAAAACCTTCTCTGCTCGCACGCCGTCGCGCACGTAAGAGTCACGCACAAAGGTGGAAGGAACCCACAGCTCGTCCACGTTCTGGTTGATGGCGTCTACCCACTCTTTCGGGATAGAGCCGAACTCCCAGGGCTGTATCACGATAAAGCGCCCGGCGTTGGGGCGTTGCCAGTTGGGCGGCCAGTGGTGGCGTATCCATACGTCCACCCGGCGGGGCAGGCGGCGCATCCGCTCCTCAATGAATCGCCAGCGAGGCTCGCCGCGCAATGCGCCGTCGTCCGTGACGTGGGGCAGAAGGTAGAACTCCCACTCTGGCATCAGGCGATGCAGGGCGGAAACCATCTCCCGGTTCACCACCGCCAGGCTGTGCCTTGCCAGAAAAGCCCCTTCCCACACGATATGCAGAGCGCGCGGGCTTGCCGTCTGCCCGTGCCGATTGCTATCCGCTGCGACCATTGCTGTGAACCTCCTTCCGCCGTCTACGCCGCTTTCTGCTCCAGACGCTCGCATCGCGTCCCATATCGGGTCTGCAGGATGCTGTCGTAACGACCGCCCACCAGCACCACCCGACCACAGGCAATTTCGGGCAGTTCACCGATGACCTCAATATCCGCGCAGTGGTCGGGGTTATGTCCTATGGAAACAATGTACTGTGCCAGCAGGCTGTAGGCGTCCTCCGCGCTGAAAGCGTTCAACACTCCCGCATACACCTGCAACAACCACCCATCGCCCGGCTGGTGCTCCTGAAGGTACTGCTTTACCAGAGGCTGCCAGGTGTCGGAGTCTCTCCAGTCGGGCAGAGCCAGTATCGTACGCTCGCCGCGCAGAACCTGTTCGTATGCTTCCGCTGTTACCTCCGCAGCTCGCTGCCAGGTGTAGTTTTGAAGAATGTACTGCCGAAAGGCTTCACGTCGGGCAGTATCTCCGTCCTGCCAGGCGTTCAGCACCGCCCGACGCACCGAGTCCACATCCGCCGGGTTGCAGTAGTAGGCAAAATCGCCGAAGTATTCACGCTCGGCTCCCTGGTCGCCCACCACCACTGCACAGCCCGCCAGCGCTGCCTCCAGCGTGGTCAAACCGGGTGTCTCCGCCCATGAAGGCATGGCGTGCACCCGCGCGGCGGCGTATGCGCTGGCTAACAGGTCGGGGGGAAGCTCGCCGAAAAAATGCACGTTCTCGTCCGCCCACTGCCGACACAGCGCACCGTACTGCGCGTCTGAAATGTTCCCCGCCAGCACCAGCGGTATGCCGGTACCCCGCAACGCCCAGATCAGCATCAGCTGGTTCTTAAATGGCTCGATACGCCCTGCGCACAGCACGAAGTCGCGCCAGCCGAAACGCTCCACAAAGGCATCGGGCGCCGCATGGATAAACCGCTCCGGGCTGACCGCATTGGGCACTATCCGAACAGGCTTGTAGCCCATCTGGAAATACCGACGCAGGGCAGAGTGTTCCCACCGACAGTTTGGCAGGAGCAGTTGCGCCCGCTCGATAATCCTGCGCTTGACCTCGCGCACCTGTTCGGGTTCGTCCAGCGATTGGGAATCCAGCCCTGCAACGCGCAGTCTGCCCTCCTTCCACGCCTGCAGCGCCTGCTCCACCTGCTGCGTTGTCTCCTGACGAAAGACCGCCGCGCCAACCGTGACCGGATAAAACGCCGAGTTATCCCGGAAGATGGTAGAGACTACTATCGGCTTGCCTGTGCGTTCCAGAGATGCGATTTTATCGGCATGGTACAGGCTGAACACGTGTATCAGGTCGTACAGCTCCTCGCTCAGACGCATGGACACTGAAACATCCGCCACCACGCCCTGCCCTCGCAGGGCAATCAACGTCTCAAAGAGCTGCGTTTCCCCTCCGCCCAGCATCTCCAGTGCACGCTGATGCGTCAGCATCAGCACTCGCCGACGAACAGGTTCCACCCTCTGCCCCTTCCAGCCGAAGGCGAAACACCAGCTGCTACTGCTTTCAGGATCAATCAGATGAGCGGAAGCAGAAAACGCCTGCTCCACCTCCTCCCGCCATGCCTGGGGGTCTTCAGGCACATACGGTACACCGATGAAGAAACTACCCCCTTCGCGAAGCTGGTCCGCCGCCTCACGCCAGCATGTGCCGAAGGCAATCAGGGCATCCACTTCTGTGTCTGCCTCCGCCCAGCCGGCGAGGAGGGGTTTGCTTCCCATGCCCAGTATGGCGACCCTGCCGCCAGCCTGTCGCTGAAGCCGCTGCCAGAGTCGCTGCCACCAGGAGGGAGGGGAAACCTGCGTGGTGGTATCGCCCGAAATACTCAGGATATGCGACAGTTTTCTCTGCTCTACCGTTATCCTATCCGCCACCACTTCCGCCGCGAAACGCAGGAACTCCTCAGCACTGTTGGGCAGAAGGTCGCTCCCCTCCCAACCTTCACGCAGGCGCAGTTCCGCATAACGCACCTGATCCATCAGCGCACTGATCGCCCCACAAACCGCCAACAGAAAGCCGTGCGCCCCATCCCGATAGCCCTGCGTGTGGTCATAATAGAAACGAAAGGCAACGCCCATTGCAGCGGCAAGCGTCTGCCAGGAACAGGGGACATTCTCCCAAGCCATCTGCTCGGCCGCACTCTGCGAATAGTGAGCCATCTTGCGCATGTATTCATCGAGCGTGGGCGTGGAATGGTGTTCGATGGCGCAGTCGGGGTCATCAGGAGGAAAGTGGAACACCCTTCCGTGCACGCGAACCCCCTCATGCGCCGTCGCCAGCCACTCAAACCTTCCCTTGCGCAATAGCATCGGTGCTTTGTAGCCCGGGTACCACCGCCCCGCGTGGCGTATCCATTTGCCCAGAAAGTAGTTCTTGTACACCAGGCTGACGGCAGCGACCTCGTCGTCGAGCGAGGGGAGCAGGTCCTTCAGCCTGTCCACCAGCGCTGGCGGGACGCGCTCGTCGGCGTCCACATACAGAATCCATTCGTAGCGTGCGTGCTGTGCGCTGACGTTACGTGCCTGATCGAAGTCGCGAATAAGCGGGTGGTTATACACCCTGTCAGTATACTGGCGGGCTATCTCCACTGTGCGATCGGTGCTCTCCATGTCCATCACGATAATCTCGCCCGCCCAGTCCTTCACTCGCTCAAGGCACTCAGCGATGTTGTGTTCTTCATTGCGCGTGTGCACAATCACGCTGATGGGCAACCTGCCCTGTTCAGCCGCCGCGTGCTTGCCCTCCTCTGGAGCATTCCATACGGTCGGTGGAGGCAGGGCAATGGTTCGGGTATGTCCGACGTAATCGGCGCAGACCGCTACGTAAATCTCCTGCGCGTCATCCGCTTCCGAGACGATTTCAAACTCCATTGCGGTGTGCGGAAGCTGGCGAGAACGCACCTGTCCAAACACCTGCACCTGCCCGAATCGGCTCTCCAGCAGGCGGCGAAACTCGTCCAGCGTCATGAGCGATACGTGATAGGGATCAGGATAATTCATATAAACGTGCTTGTTGGGCGTGGAGAGGATAAGAATGCCATCCCGTTTCATCACGCGGGCAATCTCCGCGAAGAACGGCTCCATCTGCTCGACTGGCACGTGTTCAACCACTTCGAAGCACACCACCGCGTCAAAGCTGCCATCTTCAAAGGGCAGCCCCTGCTCGGCGGTGATAGGCGCGATATGCACGCGCTGTATCTTTGCATCGGGGTAGGTCAATTCGCCATAGCGCAGAGGATGGACATCCACATCCGCGGCGACAACCTGCTCCGCGCTCTTCGTCAGGAACTTGGCGCCGTAGCCCACTCCGCAGCCGAGATCCAGCACCCGCATCGCCTGCATGCGCTCGCTGGCGAACAGGTAACGTTTGGCGCTGTGCACATACAGCTCGTTCCACGCGAAGCCGGGCGCAACCCTGTTCTCGCCACCCCCATCCAGTCCGGGCACATCGTCTGGTACGGGGAAATCGGCGTTCAGGATGAACCCCTGTGCTCCGTTGGGATGTGTCTGCATCGCCCACAGTGCCTTGGTGACTGCCTCCGCCAGCAGCTCCTGCCAGGCGATGGGCAGGTTGCGAAACGGCGTGGGGAGGTCCAGATGCAGGTTTCCATCGGACACATCCAGCGCGATGAACTGCCATACCATTCGGCGCTTCAGCCTGCGGTGGAAAAGGAACACGTCCGCTGTATATAGAGATTGCCTGTCGCGCTCGAAGCGTATCCGCTGTACCACCACGTCCTCAACGCCGGCGCGAACAAAGTATTCCACGTCCTGTCCTGTGTAGGGGATGAGAATATCCCACCGGGTTGCCGATGTTGTTGTGCTCATGTTGTTATCCTGCTCTGAGACTTCCCCCCACGCCGTCAGAGTCTATCAAGCACTGCGGGTAGAGGAATGATCGCGGTAGATTTGCGCCAGCACCCGTCGCGCCCCGGCGATGCTGTACATCTCCTGTTTCAGCAGTCGTTTAATCTCCAGGATAAGCGTCACATCGTCCGCCGAGTAGCGTCGCTGTTTGCCCCCCGTGCGCCCGGGCTGGAGGAACTCGCTGAACTCCTTCTCCCAGTAGCGCAGGGTGTGCACTTCCACGCCCGTGAGCGCGCTGACCGCGCCAATCGACATTGACCCTCCGTTGTACAATGGCGACCGTCGCATCGTTCTCCTCCATGAGAATGATGTTGCCCCGCAATCCTGCGAGGTGTTTCCACGCAGATTATCGGCGATTCCGCAGGTAATCTATAGCGTGCTGTGAGGTTTTGACGAAACCCGCAGGGGCGTGAGCACGGCCACGGTCGTGATCGCGCCGATGTCTAATCCGATGTAGTTCATGGGCGGACTCCGTTTTGGTTGGGTTTCTGTTGACATTTTCGGCGGTCGCTGATATACTGTGAGCGCAACACACTCGTGGCTAGAGGAGGAGAAACAGCGTGCGTAAGGTCGGGATTCTGCTCTGCGTATGGGCTCTGCTGGGTGCGGTATCCTTCGCACAAAACGGACAGCCCGCCTCACCACAAACTTCACCTGCCCGGATAGATTCTGCCCCGCAAGCCGTCAACAACGGGGATTCTTCGAACGAGACCTCGAACAATAACGCTAAAGCGATGTCTGCAGAAGGTCGCCCCCGACCAGCGACTCCTCTAGAGAGGTTCGGCTACAGTTATTTCAGGCAGGCACGGGAGGCTATCGCTTTACGCCGGCTCTATTTCCAGATGCTGTTGCAGGGCACGATGCAATCTAGCCAGGCTTCCTTAGCCCCCACCACACCAGTGCCTTCACAGGCGCAACCTGCCGGCGGGGAAGAGACCTCCCCGAACAAGACAACACCCCAGCAAGGCGGTGCAGCTTCAGCGGGTTCGCAACAACCAACACCCGCAACGCCGTTCGTTCCGCTTGCATCGTACTTTGTCGCTCCGTTACAGCCAACGACAACACCAGGCACGCCGTTCGTTCTGCCACCTGCCGACGCGATGAGAAATTTCGTGGGTCCCGACGCCATGCTCTGGATGAACGTACTGATGCCTGCGCCTGAACGCTATCAGCTGGGACCGGGGGACCTGCTGACCCTGCGCTACTGGAGCGAAACGCTGGAGCCACGCGAGGTAACCCTGCGCGTCGACCCACAGGGTGCGCTGAACCTGCCCATGGGCGGCAGGATTATCGCCAGAGGGCAAACGCTGGCGCAGCTGGAGGAGACAGTGCGCAAATCGCTGTCGCGCGTTATCCGAGACGTTCAGGTAACGCTGACCCTGCGCGAACTGCGCACGATGACCATCATTGTCGCCGGCGAGGCTTACGCTCCCGGTAGTTACCAGATGCCCGCCGTCGCCACGCTGTTCAACGCCCTGTATGCCTGCGGCGGTCCAAGCGACAACGGCTCCCTGCGCCGCATTCAGCTCAAACGTGCAGACGGTTCGGTGCGCACTTTTGACTTTTATCGCTTTCTCCTGCAGGGCGACGGCTCTCAGGATGTGCCCCTGCAGCCCGGCGATGTGATTTTCATCCCGCCAGTAGAGGTGAGTGTCAGCGTCTCGGGCGAGGTTCATCGCCCCGCCATCTACGAGCTTCTGCCCGCAGAGCGATTGCGCGATGTGATTGCGTTTGCGGGTGGCGTGAAGCCCTCCGGCGTTGCCCAGCGGGTGTCTGTGGTTTCGGTTCGCCCCGGCGAGGTGCGCCAGCTGATTGATGCCAACCTGCTGGATGCCAGCGACGCCAACAATCCCCCGCTGTACGATGGCGACAGGGTGGAGGTTTACAGCATCCGACCCGTTTTCGCGAACATCGTCACCATTGAGGGGGCAGTGGACCAGCCGGGCAGTTATGCGCTGATGGAGGGCATGACCGTTGCCGACCTGGTGGAGCGGGCGCGCGGACTGCTGGAAGACGCCTATACCGACCGCGCCGACCTGTTCCGCACCAATCCCGATGACACCCAGACGCTGATCCCTGTGCAGCTTGCCAGGGCGCTTCAGCGCGACCCGCAGGCGAACATTCCCCTGCAACGGCGCGACCGGCTTGTGGTCTACGCTATCAAAGATGTGGAATGGATGGGCGACCGGCGCGTGCAGGTCAGGGGCGCTGTGCAAAAGCAGGGCGTTTACTACCGGGCGGACAACATGCGGGTACAGGACCTGCTCCTTCAGGCGGGAGGCGTCCTGCCCAACGCCTATGTGGAACGTGCCTTCCTCCAGCGACGCAATCCCGACGGCAGTTATGGTCCTTTGCTGGCGATTGACCTGCGCAAGGCGATGCTGAACGACCCCGAACACAACGTTATGCTGCAGGACCGTGATATGTTGATGGTCTACACGCGCGAGCAGGCGCAGTTCACGCCCGAAAACGTGGTCACCATCGACGGCGCGGTGCAGTCGCCGGGCACCTATCCGCGTGCTGAGAACATGCGCCTTGCTGACCTTATCCGGCTGGCTGGTGGTCCCCTGCCCGAAGCCGCCGAGCGGGTGGAGATTGCCAAATCGCGAAAACCGATAGGCACTCCCCCGATCGAGGTGCGCCTCAGCGAAGCCTTGCAAGGTTCCGAAGCCAGTAATCCACTGCTGGAAGACGGTGACGTGGTGACGGTACGTGCCCGAGGCGACTTCCGCCTCAAGCCGCTGACGGTTTACCTGCGCGGGGCGGTGAAGGAGCCCGGTCCGTACACCCTTCAGGCTCCTGTGGAACGGTTGAGCGACATCGTGAAGCGTGCAGGGGGGCTTCTGGAAACCGCCTATCCCAGAGCGGCCCGTCTGATGCGCCGTCCCGACCAGGTGATCAGCGACCTGCAAAAGACGCTGACGGGGCGCATCCTGCAAGTGCTCAGCATAGTGAACGAGGAGGAGTATCGGCGTGCGCTGGCGCGGTCGGATGTGGAGCGAGTACGCTTCGCGGCAGGACTGGCTCAGCCTCCTATTCCAGCCAGTGCCTCCGCCCTGTTGAATCAGCCAGCATCCCCAGAAGCTTCTGCTGCCACAGAGAAAGTCGCTCAGGCGGCGACGCTGTTCAGCCGCGACCTGGTGTCGCAGGCGCGCCCCCTGAAAGAGGAGGACCTCCTGCCGGCAGGCAACGTGCGCATTGACCTGGTAAGCGCCCTGCAAAAACCGGGCAGTGAGGCGGACATCGAGGTGCGCGACGGCGATATTATCTATGTGCCCGAGAAGCCGACGACGGTGGCGGTGACCGGCGCGGTGGTTGTTCCCTCTGCGGTGCTCTACTCGCCGGGCAAGCGCGTATCCTACTACATCGAGCAGTCTGGCGGCTACACCAGCGACGCCGCGCGCGACAGGGTGCTGGTCATTCGGGCAACGGGCGAAGTGCTGCCAGCAGGGAAGGTGCGTGTGATCGAGGTTGGCGACATCATCTTTGTGCCCACAAAGGTGATGGCAGAGCGGTTGCGCGACCGCCAGGCGGAGTTCGACGCGGCGATACGCTCCATCACTACCGGGGCGATAGTCTATCAGTTGATTCAGGCACTGGTGAAGTAATCCCCTCAGAAAGAGAAAAGCCCTCTGACCGATTGGTCAGAGGGCTTCATTAGCTCCTGGCGACGTCCTACTCTCCCAGCGGGTTGCCCCGCCAGTACCATCGGCGCTGGAGGGCTTAACGGCCGTGTTCGGGATGGGAACGGGTGTTTCCCCTCCGCCATGGTCACCAGGAAACATCTGGTGTGAGCCACTTGAGAGCTGCACAGGGGTTGGCAACGGGCAAAGCGTGAATATGGTCAAGCCCTCGGACTATTAGTACCGCTAGGCTGAACACGTTACCGTGCTTACACCTGCGGCCTATCCACCCGGTTGTCTTCCGGGGTCCTTACCGGGTTATCCCCGTGGGAGGTCTCATCTTGGGGTGTGCTTCGCACTTAGATGCTTTCAGCGCTTATCACGACCCGACATAGCTACCCAGCGTCTGCCCCTGGCGGGACAACTGGTACACCAGAGGTCGGTCCGTCCCGGTCCTCTCGTACTAGGGACAGCTCCCCTCAGACCTCCTGCGCCCACCGCGGATAGGGACCGAACTGTCTCACGACGTTCTGAACCCAGCTCGCGTACCGCTTTAATAGGCGAACAGCCTAACCCTTGGGACCTGCTCCAGCCCCAGGATGCGACGAGCCGACATCGAGGTGCCAAACCTTGCCGTCGCTGTGAGCGCTTGGGCAAGATCAGCCTGTTATCCCCGGGGTAGCTTTTATCCGGTGAACCCTGGCGCGTCCACACGCCACCAGAGGGTCATTAGGCCCGGCTTTCGCCCCTGCTCGACCAGTCGGTCTCACAGTCAGCCTCCCTTATGCCCTTACACTCGACGCGTGATTTCCGACCACGCTGAGGGAAGCTTTGGGCGCCTCCGTTACCTTTTAGGCAATTCTGTTCGTCCTGCTGCCGGCAGCTGATAGGACATCTCCGGTATCAGGTAAGGTGTTATTAACTCAAGGAATCGGCTCAAGCTTCTTCCCGCAATAACCACCTGATACCTTTCTCGCTGCCGCCGTGGGTAGGTTTCCAGCGCAAACCGCTCGTGCAAAGTCTGTGCCAGCCGTTCCACACCCTCTTTGCCGAAACCTTGCGCGTTCAGCACTACTGCTCTGGAATGGGCATCTTTGACAGAGCCATCATCCATGAACCAGTAGGCTAACCCTCGTGGTTTCAGCAAACGAGAGATCAGCTTCGGCACAACTTTGCGACCGTCGCGGTAAAACTGATGCGCGTAGAACCGGAAGGCTCCATGGCTGACTGTCTGGAACCACCACTTGCAGGTCGTATTTTCGTTCAGCTTACAGACCTTTTGCTGTGGTGGAGACAGCACCCACTCTCGGAAGAGTTCGTAAAGATGCTGAACATACCTCTGGTGATGGTCACTCTGCTCAATCTTCAGGCGATAGGTTCGTCCACCGTTCTGTGTCTCCAGGTGTCCATCGCCCAGCAGTAGCCCCACCAGAGTTTCTCGCTGGATTTTGTTCAGCTTCAGCCCCTTCTTGTACTCTTCAATAACACGAGAGTGAGCCATGAGCTTCCCCCTACGGTCAGGACGCCTCTACCGAGGCTTCCGGTCGCCCGGAAGTTCAGACTGTCTCACCATCCACATTCTCGTGGATGTCCGGCGTACAGTCGTTGAGGGGTCACGAAGACTTCCCTGCTGATTGTCCGCACCGGACGCATTTTCAGTAGCGTTTGCTACTAGCGCCGGATACTGCACTCCTTCCCCAAAACACGGAGGCGGTTTTGGGTGAGGAGACGGACTTCCCAGCATATAGCCGGATTTGCCTCTGACGTTACCGCCAGAGCGCCCCACTCGTGAGGCGACCGCCCCAGTCAAACTACCCGCCTGATACTGTCTCCTCGCCGGATAACGGCTCGGGTTAGCGTCCCAGAATAGTCAGGGTGGTGTTCCATTGGCGCCTTGCGGCTCCCACCTACGCTCTACAGACTACTCCAGAACGCAATACCAGGGTGTAGTAAAGCTCCACGGGGTCTTTCCGTCCTGCGGTGGGTAACCGGCATCTTCACCGGTGCTACAATTTCACCGAGCCTCCCGTTGAGACAGCGCCCAGATCGTTACACCATTCGTGCGGGTCGGAACTTCACCATACCCTCTGTTTCCAGAGGTGGTAGACTATCCCTTTTCCTCGCCGAGTACCCTTAGGAGGTCTCGTTTCTGATGCTTGCGCACGCCCGAACGGTTCATCGCGTAAGCCATCTCAATAATTTGTTTGAGATGTTCTCGGTTCAGATGAAGGTTGGCGTGCACCTTCCGGCAGATGTCGGCAAAGCGTTCGAAATCTTCCTTTTTCGCGCCCTGAAGCGGATACCGCTCGAAATGCGGGATGATTTTCCGCACCAGGTCTCGGACGGACCGCACCTCGTATTTATAGGTACGGTCGCTTCGGCTGTAGCGGATACCGCCACATCCGAAATAGGCTTCGACGCTTTGCAGAAGGCGCAGGTCTTTCTGGTTTAGTGACAGGCTGAAGGATGGGCGGGTTTCGATACCCAACTTCAGTTTCTTCCGCAGGGCGAAACCCACATAGAAGCAGGCTTCGCCTTCGCAAAGTCCTGTCACATACCAGCCGTCCAGCGCATGCGTTGTTTCCTGCATCACAAGCCTCCATAGGCCCCACTTCCTTGCTGGCGCAAGGGGCGAGGAACCGGCATTTTGCGCACCGTTTCGCGGCGCGCCTCCCCTTTCGGGTCAGTCGTTACGGGGTTCCCTGTTTGGGAACTTCCCTCGGGATTACCCTTCCTGTCTGGAGAGGGCTTCCCCGATATGAGCCGGTTTTTCACTGCGCTTTTCAGCGCAGTGGGGCAAGTCCAGGCTTACCCGACTAGGAATTTCGCTACCTTAGGACCGTTCGCTTTGTTACGCCCCAAACTGGGGGGTGGGATTGGTTACCCACTCTGCCTGTCGCCAGGCAGTCCGGACTATATCATCCTCCGTTGTCGGAGGTCTGGCGTATAGTCTCTGAGGATTCTCCGGGCTGAAATCGCTTGAGGATTTCAGCATCGCTGTAACGTCGTTTGCCGCCGTCGTTCATCTGGCGGCGTATTCGCAGGATTTCGCAGATGCCCTCTTGGGTTTGGTGTCGCCCCTCTTCCATCAGCTTCGCAATCTGTTTGAACTTCGAGAAGTCGCGCTTCTTTTTTGCCGACAGGAAGCCGAACCGTTCAAAGAACGGGATGACGTGCGTGAGGATAGCGTTGAGGTTATTCACCTCGTAGTACCACACGCCGTCGGGTCGGCTTCGCAGGGTACCGCACTGCAGATGTCTTTTGAACAGAGCCAGGATGACTCTGTCCTTTTGCGACACATTGAAGCAGAGCGATACCTTCCACGGCTGGCTTGGGTCGTTGCGGGCGCGGAAGGAAACGTGGAAGCTTCCTTCGCCGTCGGCAAAGCCAGCCAGATAGTAACCGATGTGGGGCGGTATTTTCTTGACGTTCAGCATCCCGGAGCCTTTCCTGCTGATAGTCTGCACCTGACGCATTGTCACTCATCTGCCTGTTGCAGTGAGTAGCGCAGGATACCCCAGACTTCCCAGCATACAGCCAGATTTTACAACTACAGGGTCCATCCTATAGTTACGGCCGCCATTCACCCGGGCTTCAGTTTGGGGCTTTGGCTTGCGCCGAACCCCTCCCCTTAACCTACGGGCATTGGGCAGGTGTCACCCCCTATACGTCGCCTTTCGGCTTCGCAGAGAGCTGTGTTTTTGGTAAACAGTCGCCTGGGCCATTTCACTGCGGCCACCTTGCGGTGGCGCCCCTTCTCCCGAAGTTACGGGGCCATTTTGCCTAGTTCCTTAACGGGAGTTCTCTCGCGCGCCTGAGTATCCTCTACTCGCCTACCTGTGTCGGTTTGCGGTACGGGCAGGACAGGCACTCCTTAGAGGTTTTTCTCGTCCGGAGTCCGCCCCACTTCGCCTTGGCCGTGGCCGCGGCTCGTCCTTAGCCAGCGGCTGACGTGCGGCGGATTTGCCTACCGCACACCGCCAGCTAAGGAACGCGGTCAACCAACCCCGCGCATGGAGCTTTCCCCGGCGTCACCCCATCGTACAAACGCGCCTGCCTGGTCACGGAATATCAACCGTGTGTCCATCGCCTACGGCAATTGCCCTCGGCTTAGGCCCGACTGACCTCAAGAGGACGAGCCTTCCTTGAGAACCCTTAGGCTTTCGGCGGATGGGATTCTCACCCATCTTCTCGCTACTCATGCTGGCATTCGCACTTCTGCACGCTCCACCAGTGCTTACGCTCTGGCTTCACTGCGTGCAGAACGCTCCCCTACCGCTCTCCCATTCGGGAGAACCCGTCGCTTCGGTAGCGAGCTTGAGCCCCCTTACATTATCGGCGCAGAGCCACGTCGACCAGTAAGCTGTTACGCACTTTTTAAAGGATGGCTGCTTCTAAGCCAACCTCCTGGTTGTCTATGTGGCTCCACATCCTTTCACACTTAGCTCGCATTTAGGGACCTTAGCGGACGGTCTGGGCTGTTTCCCTCTCGACTACGAAGCTTATCCCCCGCAGTCTCACTGCTGCGCTTCATCTGCCGCCATTCGGAGTTTGGTTGGGTTTGGTAACCTGGTGAGGCCCCTAGCCCATCCAGTGCTCTACCTGCGGCAGAAAACACGCAACGCTGCACCTAAATGCATTTCGGGGAGAACCAGCTATCTCCGCGCTCGATTGGCATTTCACCACACTACCCACAGCTCATCCGAGCCGTCTTCAACCGACACCGGTTCGGGCCTCCACGAGGTCTTACCCCCGCTTCACCCTGGCCATGGGTAGATCGCGCGGTTTCGGGTCTACCGCACGCGACTAAACGCCCTATTCGGACTCGGTTTCCCTGCGGCTCCGGCACTGAGTGCCTTAACCTTGCCGCGTACGGTAACTCGCCAGCTCATTCTGCAAAAGGCACGCCGTCACCCTTTGGATAGGGCTCCGACTGCTTGTAGGCACACGGTTTCAGGTTCTATTTCACTCCCCTCCCGGGGTGCTTTTCACCTTTCCCTCACGGTACTAGTGCGCTATCGGTGGCAAAGGGTATTTAGCCTTACGCCGTGGTCGGCGCAGATTCGCACAGAGTTCCTCGTGCTCCGTGCTACTTGGGATCCCTGCCGGGAGATCGCTCCGTTTTCGCGTACGGGGCTGTCACCCTCTATGGCGTGCCGTTCCAGGCACTTCTGCTAACGGGCGATTTTGTAACTCCCTGCGGGACGGTGCCATCCCGCTGGCAGGTCCCACTACCCCGATAGGGCAACGCTGCCCGCTTGGACACCCTATCGGTTTGGGCTATTCCCCGTTCGCTCGCCGCTACTAGGGGAATCGCATCTGCTTTCTTTTCCTCCGGGTACTAAGATGTTTCAGTTCCCCGGGTGCCCTCCACACCGCCTATGGATTCAGCGGTGGGTGACCGTCTATTACAACGGCCGGGTTACCCCATTCGGAGACCCTCGGATCAAAGCCTGTTTGCGGCTCCCCGAGGCGTTTCGCCGCTTACCGCGTCCTTCATCGGCCCTTTGCCCCAAGGCATCCACCGTGCGCCCTTTGTAGCTTGACCGGCATACTCAGACGCTTTGCCCGGTTCTGATGCCTAACCCCTATGCAACTTTCAAGGTGCTCACATCTTGGGCGGGTTCACGCTGTCCCCCGCCTGCAGGTATGCATTATACCACACTTGTGGTCATCTGTCAAACCTGCGGTGTGGTTGGTGGAGGCTAGCGGATTCGAACCGCTGACCTTCTGCGTGCAAAGCAGACGCTCTCCCAGCTGAGCTAAGCCCCCGCGCGATGGTGGGCCTAGATGGACTCGAACCATCGACCTCACCCTTATCAGGGGTGCGCTCTAGCCACCTGAGCTATAGGCCCGTTTCGCGACGCAAAGGGGAGGCTGATGCCTCCCCTTGACACCACACACTTTGTCAAGGAGCTTCAGCCGCCACGAACGCTATGTATCTTCACGTTTCTCATTCAGGCGGATAGGCAACTCCTTCAAAACTAGGCAGAGAGAGCCCTAAGCGCCAGACGCTCGACCTAGAGACCGCGCCTCCGAAGAGGCGGGCGGGTCTCCTTAGAAAGGAGGTGATCCAGCCGCACCTTCCGGTACGGCTACCTTGTTACGACTTAGTCCCCCTTGCCCCCCGCACCCTCGGCCGCTCCCTCCCTTGCGGGTTGGGCCACGGACTTCAGGTGCAGACGACTCAGGTGACTTGACGGGCGGTGTGTACAAGGCCCGGGAACGTATTCACCGCAGCATAGCTGATCTGCGGTTACTAGCGATTCCGGCTTCACGCAGGCGAGTTGCAGCCTACGATCTGAACTGAGGGCGTATTTTTGGGATTGCCTCCGCCTCGCGGCATCGGAACCCTTTGTTGCGCCCATTGTAGCATGTGTGAGGCCCCAGGCGTAAGCGCCATGCCGACTTGACGTCATCCGCTCCTTCCTCCCGGTTACCCGGGCAGTCCCCCAAGAGTGCCCGGCATGACCCGATGGCAACATGGGGCGCGGGTTGCGCTCGTTGCGGGACTTAACCCAACACCTCACGGCACGAGCTGACGACAGCCATGCAACCGGTGTGCACGAGTCCACGAGTTTCCCCGTGGAGGGCCCCTGTTTCCAGGGGCTTTCCCGTGCATGTCAAGCCCAGGTAAGGTTCTTCGGTTAGTATCGAATTAATCCACATGCTCCACCGCTTGTGCGGGCCCCCGTCAATTCCTTTGAGTTTCAACCTTGCGGCCGTACTCCCCAGGCGGAGCGCTTAATGCGTTAGCTACGGCACTGGTGGGGTCGAGACCACCAACACCTAGCGCTCATCGTTTACGGCGTGGACTACCGGGGTATCTAATCCCGTTCGCTCCCCACGCTTTCGCGCCTCAGCGTCAGTAGTAGGCCAGGGAGCCGCTTTCGCCACTGGTGTTCCTCCCGATATCAACGCATTTCACCGCTACACCGGGAATTCCACTCCCCTCTCCTACACTCAAGCCGCGCAGTTTGAGGAGCATTTCCTCGGTTGAGCCGAGGGCTTTAACTCCCCACTTACGCAGCCGCCTACGCGCGCTTTACGCCCAGTAAATCCGGGCAACGCTCGCCCCCTACGTTTTACCGCGGCTGCTGGCACGTAGTTAGCCGGGGCTTATTCGTCCGGTACCGTCACTGTCTTCTTCCCGGACAAAAGCGGTTTACGTCCCGAAGGACTTCATCCCGCACGCGGCGTCGCTGCATCAGGGTTTCCCCCATTGTGCAAGACTCCCGACTGCTGCCTCCCGTAGGAGTCTGGGCCGTGTCTCAGTCCCAGTCCGGCTGGACATCCTCTCAGACCAGCTACCCGTCGCCGCCTTGGTAGGCCGTTACCCTACCAACTAGCTGATGGGCCGCAAGCCCCTCCCGAAGCCCCTTGCGGGTTTTACTCACGGAGAGATGCCTCTCCATGGGCACATCCGGTATTAGCAGCCCTTTCGAGCTGTTATCCCGGTCTTCGGGGCAGGTTGCTTACGTGTTACTCGACCGTTCGCCGCTAGGGTCGGAGCCGAAGCCCCTTCCCTCGCACGACTTGCATGTCGCAGGCACGCCGCTAGCGTTCGCCCTGAGCCAGGATCAAACTCTCCATCGTAAATCTATCCCACTGCCCAAATGGGCAGGGTTTTGCGATGGCGTAAAGTCTTCGCCTGGCTTCCGACCTCAAGGCTCTTACCCTCTGCCTAGTTTTCAAGGAGCTACCGTTCTCTCAATCGCGCATAATAATATACACCACGTCCGCGCGATTTGTCAACGGTTTTCGCGGATTTTTTCGGGAAATTTTTTCCCCTCGCGGAGGTTTTCGCACCCCCGCGTTCCGCCAACCAGTATTATACCACAGTTTTTGCGGAGTCTATAGGTATCTCCAGAGATTTTTCGCGATTCTCCGGCACCTCCTACCCACTCGCCTCCAGCCAGGGAATTGGCATGGATGGAAACCTATCTTCTTCAATCTGGATACAAGGTTTCCTACTTCAGCAAAAAGGAATCGTATGCGGATGTACCAAACTCATGCTTGGACATATCGCACGGGCAGGATAAAATGCAACCCTGCAACTGGAAGTTGCCATGACAAAGCCTCCTGGGGAGGCTGGAACCTGCTTCAGCAGGTTGCGCCATGCGTTGCCTGCGATTTCCAGTCGCAAGGGCAGAGGAAAGGCGAAGTAAGGCAAGTGGCATGGTATACAGGCGATGTGCGCATCCGGGCGATGGGCAAGCCGGGCAGTCGTTACCTTCTGCACATCGCGCAGGGCGATCCACAGACCACAGTCCTGCTTGGCATTCCCGCCGGAACCGACCGGGCACGCTGGCTGTCGCCGGCAAACTGCCACACGGTACGCGACGAGGCCTGCGAGCATATGGGGGGCTACCTGACCCTGCGCACGCCGCTGTTTGCCGAAGACATCGCCCTGCATCTGGAGCGTATATCATAAACGGGAGGGACATCACCCATGATAAAACACATTCTCTTAGCTACCGACGGCTCCGAGACCGCGCTGAGAGCCACCCGCTGGGCGGCCGAACTGGCGAAAACGTATGGTGCGAAGGTAACCGTGCTGCACGTGGTGCACATTCCGGCAGCGCTGGCAGGCTCCACGGTACTGCCCGGCGGCGCAACCGACGTTGCGGTGGTCACCCGGCTAATGGAGCAGGCAGCGGAAGGGGTGCTTACCGTGACCACACCTCTGTTCGAAGAAGCCGGGGTGGAGTACGACACGCGCATTGAATATGGACACACCGCCGAGACCATTGTCAAGGTGGCGAACGAAGTGGGAGCAGACCTGATTGTAATGGGTTCGCGCGGGTTGACGGATGCCTCGGCGCTGCTGCTGGGCAGCGTCTCGCACAAAGTGCTTCATGCCGTACACGATAAGCCGGTGCTGATCGTGCGATGAGAGACGAGCACACCGAACGCTGGCAACAACGTTACCGCGAATCCTCACCGGCGCAGATGCCATGGCACCGCGAAGAGCCTGCAGAAACGCTCATAGAAGCGGTGAAACGCGGTCTGCTGCCGAAAGGCTTGACCATAGACCTCGGCTGCGGCACGGGCACTGACCTGATGTATCTTGCCCAGCAGGGTTACCGCGTGATGGGAGTGGACATCGCCATCGAACCTCTGCGCTTCGCCCATCAACGCTTCGCACAGGCGGGATTGGACATCCCCCTGATTCAGGCCGACGCCCGGTTTCTGCCCTTCCGCGACTCCAGCATCGACCTGATTTGCGATTCGGGATGTTTCCACTCCTTCGCCCCCGAAATCCGCCCCATGTACGCGCGTTCGGTCGCCAGAGTGCTCAAGCCGGGGGGCATCCTGTTCATGCGCGAGTTCCATCACGACCAGCCCCAGCCTCCCGAAGGCGGCCCCTACCGGCTGAATCTGGAAGAGTTTTTCGAGGTCTTCCTGCCCGACTTCCGCTTTGTGAGTGTGGGCGAGACGTTCTATCATGACCTGCCGCCCGACCGTCGGCGGCTGCACGTCCTGCGTTTGCAAAGGAGGTAAAGAGAGGCTGGTTCTCGCTAACCCCTCGTGGAAAGGGATCAGCTGTCCTATGGGCGAACCCGAAAGGGCGAGAGGAGGAGAGCAACAATGGAATGGATCGACCTTAC
>CAZQPV010000025.1:0-20589 GCA_964595265.1 uncultured Fimbriimonadales bacterium
CACCATGCCACAGGACCCCTATGATGATTATGACGAGGCTCGCGAGATCCTCTACCACGTGGTGATTCTCGTACTGATCCTACTGCTCTATATCACGGTAGCGATGCTCACCGATGTGAGCCTCGCATACAATGCGTCCCTGAGGGATCCCTAACGGAGGGAGGATCATGCGCAAGGAGCCCACCGCACTCGAGCACCTGATCGCGGCGCTGCTGTGCTATCCCCTGATTGGGGGCGAGGCCGAGGCATACCTGCAGATGCTGCAGCGGATCGGCACACGGATAGCCAGTGCGCCGATGCAGGATAGGGTGCGCCAGCACGCGCTGGCATGGATCCAGCTGCATGCGCAGCTGACCCAGCGGTACCAGCACTACTCGATCGAGGTCGTGCGATCGGAGCTGACCTCGCACCCTATCCTCTACGTCTATGTGCGCGACCTGCCCATGCTGGCGGAGCTCGAGCCATGCTGGCAGGTCGCCGAGTATTGGGCCCTTGTGCTTGCCGGAGGCCGAAAATGATAATTATCCACGAAGATCTGGATGTGCGGGTGGAGGCACTGCGCGATGGCTATCGGGCGCAGCTCGGGCTCGTGCATGCCGAGGTAACGAGCCTCCGCTATAACCGCCAGCTCGAGCTCGAGGCGGATCTCCGCCTGTACTCGGTGATAGGGCGCATCTATTGGGGGCGTATCAATCTCCATAGTGCGAGCCGCCGCGCCGAGATCGCCCAGGTCTACCGTAAGCGCGGTGGGGATAGACGCTATCCCATCGAGGCCGCGCTGGAGGCCCTGTGCGAATATATCGTGGCCGACCATAGCGCACGCTGCGAGATCTGGGATTATCAGCCGCATGTCGCCCAGCCGATCCCCTATCTGATCCCGCCCATCATCCCCCAGCAGGGGGTCACGGTGCTGGCTGGGGATGGCGGCAGCGGCAAGGGCTATGTTGCGCTTGCCCTCGCGCTCGCTGTCGCAGCAGGGCAGTATGCTGATCTGCAGACCACAGACTCGGGCGCGGTGGTCTACCTCGATTACGAGTCGGATGCCAACGATTTCGGGCTCCGACTGGACAGGCTGATTGCGGGGAGCTCTCTTGACCCAGATCTGCTGATGCCGATCCGTTATGTGCGGCTCGACCGACCCTACATGGTGATACGGCGCGACATAGAGCGTATTGTGTTCGACATCGACCCGAAGCTCGTCATCCTGGACAGCTACGCGCCTGCGCTGGAGGCCGGCGCGGAGAAATCGGAGGCTGCAGTCGCCCTGATCAGGGCCCTCCGATCGCTCCAGCACCCCGTACTCATGATTGCGCACATCTCGAAGGCGGATCGCAGCAACGAGCACGAGGAGCGGGTCTCGCCCTATGGCAGCGTCTTCGTGGCCAACCTCGCGCGTAGTGTCTGGATGCAGCAGATCCTCGCGCGCGGAGCCAATCGCCTGACGATTCGGCTCTCGCACCATAAGTGCAATGTGGATACCTTGCAGCCCGAGCGGTATTACGTTGCACCCGCCCCCAAGGGCGGGTGTGGATTGAAACTGTCAGCCGCTCCATCGTGTTGATGGTCTCGGCTTGTTGCACCCGCCCCCAAGGGCGGGTGTGGATTGAAACTGCTGGGGACAGACGGGCGACAATTTGCCCGTCGACGTTGCACCCGCCCCCAAGGGCGGGTGTGGATTGAAACCACGCGCGTGCACAATCGGGCTGACAGGGCGGCGTTGCACCCGCCCCCAAGGGCGGGTGTGGATTGAAACTATGTCTCACAGGACGCGGGCGATACGGCGAGCGAGGTGGTTGCACCCGCCCCCAAGGGCGGGTGTGGATTGAAACTTCGGTCGAGGCAAGCAGGTCCCTAGCCTGACTGATGGTTGCACCCGCCCCCAAGGGCGGGTGTGGATTGAAACGGGGCGAGACGCCCAAAGAGCTCGCGATACCGCTCGTTGCACCCGCCCCCAAGGGCGGGTGTGGATTGAAACCACTGGCAGGCGTGGATTGAAATACAGGTAGGGGCGCCCCTACCATGGGGGGCAATATCTTTAGAGGCAGGTGGGAATCAAAACGCGCCCCCTTGATTTTTCAGGTGGGGATGGTGTATAATTGAGCTGTCCCCAGAGGCGCGGTACCCAAGTGGCCAAGGGGGGGGCCTGCAAAGCCCCTATTCGTGGGTTCGATTCCCACCCGCGCCTCCATTTTTATTTTCCGTTCCCCGATTCGACGGGCGGCGGCGCAGGCTCGCCCTGAACTGTCACGAAAGCGTGCAGCCACTGACCGTCCACATACGCGCTCACCACGCCCTGACCGGCACGCAAGGCGATGAAGCGCCCCCACTGATCCACAAACCCCAGCGCGTTCGGTGTGCCCCACACCACCTCCCATGTGGAAATCGGCTCCTTGCCCCTGTAGACCCGAAACCGCACCTGCTCGCCGACTTTGAGGCTGACCGCAGGCGGCTCCAGTGTGTAGGAGTGGCGCGGGGTTGTGGGGCGCAAACCCTCGTCAAACACTAGCCATGCGTTGGATACGGGGCGTTCTGCGCCATCCGAGGGGCTGTTGACAATCAAATTCCGCACGACCAGCGTGGTGGAGCCGCCCCCATCCAGATTAATGGCTTCTACCGCGCCGTAGCGTTTCATCAGCGCCGCCAGTTCGTGGAGCGTGGCGCCCTGACTGTGGGGCTGACGACCATCCACTGTAAGCCAGAGGACTTCGCCTTTTGCGGTGCGCCCGACTGCCGTGCGGGGATGGCGCCGCTCGATGAAGTTCGCGCGGTTGAACCCCGCCTGCGCCATCTCGTCTACCGACACAGCCTGCCCGTTGCGCACCAGCCACGGACCGCCCGCTACCGCCTCCTGTACCTCGCGCCATCGCTCCGCGCCGTCGCCTTTGAGGTCAATCCGAATCTGGATGCGGTCGCCGGGCTGGAGCGCGCTCAGCGCCGCGGCGTGCGCTCCCGTTGCGAACAGCACCCCGCCCGAAAAGGGGATGGGCGCGCTATTTGCGTTGCGCACCTCGCGCACAACAGCAGTCGTCTGGGAGCCAACGCGTAATGGGCGTGTGAGCGCGTCCAGCACCACGGCAACGCTCTGTGTCTCTGCCTGTGCGCTCTCCCCGAAAAAGGCGGTGTTCAGCACCACATCGTCGGCGGCTTTCGCGGGGCGGTTCACCCCAAGCAGAGGCAGTTTCGTACCGTCGGGCAGGGTGATGTCGGCGTCCAGCACGGGCGCGCCCATCACAATCTGTCCTGTGGGCGTCCAGCCGACGGCGGGGCGGTTCGGAAACGGCTCGCTGACCAGCTCGCCCCCCACGATGCACAGCCCCAGTGGGTCGCCCGTGTAGGGGAAAAAGTCGGCATTGATCGCCGCCAGCGCGCGATGGCGCCACGCCGCGCGACTGGTCAGCTCGCGCCCGCGCAGGGGCGAGTTGCTCATCACCACATCGTCGCCCAGCGCCGCCTGAAAGCGCACATAGCGGGAAGGCGTAATCCGCAAACCCTGCACTGCCAGCGGCGGCTGCTGCCAGATCTCCTGAAACAGCACGACATTCGGGGCGATTCGTTTCTCAATCTTTTCGGGAGTGCGCGGTTGCGAGAGCGCGCCCAGCAGGCTGAGACTCAGGCATGCGCCCAGCACCGCAAGAAGCCGTTTCGGCGCTCGCATAGGGTATCACTCCGAGGCTTTTTTGACCGCGTGCCCACCGAACGCTTTGCGCAGCTGCGCCAGAAATCGGTACTGGAACCCCTCCCTATCCTGACTGCGGAAGCGTTCGTGGAGCGCGTGGGTAATCACGGGCGCGGGGCAACCCAGCTCAATTGCTTCCTGCGCCGTCCAGCGTCCCTCGCCCGAATCGGCGACATAGGGCGCCACATCGGTCATCTGCGCGTCTTCTTGCAGAAAGCCCGCGATTAGGTCCAGCAGCCAGCTCCGAATCACCGTGCCGTAGCGCCACGCTTCGGCGACTTTCGCGAGGTCTATCTCAAATTCGGTTTTGCGCCGGAGCAGTTCGAACCCTTCAGCATAGGCTTGCATGATGCCGTACTCGATGCCGTTGTGAATCATCTTGGCATAGTGTCCTGCGCCGACAGGACCCACATGCACCCAGCCTTTGTCAGGCGCGGGCGCAAGGTCGCGCAACAGCGGCTCGATGCGTGCGACGGCTTCGGGCGCGCCGCCCACCATCAGCCCGTAGCCGTTCTCCAGCCCCCACACACCCCCTGAAACCCCAACATCCGCAAACAGGATGCCGCGCTCCTGCAAGCGCGCCGCGTAGCGCATCGAATCGCGATAATAACTGTTCGCGCCGTTCACTACCAGATCGCCCGCGCTGAGCAGCTCCGCGAACTGGAAGATCGCTTGCTCGGTCGGCTCGCCCGCAGGGTACATGAACCACAAAATTCGGGGCGGTTTCAGCGTCGCGACAACCTCTTCAGGGGTGTAGGCAGGCGTAATGCCGTAGGGAACATATTCGTCTACCGTAGCGCGTGTTCGCGAATAGCCCACAACTCGATGCCCACGCTGCACCAGGCGACGCGCCATGTTGCCGCCCATGCGACCCAACCCAATCATACCAAGTTCCATAGCGTAAAGTATACCCCCGCCCTCAAAAGGCGGGGGTACCCAGGAGGTTATAGCCAGACGACGATGGGTTCAGGGCGCTTACAGCTCGTCGCCCTGCGCGCCAAAATTGAACAACACGATGAGCAGGTCAGCGTCATCCACGACACTATCCCCTGTGAGGTCAGCCGCGTTGGAACCCGTGGCGCCGAAGTTGAACAACACCTGTAGCAGGTCGGCGTCGTCCACCACATTGTCGCCGTTCACATCGCCGTTGGCCAGGGTAAAGTTCAGCGTCAGGGAAGTGCCTGTGAGGTTCACGCTCTGCTTCTTCTTCAAACCTGGCGGCAGCTCCACCAGCACCTCTGCAGGTCCCTGCCCGGCAACGGAGACGGCATAGGTTCCGTTCGGGTAGAGGGTGGTGGTGTAGGTATCGATTTGCGTCCCGCGCTTGACTTTGAGGATGGCGGTGCGCCCGCTGTAGCTGCCCGTGTAGCCCTCAATCGTGATAGTACCTCCGATCAAGGTAACGGGCGTGGTCGGCGCGCCAATCACCTTCACGCCAAAGATAGCGGGCACGCCCCCCTCCAGTGTGTAGCCTGCGTAGTCGCCGTCAGCGCCGCCCGGTTCATACTGAATGAAGTAGTCCATATTGCAGTCCGTGCCAGGCAGAGGTCCGCACACCCACGCAGCGCCGTTGTCCATCAGCAAGCCCAGATAGAAGTTGTAGCGCTGGGGGCAAGTGTTCGCTTCATCCGTAACACTGGTCTGAACGGTAAAGACCTCGTTATACGGGTCTGTGTTGGTAGCCAGACGCCAGACTCCCGCTTGAGGCACAAACAGATAGTGTGGTCCCTCGTTGCTTCGCAGAAAGGTATGGGGCGGCGCATCGGTCGGATAGGGCGGCAAGCCGCCATCCGATTCCACCCAGTAGCCCTGAATCATGTAGACCCCTGCAGCGGGGAAGTAGACCATAATCTCCACCCGACTGACGCGAAATTCGCCCACACCTGAAGGGTCGCGCTGGGGATTGATGTTGATGTCGTCCAGCACGATAAAATCGCTCGCGTAGGCGTAGTATTGACCCGAGGTTGCAAACCGGCTGTAGAGCGTTACATCGGCGGGGAAGAAATCGCCTGTCGGATCGCTGGGCGCCCAGCGCGGTTTGAAAGTGGGAATTAAGTCGCCCTGCCGAAACACTTTGATAATCTGCACATCGTCCCGCCGCTCGATCAGCTGCCAGCCCCCCAGCGGAACCCACCGGGTCTGAGCGAATGCGGAGACCAGCAGCGCTGTTGCCATGCACAAAGCCCAAAGGAATCTCATCATCGGCCTCCTCTGCGCAGGATTGCTATCGTATATTATACATCAGACCTGCCTGTTGCGCAAGATGTTCCAACAGGGCGGTCGCGCGTTCTTTCAGGGGGCGCAGGATGTCGGGCAGGGTCTGCTGGAGCGCGGGGATTTGGGATTCGAACGCATGCCACGCCTCCACAAGCGCCTCCCCCGTGATTGACGGGGGGTTCACAAGGGGTGTCCCCGCTTGACGCGCCAGCGCCTCCACTTTGGGGTCGTAGGCGATACAGAGGGTCGGGGTTGCCTGCGCCAGCGCGAAGATAGCGCCGTGCAGGCGCATCGCCACCATCGCGTGCAGGTGCGCCATCGTGCCCATCAGCTCGGCAGGATGGCGCGGAGGCGGAAGCACAGGCGTTTCTGCCCTGTGAGCAATCTGCTCGCACAGAGGTCGGTCCTGCGACTCTTGCATCGGCACAAGCATCGGCTGATACCCCGATGCTTTGAGGGCGCGCGCCAGCGCAACAAAAGACTCCGCAACCTGCCAGTTGCCCCACGCACGCGGCGCCAAACCTACCCACCTGCTTTCAGGCAAAGGCGAAGGGGGGGATTGAGGCGCTAACGCCCATGTGAGGTCGGCGTCCACGCGCAGAGGAACCCGCACGCCCAGCGCTCGAAGACGCTCCGCCGAGTCGGCATCGCGCAGGCTAATCCATTCCAGCTGATTCAATACACGCCGCACCAGCCAGCGGCTCACCGCACGCCGAAAGGGACCCATCCCCTGTGCCGCCAGCCACACGGGTTTGCCCACGCGCACACCCCAGCGAATCAGCATAAGGTAGTAGACCAGCGAGCGCAGGCTGGTAACATCCTGAAGCAGGCTTCCGCCCCCGAACACGAGCGCATCCGCCTCCCGAACCGCCCAACGCACCGCACGGAATGCCATACGCGGCATTGCTTGAACACCGTAAGTGCGCTCCGTGAAGGCAGGGTCTCCCGACAGCACGATACATGCCTTGGGGGGTAGCCACTGGAGGAGGCTGGCGAGGCATCCCTCATCGCCCCAGTTGCGATACCCGTAGTAGCCCACCAGCAACAGTCGCATGCGTCTACTTCAACCCCACATAGAACACACGGTCTGAGCGCCGCTCTGGTGGATGGAGCGTATAGGCGTCCAGCACTTCCACCTCTGCAAAGCCAGCCTGCTCCATCATCGTGCGTACCTCACGCTCGGTGTAGGCGCGCTGGGTGTGAATCTCCCTGAAGTGGCGCTCGGTATCGCCCTCCAGCACCCAGAAGTCCATGGAGACCGTGCAGAGGCGGGTTTCGCGGTCGTACTCACTGCGCCAGCGGTAGCGCAGGTTGCGCCGCTTGCCCGACTGGTTAAACAGTTTTTGTGTGAAGGCATATTCGGTGTTCAGGTCAAAAATGAACACGCCCTGAGGATTCAGATGGCGATAGACCCGCCGCATACATTCGGCGAAGCGCGCAGGGTCGGTGATGTTGTTGAGGCTATCGAACAGGCTCACCACGAGGTCGAAGGTATAGGGCAGCTCCAGCTCGCTGGCGTCCTGAACGAAGTAGGGGATATTGGAGCCGTGCTGGAGCGTTTTCTGGCGTGCCTGTGCAATCATCGCCGCCGAGCGATCCACGCCCATCACCTTGTAGCCGTTAAGGGCGATTAGCTCCGTGAGGTTGCCCGTGCCACAGCAGAGGTCCAGCACCGTCTCGGCAGTGCGCTCGTAATAGTCCAGCAGGGTTTCCACATAGTGCCACCACCAGATGTAGGGGATTTCCTCCATCAGGAGGTCGTAGTAGGGCGCGACCGCCTCAAACGGCTCAGATACGGAAGAGGTCATCGGAAAGTCCTTCATTGACCCGAATGTTGGTGTTGACCGTTCGTCCGCCGAACCGCTGGTCGGCATTATACACTTCCACTTTGCTGGGAATCCAGACGCCGGGCGCCGCTTGTACGGGGTCTTTATACTCGAAACGAGCGCGATACTTGCCCGTGCGGCTGTACCAGACACGGCGTACAGTATAGCGTTTTTCGGGGTCCAGCCATACGATGTGTTTGGCGTCGTCGTCGCCGTAGTTCCACTGCAGCTGGAACACATAGAGCGTGATGCTCCCCTCGCGCTCCTCTTTTTGGAACACGGCGTCCAGCTGGCGGGCAACGGCGGGCGTGATAAAACCAAAATCCAGCGGCGTCTGGCGTTTGCCAGGCGAGTTGGAGACATCTTCCCGCACGCGCTGACCCCCGCCCGACACAAACTTTATACCCCCGTTCAGAATGTAAGTGATGCGCGTTCCCTGCACCTCCGATTCAAGGCGTAGTTTGAGCGGCTCTTTGTAGTAAACCGTCATGCGCTTGAAGCGATAGGCGTTGGCGAAGTCTTTGTTGATTTTGCGCAGTTCGCCAAGGCGCACGCCCTCGGCGCGCGATTCCATCTGAAGGTCGCGCAGTTTCTCCTGGATAAACGCCTTAAAGTCGGGTGCAAACCATCCCAATGCGTATCACCTCTACAAGCTATTGTACCTGATTCGATGAGAACGGCAGGAATCGGGTGCATTCTGGCGTAAACTATCTCAGGAGGCAAGAGACGATGCCCTTAGAAGATGTGGAGATGCGCCGCATGGTGCTTCGCGAGATTAACAAGCGCCACTTGGATACCTCGCTGATGGATGTGCATGTGATTCACGGGGTGGTCTACATTCGTGGCACAGTGCGGGGCATTCGCGGGCACAATGTGGATGTGAAGCAGGAGCTGGAGATTATCCGTCGCATCCTGCGCCAGAAGCCGGGCATCCGCGATGTGGTGGTGGATGCCATCATTCGCTGAGGCGCTGCTGGATTGGTGTTATCCGCGCCGTTGTGTGGGCTGCGGGCGTTTCAGCCGGCAGGCGCTTTGTGAGCTGTGTGGGTGGCTGCTGCCGAAGATTAAGCCGCCTGCGTGTCGCCGTTGTGGCGCGCCTCAGGAGGCAGCGGAGTGTCCTTACTGCCGTGGGCAGCCGTATGCGTTTGACGAGGCGGTCTGCGCCTGTGCCTACGAGCCGCCCCTGCGCCATGCCATTACCCGCCTGAAGTTTCGGCGGTGGCTTCGCGGCGTACCCGTGCTGGGCGCGCTGGTTGTGGAAGCGCTCTCGCACCCCTCGCGGGAGGTGCTGTTAAAGCAGGCAGACTGTATTGTGCCGATGCCGATTCATCCGCGCCGCCGCGCCCTGCGCGGCTTCAATCAGGCAGAGGAGATTGCTCGCGTAGTGGCAGACGCGCTGGCGATTCCGTTGGAGACGAGAGCGGTACGCCGACGCTTCTATCGGCGCTCGCAGGTGGGGCTGGACGCCGAAGCGCGATGGCGCAACATCGCGGACGCCTTTGAAGTGGCGGCGCCGGAACGCATTTGCGGAAAGTTCGTGCTGCTGTTGGACGATGTGTTCACTACGGGCAGCACTTTCAACGCCTGCGCCACCGTCCTCAAAGCGGCGGGGGCACGCTGTGTGGTGGCGGTTGCCGTCGCCCGGGAACTGCTCGCGCTACCGCAAGAGAATGGTGTCTGACGATTCGTAGACACGCCCCCAGATAACCAGTTGCACATACACGGTGTGTTCCCCTGGCTCGTCGGGCAGTTCCCAGTCCACCCATTCCTGCGGGGCGCGCCACTCCGTCCAGTTCACACCGTCGTTGCTGAGTCGCATCGCGCTGGCACGAGATGCCCCATGCACATAGAGCCGCACCTGGGGAGTCTCGGTCCATGGGGCGTCCAGATTGATAATCAGAGGGTAGACGCCTCGGCGCGTGCCCAGCACCTGCGCCCATGCGGTGGTGTAGCGCCCTGTATTTGTCCATGCGCTCCCAACGCCGACCTCGCGGTAATCGGGGGCGAGCATCGCCATGCGGTGCGGTGGGCTGCTGAGCCAGCCCTCGATTGCGCGTTCCCAGCTGGGCTGACCTGCTGCCAGATTTTCCGCCAGCATCATAAAGCGGTAGCCTGCCTGCAGGGCGCGGGCATCGGCGCGGCGCCCCTCCCGATCCACATGAGAACACGCCTGCATGATCAGAATCTCGTTCGCCTGTGTCTGCGCTGCCTCGCACAGCTCCAGATTCAACTTCAACGGCGGCAGTCCCAGCGACACGCGCAACTCGTTCAACTGCACCACATACTGCTGGAGCGTGAGCAGGTGAACTCCCCGCTCGCCTGCCGTTCCCGCAAGCGCGCTTAGCAACCAGCAAGCGAGAAGTCCTGCCCAGCGAACGCCACGATGCTTCCAAAGCCGATAAAAACGGTTGACGACCTTCCTCGAACGCTCCGCTGCCCGCATAGGGGTGCCTCCGTTTCGGTTATTCCACAACTGGAGCCGTACCTTCCCATCCGAATCCGAGCAGGATCGTCGCGCCTCCTTTCAAAAAGGGCGTCCAGCGACCCCTTTGTATTATAGCCCAATTGTCTCCGTATAGAAAATCCGTCGTTTTGCGGGGTTGCATGGGTAAACTTATGGCGAGGTAAGCCGATGGAAACCTATCCATTGACGTAAGAGCAGATTCAGTTCTTTCGTGAGAATGGGTATCTGACCCTGAGAGGCGTGTTTACCGAAGAGGAGATGGCGGAGTTGCGTGAGGCGGCAGAGGCGTTGCTGAGCCAGCGCTTAGACCCGCGAATCGAAATCTCCCAGAACGACCCCGAATACGAGAAAATCTTCGTGCAGAAGGTGAACCTGTGGCGGATTGACGCGCGCATGCGCAAGTTCGCCTTGCACCCCCGACTGGGCAAGATTGCCGCGCAACTTGCAGGCACCACGATGCGCATCTGGCACGACCACCTGCTCGCCAAAATGCTTGGTGATAGCAAACCCACCGCGTGGCATCAGGACATCCCCTACTGGCCCCACACCGTCAGCAATCAGCTGGGTATCTGGATTCCGCTGTACGATGTGGACGAGCAGAGCGGTTGCCTGGGCGTGATTCCCAAAAGCCACACGCTGGGGGTGTTGCCCGCGCACGATTTTCGCGAGCTGGCGGATGTGTTTCAGTACCTGCCCGAATCGATGCGCACGCCCGTGTGGCTCCCCCTGAAAGCGGGCGATTGTTCGGTGCATCACGGGCTAACCCTGCACGGCGCGAACGCGAACCGCTCCAACCGCCCGCGCGTCGCTTTCGCGATTTTCTACATGCCCGATGGCATCTGCTACACGGGCGCAGGACATGTCGTGACGGACGGGCAGGGGTTCGAAGTCGGTCAGCCACTGCGGGGCGAGCTGTTCCCGATTGTGGGCGAGCCTTAGCCCTTCAAGCCTGTGAGCGTAATCCCCTGCACAAACGCCCGCTGAGCCAGCAGGAAGACCACCACCAGCGGCGCGGTAACCACCACCGCCGCCGCCATCAGCAGATTCCACTGCTCGCCGTGCCGCCCCAGAAAATACTGCAGTCCCACCGCGAGCGTGAACTTATTGGCATCGTTGAGATAGATCAGCGGTCCCATAAAGTCTGTCCACGACCACACAAACGCAAAGAGTGCGACGGTGGCAATCGCGGGTTTGGACATGGGGGCAACAATGCGCCACAGAATCAGCCAGTCGCTGCAGCCGTCCATCCGCGCGGCATCCACCACCTCCTGCGGCAGCGTGATGAAAAACTGGCGGAGCATGAAGATAAAGAAGGCGTTCCCCAGAAAGGCAGGCACAATCAGGGGCAGGAAAGTATCCACCCAGCCCAGCCAGCGGAACAGCAGAAACACGGGCAAAATTGTTACCTGCGGCGGGAGCATCAGGGTACTAAGCATGACCCAGAACCAGAAGCGCCGCCCGCGCCAGCGCATCCGCGCGAACGCATAGGCAGGCGGCAAACAGCTTAGCACCGTGCCCACCATCGTCAGAATGGCAATCACGAGCGTATTGCGCAAATAGAGCCAGAAGGGAAAGGTGGTGAGCGCCGTCTGGTAGTTTTCCCAGGCGATTCGCTCAGGAATCCACACGATGTGTTCGGTGAAGAGAGCGTCGTCGGGCTTGAGCGAGGTGCTGACCATCCATGCAATCGGGAGCATGAACACGCCCGCGAGCAAAATCAGCACGGCGTGCGCCCCCAGTACCTTTGCCCATCGCGCCGTTGTCCGCCACGGTTTAGAACGCATGTCCCACCAGACGGCGATATGCCTCGCGATAGCGCATGGCGGTCTGCTCGACAATCTCGTCGGGCAGTTCGGGCGCGGGCGGTTGCTTGTTCCAGCCAAGACGCTCCACATAGTCGCGCACGAACTGCTTGTCAAAACTGGGTTGCGTGCCCCCAGGAGCATACGACTCGGCATCCCAGAAACGCGAAGAGTCGGGGGTCAGAACCTCATCAATCAGCAGAATCTGTCCGTTCTCGTCCTGACCGAACTCAAATTTGGTGTCGGCAAGCAGGATGCCGCGCGAGCGGGCGTACGCGCTGGCGAATCGATAAATCTTCAGGCTCAACTCCTGCAGAGTGCGAATCGTCTCCTCGCCCACAAGCGCGGCAGCCTGCTCCAGCGAGATGTTCTCGTCGTGCCCTGCGGTGGCTTTGGTGGCGGGGGTGAAAATCGGTTCGGGCAACGGCGCCGATTCCACCAGCCTCCCTGGCAGGGGGATGTCGTGTAAATAAACGGGAGACTGGCTCTCTGGACCTCCGACAGCGCAATACTCTTTCCACAGCGAGCCTGCCAGATAACCCCGCACGACACACTCCACCGGGTAAGGCTGGGTGGGGCGAACCAGCATCGTGCGCCCCTCTAGCGTTTCGCGATAGGCTTCGGGGTCCGAAACGCCCACGCGGCGCAGAGCATCGGCAATCGCGTTCCACTCCACACTGAGCATGTGATGTGCAATCCCCTGCGCCTCCAGTTGGCGGAACCAGAACGCGCTGAGCTGGGTCAGCACGCGCCCCTTATCGGGAATGGGCGTCGGGAAGACCACATCGAACGCCGAGAGGCGGTCGGTGGCGACCATCAACAGCGCGTCGCCACACCGGTACATATCGCGCACCTTACCCCGATGGTGCAACGGCAGCGGCAACTCTGTCTGATAGACGATTCGGCTCATCGGATGGCTTGCTCCGTTTGCGGGTCAAACAGGTGCAGATGTTCCAGATTCAGGCGGATGGGCAGGGTTTGCCCCTCGGCGACGGGCACGCGCGCGCTGAGCTGGGCAATCAGCCGATGCCCGTTCACCACAAGATGCACATCGTTGCGGTCGCCCTGAGGCTCAACCACATCCACGGTTGCAGTCAGGGGCGGTGAGAGGATGGCGTCGCGGGGGGCGTCGTCGCCTGCGTGGATGCCCTGCGGTCGGATTCCTATCAACACGCTGGACGGCAGGGAGGTGGGCTTGGTGTTCGGTAATGGGAGAAGTGTCTCGCCTAACCGCACCGTAGCCTGTCCTCCTTCGCTGACGACGGGCACAGCGAGGATATTCATCGGCGGTGTGCCGATGAAGGTCGCCACGAACACATTCGCGGGCTGATGATAGACCTCCTGCGGCGTGCCCACCTGCTGGAGAACGCCGTCTTTCATCACGGCAATCCGTGTGCCGAGCGTCATCGCCTCTTTCTGGTCGTGGGTTACATAGACAGTGGTGACGCCCAACCGCTCCTGCAGTTTTTTGAGTTCAGCGCGGGTCTGGTCGCGCAGTTTGGCGTCCAGATTGGAGAGCGGTTCGTCCATCAGGAACACTTTGGGCTGGCGCACAATCGCGCGGGCGAGTGCGACGCGCTGGCGCTGTCCACCCGAAAGCTCTTTGGGCAGGCGGTGGAGCAGGCTCTCAATCTCCAGCATCTGGGCAACCTGGCGCACGCGCTCGTCGATGCGCTGGCGGATGGCGCGCGCCTCGCTCCAGTGTGTCAGCTGCCAGAGCCAGCTCTTCAACTCGCGCAGGCGCAACCCGAAGGCGATATTGTCGTACACACGCATGTGCGGATACAGCGCGTAGTTCTGGAATACCATCGCAATATCGCGGTCGCGGGGGGAGACATCGTTCACGCGCCGCTCGCCGATGTAGATATCGCCTTCGGTAACCTCTTCCAGCCCTGCGAGCAGGCGGAGCGCCGTCGTCTTCCCGCACCCCGAGGGACCCACCAGCACCATAAACTCGCCCGGCTGAATGTGCAGGGTCAGCCGATTGACCGCGATCACTTGTCCGAACCGCTTGACCACCCGCTCGAAGCGCACTCTTTCGGCTCTCATGGTGTACCCTGTGCCAGTTTTTTGCGCCAGTATCGAGCATAGCCGAGCGCAATCAGCTCGTAGCCCGCGCCCAGGTCATAGCTGGAGGGGTCTACCCCGCGCTCCGCCATCTCACGATTGCCGTACTGGCGTAAAGCCTCGATTAGCTCTGAATCGCTGATTCCCTGCTCGATTTGCTGGCGTGTGAACTGCGCCCAGTCCAGCAGGCGTGCCTCCAGCTCGTCGAGATGGCGCGCCACATCGTCAAAGAAGCCGAAGTGGGTGAGCGCGAGTCGTTGGATGGGCAGGGCGCGCAGTTTCGCCAAGCTGACTTGCCATGCCTCCACATCCAGCTCGGGGGGTGGTGTGGGCGGGCGCACATAGGTCGTATTGGGCATGCGCACGCCTGCAATATCGCCTGCAAAAAGCGTGCCGTCATGCTCATCCAGATAGGCGTGGTGATGGCGTGCATGTCCGGGGGTGTCAATTGCCAGCAGGGTGCGTCCTGCGATTGTGAGTCGCTCGCCATCCTGCACCACGCGCACGCGCTCGGCAGGCACGGGGCGCACTTCGCCCCAGAGCGTGTCCATCATATCGCCATACAGGCGCGAGGCGCTCGCAATCAGGCGCGAGGGGTCTATCAGGTGCGGCGCCCCGACGGGATGCACATAGCAGGTCGCGTGAGGCAGCCGTTCCATCAGCACGCCGAGTGCGCCTGCATGATCCAGGTGAATATGAGTTACCAGCAGGTGGCGTACCTGTTCGGGTGCAATCCCGTGTGTCTGAAGTGCGCTCCAGAGCGTGGGGAGCGTGGTGGTGGGACCCACTTCAATCAGGGCGCACTCGTGCCCATCGGTCAACAGATACGACGCAATTGCCAGCGGATAGCCCATGAAGTTCAGGTCAATCAGCTCGGTTTTCATCGTCCGGTGGATTTTAGTGTACCCGCTGGTGGGGTTCAGTGTGAAATGCAGAAACATGGCTGCCCTTTCGCGCTCTAAAAAAAATTGCTGGGGTATATTAAGGACAGGAGGGTTTTCTATGAAGAAGCGAGACGGCTTCACCCTCATAGAGCTGCTGGTGGTGATTGCGATTATCGCGGTGCTGGCAGCCATCCTGTTTCCTGTGCTGGCGCAGGCACGGGCGAAGGCGCGTCAGGGGGCTTGTATGTCCAACCTCGGTCAGATTGCCAAAGCATGCCTGATGTATGCCAACGACTACAACCAGATGATGCCGACGGTCGGGTGGGTGTTTCGTCCCACGCCAGAGGACGCGCGCTTGTGGACGGCGATGATTGCACCCTATGTACGCAACAAGGACATTTTTCGCTGCCCAGGCGCGCCGGAAAGCGAGTACGGGGAGACATGGGCGCAACGCGCGCGCCTTTCCTATGGACTGAACTGGTTCTGGGGCTTCCCCTACCAGCCATCGATGGACTACATTGTATCGCTCAGCAAGGTCACGCGCCCCGCCGCGGCAATCCTGGTGCTGGATAGCGTGCCGCTGACGCCTTCCCCCGACCCGTTTGGCGGCTACATGGTGACTCCTTTCGGCTTTGAAAACCGCACGCGCGTTCTTCCGATGAATAAGCCGAGCGGCTACGCCACCCGCCATTCCGAGGGCGTCGTGGTCGCTTTCGCGGACGGACATGCGAAGTGGTTCAAAGGCGACCAGCTTTACGCTCGCCAATCGAATGGAACGCCTATCCTGCAGGCGAGTGATGAGACCCTGTTCGATTGCAACCCCGTTAAGCTCAAATGGGCGGTTCACCTTGGCGAGCGCACGGGGTGCCCGTAGGGAGGGAGACCATGAGGCGCTACGGATTTACTCTGATAGAGCTGCTGGTAGTCATCGCGATTATCGCCCTGTTAGCGGCAATCTTGTTTCCCGTGTTTGCGCAGGCGCGTCTTAAAGCGGAGCAGACCGCCTGCATGACCCATCAGAAGCAGATGGGGCAGGGTGTGATGCTGTACCTGCCCGATTATGACCATGTATTCCCACCCTCGGGTGAGGGCACAGGTCCCATCCCCAACTGGGCGGAACGAATCTACCCCTATGTGCGCAGCCTCGAAGTGTTCACCTGCCCAACGCAGGGCATCTCCTACGATATTGTGCGACGCTGGTACAATTTGGGGCGTGCGCAGGCGGAAGCCATCTACCAGCGCTACGGCGTGCGCAACTTCTCGGCAAACGCCTATGTGCTGGCATGGATCAATCCCCCCTACCCCCGTGCAGGTCCGGGCGTCGTGCGCCACGAGGCTGAGGTAGAAGAGCCAGCGAACACAATCATCTTCAACGAGTGTGTGGGGGTGGGGACGGTCCTGCATCGGGATCGGAACGGTGTGCTGGTGCCCAACAACATGCACTGGTGGTGGGCAATTTCCGATGAATGCTGGGTGTGCGCTGAATCGGCGCGCGACCCCGACCTCGACGAAAACTTCTGGACCAGCCTGCTGACCCACAACAATGGCGCGAACTATACTTTTGCCGACGGACACTCCAAATGGATGCGTCCCGACCAGACCTACATGCCACGCCGTTGTCAGGGCACTACGCCGATCGGCAACATGTGGCAGTGGGGCGAGCCGACTCTGGGACGCTGCGGCGCGAACGATTGCTCCGTCGCAATCCGTCAGACAGTCGCCAACTTCTGTCGCTAACCGATTTCAGGAAGGGCAAGGGCGCAAGGGCGCGCACACTCTACAGTGAGGTGAAAGGTCATGAGGAGCATGCTAACGGCATTTGGGCTTTCAGCATTCGCGTATCTCGCATGGAGCCAGACGCTCCATACCACCCCGCACGGCGAGGGCATGCGCGGTCTTGCCCCCGCTACACGCCCCGCCACGCCTACCCTCCGCTGGCAAAAGACGCTCCCGCTGGGAATTGCGCACGGCAGTATCACCTTTAGCCACGGGGGGCAGTACCTGTATTTCAAGACCTTCGGCGCCGCGCAGGGACAGGTGTTTAAAGTCAACGCGGCGGATGGCAGTACCGTCTGGGCAACCAATCCCGCAACGCTGGGTTTCGGCAACTTCTCCTACTCGGGCGTTACCGTCGACGAAGCGGCAGGGCGCGTCTACACCAGTGCCCGCGCTTCGGCACAGCCGACCGGACAGTCTTTTATCGCGGCGCTCGATATTAACACGGGCGCGGTCATCTGGCTCAAGACCGCGAGCGATCTGGGATTGGCAGGCGCCGATTTCGGTCGCGGCACTATCCTGCTCAGCCCCGACCGCACACGCCTGTACGCCCGCGATAACGCAGACCCTTCCCGAATTGTGTGCTTGAACGCGGCGAACGGCAACTTGATCTGGGTTTACACCTCGCCCTTCAGTGGCGCGCCGCCCTTCCAGACCCTCGGACCCGTCTGGACGGACCCTGTCTCCGGACGCCCGCGCATCGCGTTCTGCAATAACGCAACCCTCGGCTCCATCGTGGTCATTGAGGACGCAGGCACTTCCGCTAGTCTTGTGTGGAGCGCGAATGTCGCGGTGGGACTTCAGTACCGCTGGTGGGGCAATCTGGTTGCCAGCCTCGATTTCCGCACTCTCTATGCCAACTCGTTCTGGGATTCGGGCAACCCCGTTTTCACCGCGCTGGACGCCGCCACAGGGCAAATCCTCTGGCAAATCTTTTACTCCGTCTTCAACGGGATGAACCAGTATCAAAACCCTGTAATCGGCGGCGACGGCACCATCTATAGCGGCGGGCGCGTCACGATACCGCCTCCCATCATGAGCGGACCTGCTGCTACAGGGCAACCAGGCGACTTCTGGAACTCGCTGGCGGCGAGCGCTCAGGTGCCGCGCCCATGGACGCTGGAAAACCTGCGTGCGCATGACGACTCAGCGACCCCCATCGATATCGCCAACATCGATTTCGCGGAGTCGTCTACCTATCCCCCATCGGATGGGGATGACCTCATGCGCGATTACCATTACATCGGGGCGCTGGGCTACAACGGTCCCGCCACTATTCGCCTCTCGCAGGTGCCTGACGGAACCTACGACCTGTATCTCTACAGCTTCACGCCCATTGCCACCGATCAGAACGCCGTGTTTACTGTCAACGGGATTACCAAGACTGTAACCCCCAGCATCCCCTTCACAGGCTACCAGGAGGATGTGAACTATGTCGTCTATCGCGGGATTGCTCCAACAAACGGCGAAATCACCATCACCGTTGAAATTGACCTGTTCAACCAGTATGCGGTGGTCAACGGGTTGCAGCTGGTTGGGCTGACAGGGAGCCTGGCGGGCAAACGGGTGAATGTGGACTTTAACCAGCTGGGCACGATTGGCGGCGGGATTACGGCGATTCGTCCCGACGGCACGATTCGCTGGCAATTCAAGCCCGAAGGGAGCGGCGAGTTCAGTGGCTGGCCTGTGGTCACTTGTGGCAGGGTGCTGTACGCCTGCGATCAGGTGGACTTTGCGACCACCTATCTGTACGCCGTGCGCGATGAGGGCAACAACGCGAGGTTCCTGTGGCGGTTCCAGCTCCCTTACAACTACTTCGGGAACAATTCCCCCTCTGTCGGACCCGATGGCACGCTCTATATTGCCCCCTCACGCGATAGCGCAGCCCCCCAGACCCTTTATGCATTTGCGCCCGCGCCCGCAGGCGATATCAACGCTGACGGATGCATCGACGACGCCGATCTGCTCGCGGTGCTGTTCAGCTTCGGCGCGTCGGGCTGCCTCCCCGACGATGTAAACGGCGACGGCATGGTGGACGACGCCGACCTGCTGGAGGTACTGTTCAACTTCGGAACGGGATGCTAACCTCGCAGACGCCCCCTCTCCGCAGAGAGGAGAGGGGGCAAAAGGAGAAAATCTACCGCATCGGTCTCAACACATGCACGCGCACTTTGCGCCTGCCAAATTGAATCGCCTGCTGGCGTGTGGCGTAGCAGAGGTCTATTTTGTAGCCCCGGATGGCGCGCCCCCGGTCGGCGGCAATCGCCATCCCGTAGCCTTCCACATACAGCACCGTGCCGAACGGGATCACGCGCGGGTCTACCGCCACCAGCCCGTAGCCTGCGGGCAAACCTGTGGCTGTGCGCCCACTGCCCGTGCCCCCGCCGCTGCGATGCGGGGTGTAGGCGGTGGCGTGCATCGTGAACGTTTTGACAGTATAAAAGTTGTTATTGCGCCCGACCGCGCCACGCGAGGCGATATGCCCATGCACCCCAATCTGATAAATCTGGGGCTGGGGCGGAGTCAGCACCTCACTGGCAATTGCCGTGCGCTGGACCTCTTTGCCGTTTTTGAGTACCACACGCCACCGCACCCACTTCTCGCCCGCCTGACCGCGCTGCACCAGCACTCGATGGCGCGGGGGTAAACGACGGTTCACCTCAAACACAGTCGGAAACGGAATGGCGACCGTTTCCTCACGATAAACAATTTCCGTTTTCTGATCGTTGCGTGTGTTTTGCGCGAAAACCCAGATACCTGCAAAAGCCAGCACAGCCAGCACAAAACCGCGCCACGATCCACCCCGTACGGCGTTCCTTCGCTTCTGCATCGTTCTCCTCCCTTTGCGAAACCGCATCGGTTCCGCGAAGTGTGCCCGGGTTGGACGCCAGAGTATACCCGATGAGGTGTGGGAATTGCAACTCTGATTTTACAGATACCGCCAGCACCCCAGCGCAAGCAGCAGCCACAGCATACCCAGCGCCCCGTGCGCAAAAGCCCGACGCTCCGCAGGAAACAGACTCTCCCAGCCCAGAGTGAGCGTGAGGGCAATCGGTACCAGCGCAGGGTAAAAGTAGCGCCCCTGCGTCTGGAAAAACACGCGCACAAACAGCACGAAGCTCGCCAGTACCAGCCCCGTCAGAACCCCCGCGACAATCCACCACACACGCTGAGTCGGTTCCGCAGAGGGGCGGTTTTTCAGGCTCCGAAAGGCGCGCAGGCCCAGCCCCACCAGCGCCAGACCGCACCACGCTAGCAGCCCCCAGTAGACGCTATCAGGCAGGAAGTTGGGCAGCCCCGTGCGTGCCGTTTGAGGCGTGCCGTAGGCGAACCAGAAACTTCGAAAAGTCCAATCGGCGACGAAGCGTGCATACTCTCCAGCGTTCATGCCCTGCGCATAGAAATCTTCCGCTTTCGCCGTACCCGCAAACACACGCACGAAAGTCTTCTGGAGCAAGGGATCTTCGTAGAGCAGGGCATTCCGCACGAACCACCAGCCGCTGAGACCCCCCGCAAACACCAGGGTGAGCGCAATTGCGAGCAGGCTCACGCGCCATGCCTGCTCGTAGCGCAACGCCAGCCCAACTGCAATCGTGGGCACGAGAATCAGTGCGGTCGCCTTGGTGAGCAGCGCCAGCCCCAGCAACACGCCGAACCGGACTCCGTCGCGCCACGGGGTCGCTGCGGGCGGTAGCGCGAAAGCATACAGCACGCCCGCGAACAGCAGGTTGGTCAGTGCGTCATTATTGACCGCGGCGCCCATCGCGAGATGCATCGGCAAAAACGCCACAAACGCCATCGCCGAAAGCGCGAGCAGCAAGTTCTGCGGAAACAGTCGCCGCGCAATCAGCCATGTGAGCCCCACCACGCCCGCCGA
>CAZQPV010000026.1:0-9830 GCA_964595265.1 uncultured Fimbriimonadales bacterium
GTCCGGGTGTATCGTCCCCTGACTTCGATTCCGCTTATGCTCCATCATGCGGATTTTGTAAACCGATGGCTGGTTCGGGACGCTCGCGTCGCAGCCAGCGCAGCAGGTCATCCACCAGCGTGTGCATAATCGGGATATCGATAAGGGTCAGCACTGTGCCCATCAGCAGCCCGCCGATCACCGCAGTCGCCAGCGGCTGGTAGGCGTCGGTGCCCATCTTCGGGAAGAAAGCGACGGGCGCCAGCGCGGCGATGGTGACCATCACCGTCATCAGAATGGGGCGTAAGCGGTCCACACAACCCTGCACCACCGCCTCGTCGCGCGGTATGCCCTGCGCTCGCAACACCAGAATCAGGTCAATCATCAAAATCGCGGCGGTGATGTCCATCCCTGTCAGCACGATAATGCCCAGTAACGACACTGTGCTGAACGCTTGCTTCATCAGCCACAGGAAGATAAATACCCCCGACAGCTCCAACGGCAGGCTGAAAATCATCTGCAACGGCTGCAGGAAGCCCCCAAACTGCGCCACCAGCACCAGATACATCAGCAGCAGCGCCACCAGAAAGCCCACCATCATCCGTCGGAAGGAGTCCATCATCTGGGTCATATCGCCGCGTACTTCCATGCCGTATTCGCGCGGGGGCCAGTTGACCTGCGCCATCGCCTTCATCATCACATCCATCGCCACATCCATAGAGGGGCGCGGCGGATGCGGAAGGTCAAACTGGGCGGTGTCCGCCTGACCGTCGCCATCTGTATCAAGGCGCGGCGGCTGATAGTCGCCCTTGCGGTAATAGCCCATCAGGCTGACCACACGGCGCAATCCGTCGCGCTCGATCAGCGTCGGCGCAACAGTATACTCCACCCGCGCCACCGCCTTCAGCGGCACACTTTCGCCCCGTGCGTTCACCAGCATCAGCTGTTCCAGATCAGCAGGATGCAGGCGCTGTGGCTCTTCGTAGCGAATGAGGATGGTCGTCTGGCGGCGGTCCGCATGCTCCGGGAAGCGATAGAACTGCTGAGTATAGCCCCCCTTGAGCGCGTAGAGCGCCTGACGGGCAATCTCTTCGGGTGTGAAACCCATCTGCGCCGCTTTGGTCAGGTCGACGCGCAGCCGCCAGAGGGGGCGGTTCATCGTCCACGAGGTGCCGGGCTGGAACAGGTCGGGAACCTGCGCCTTCGCAATCCGCAGGCTCTCTTCTGCCAGACGACTGGTCAGCGAAACGTCAGGTCCGTAAATGAGAATCTGGATAGGCGCGGCAGCGGTCGCCATCACATCCACGCCCATCTCCTTAATCTGGAGCAGGCGGATTCCAGGGATGGTGGCGGTTGCCTCTGCCTGAATCGCGTCGATAATCTGCCAGATGTCGCGCCTGCGCTCGTCTTTGGAGGTGAGGGTTATCATGGCGGTCGCGGTATTCTCGCGCATGGATGCATAGCCTGTGAAGTAGGCGCCCTCGTAGTAGCCCGGACCGCCCTCCGCGCCCACCTCCCACGACACATGGCGAATTTCAGGATACTTCTGAATAATCTGCTGGAGCTGGCGCACGGCGCGTTCCGTCGCGGCGTAAGAAGTGCCTGGCTGCATCTCCAGTCGCAGGTAGGCTTGCCCAATATCACCCAGCGGCATCATCTCACTGCCGATGAAGTAATAGAAGCCGAACCCCACGACCAGCGTCGCCAGGATGCGCATCAAGTTCGCGAACCGATGGCGCAGGAGCCAGCGGATAAGACGCGCATAGCCGTTCTCCAGCCTGTCCAGCCCGCGCTGAAACGGTTGAACGAGCCATCGCTCGATTCGGGTGGACTGCTCGGAGATGCCATGCAGAAAGCGCGACGCCAGCGTTGCCGTGAGCGTCATCGAGACCAGAAACGACGCCAGCAGCCCGAAAATCAGCGGCCACACCAGTCCCACAAACATCTGCTCCACGATACCCCCTGCAAACAACAGGGGGGTGAGCGCAATCACTATCATCAGGGTGCTGGCAGCCACCGAGCGGCGCACTTCCGTGATGCCATCCACTGTCGCCTGCATGGGGTCTTTGCCCATGCGCATATGGCGGCGCACCGCATGCAGGTCAATAATCGCATCGTCCACCAGCCGCCCGATGCCGAACAATAGCCCGATTAGCGTGCTGGAGTTAAGGCTCATGTTCATCGGCACGAGCGCGAGAATTGCCATCGCCATCGAGGTCGGGATGGCGGTGAGCGCAATCAGCGTCATGCGCCATTCGCCGAGAAAGAGCCACACCACCAGCCCCGCAAGCAGCACCGCCACAAGCAGCTCTTCCCAGAGATTACGCAACAAGACATCCACAAACTCGGCGTTATTGTAGGCGACACGGAACTGCAAGCCGGGGTAGTCGCGCTCGATGGCTTCGAGCTCCTTCATCACCGCCTCAATCACGCGTGGGGAACTTGCCCATGGGTTCTGAAGCACATTGACGGCGATGGCTTCATTCACCTGCCACTTGCCGCCCTGTTGCCACTGATGGAAGTAGCCACTGCGTTTTTCGTCGTAGGTATCAATCACACGGGCGACATCGCGGATACATACCACACGGTCGCCGACGGCTTTCAGGGGATAGTTCGCCACCTCCTGGGCATTACGAGCGAGCGTATCGAGACGCACAATCTCTTCGTGGGCGTCCGCTGTGAGTCGTCCCGCAGGCGCGGCGAGATTGAACGAATCGACGGCGCGTTGCACATCCAGAATCGAGAGACCGTAGGCAGTGAGTTTGTTGCGGTCCACTATCACCTGAATCTGGCGTCGGTAGCCGCCGAACACCGAGACGGTGTAGATGTCGCCGCTGGTGCGCTTGATGCGGTCGGCAATCTCGTTCTCCAGCACTTCACGCATGCGGGCAAGGGTCCAGCGCGAGTCGCCCGTTACGGCAAGGGTCAGCACGGGCAGGTTCAGCGGGTCAATCTGCAGCACCCACGAGGGCTGGGCGTTGGCGCCTTGCATCGGCAGGTCGTCCTGCGTGATGGTCATGAGCGCCTGAACCTCGGTGAGCTTTTTCTGCATATCCGTGCCGTAGGGGAACTCCAGCACCACGATGCTGTAGCCGTCCTGTGTTGTGCTGCGGATGTAGCGCACGCCTGCAATCGCGGTCATGCGCTGCTCGATGGGTTTGGTATAGTAGGTTTCCATGTCTTCGGCGCTCAAGCCGGGCACGCGCGTCACGATGCCGATCTGGGGGCTTTCGACATAGGGCATCATGCGGCGCGGCAGATAGGCGACCACCGCCCAGATTGCCAACACAATCACGGCGGTATAAAACGCCAGCACCGCCGACGGATGCTTCACACTCCACTCGATCAGATTGAACCCGCGCTGACTCATGACAGTCCTCCTGTGGTATAATGAGGTGGGATGGCAACCTTGAAAATTGATTTGAGCGAAACCGACTGGCAGCGCCTGCGGTACCTTGCAGAGTGTCGGCAGGTCAGCCCTGAAGCACTGGCTCGCGAGATTGTTAGCCGCTGGCTGCAGCTTACCGAGGAAGACTGGCAGAAGCGCATGGAGCAGCTGCTCCAGGCGTTCCGTCGAGCTTCCCAGTACCAGCCTCCCGAAGACATCGAAGCCGAGATTACTGCGGCGTACGAAGAATATCGCCAGCGATGCGCGCCGTGATCGATACGAATGTCTGGGTATCGGCGGTACTGAACCCTCACGGCGCGCCCGCTCTGGTTATGGAAGCCTTTCGGAAAGCGCAGTTCCTCGTGGTGGTGAGCCAACCGCTTCTGGATGAACTCTGGCAGGTTCTGATGCGCCCACGCTTGATGCGAAGAATGTCTTATCATCCAGACCTTGTGCAAGAACTGATGAACCTGCTCAAAGCGCGAGCCGTGTGGGTGGAAATTCAAGGCGAAATAAACCTCTGCCGCGCCCCGCACGATAACATGTTTCTGGAGACCGCCATCAAGGGTGGCGCGGAGTACCTTGTTACGCGCGACGACGATCTCAAACGCGACCCCGAGCTGCTCCAGAAAATGGCGGAGTTCGGCATTCAGGTTGTGAGTGTACAGCAGTTTCTGAACCAGCTCGGCGCGGAATAGACTCTTCAGAGAGCGGTTGTGCCCTCTCAATGCTCGTGCCCTCCGTGTGAAGGGGTCGATGGCTGGAACTGGGGCGGATTAATCTCGCTGGGTCCTCGCGCCGTCCACTCAGTGGGAAACACGGGGTCGCCCTCCACAAGGTTTGTGAACCCGAAGGTAATCACCTGATCGCCCGCTTTGAGTCCCTCCAGAATCTCGGCGCGTTCACCGTTGGAGAGTCCCACTTTCACGGAGCGTCGGCGTGCGATATAGTCAGCAGGTTGTTCTTTGGGAACCAGTTCCATCTTGCAAATGGGGCAGATTCCGGGCTCGTTTTGCTCTATCTGCGGGTGCATCGTGCAGTAGTAGGTGGTAGGCTGATGGGTATGGCGATGCACTTTTTCCACCACCCACACATAGGGGCGCTGATGTTCGTCGTACTGAAGAGCGCGCTGGGGCACGGTGAATGCAGAACGGGAATCGCCGCGCAGTCCGATCCGCATTTCGGCATATTCGCCCACGCTGAGGCGCCCGTCGGAGTTGGGCAGGATGGCTTCCACAATCATCGTGCGGGTGTTCGGATCGGCTTCGCGGAAAATGGCGCTCACGCGCGCTGCATAGACACGATTCGGCTCGGCATAGCGCCGTATCCAGACGGGGTATCCAACACGGATTCGGGTGGCGTCCTGCTCGGCGACCTTTGCCTGAACCCGAATCCGGGTGGTGTTCTGCAGGCGGAAGATGGGCGTGCCGGGTTGAACCAGGGTGCCCGGCTCGGTAAGTCGCTCCGTAATCACCCCCGGGTTGAGCGCCACGATGCGGGTGTAGGTGACCTGCAGCTGGGCGGCGCGTGTTTTGCCTTGCTCGGCTTGGATTTGCGCTTGCGCGCGCTGGAGCCGTGCCTGAGCCGCTTGCTGGCGCGCGGTGGCAGATTGCACCTCCCGCTCAGCCGCTTCGAGAGCGGATTGGGCGCGTTGGATACGGACGCGCATCGCCTCGCGATTTGCCTGCAACTGCTCAACTCGCGACTGTTGCGAACGATAAGCGGCTTGCGCTGCCTGCAGGCTTTCACGCGCTTGCTTGAGGCGTGTCTCCGCAGCCTGGGCGTCGCGTTTCGATACGAAGCCTTTCTGCAACAGGGCGTTCTGGCGTTCCGATTCCGCCTGCCAGAACTCCACTTCTGCACGCGCTGCCCGAATCTCAGTTTCCGTCTGTTCCAGTTGCGCCTGAGCCGTTCGCAACTCGGCTTCGGCGACGCGGAGCATCTGCTGGGTTTCGTCCAGCTCCGCCTGGGTTTGCTGGAGGCGCGCTTTCGCTGCCTGAAGCGCCGCGTCGGCTTCCTGCACCATCGAGAGCGCTTCCCTCTGCTCTGCCAGTGCCATCTGCAGCCCGCCTGCCGCGCCCTGCGCCAGCGCCTGATACTCCTCTGGTTCAATCAGTGCCAGCAGCTGCCCCGACTGCACACGGTCGCCCGGATAGACGCGGGTCTCCATCAGCCTCCCTGTGATACGGGCACGGAGAACCTCCTCGTTGTAGGCGCGGAAAGTGGCGGGATAGGCGACGGAGGGCAGGAACGGGCGCGGTTGCACCTCTTCCGTGCTTACAGGGAACGCGCCGCGCGGGGGTTTCATGACCGTCATGTCCATCCCCTGCGCTTCCAGCGGGGTCATTGCACCTGGGGGGCGCTGGGTCTGCACCACCCACCATGTGCCCCAAGTGAGTCCTGCCAGCAAAATAAGGCTGCTGAGAATGGAGAACCATTTTTTCATGGTTGTTTCCCTCCTGTAGTGTGAGTTGTAGAGTGGCTATGCTGATGTGGAATGACTTCGCCGTTATCGAGCCTTGCGCGGCGGAGCAGGAGCGCGTTTATCGCGACAATCACCGTCGACAGGCTCATCAGCAGTGCGCCCACCGCAGGGGAGAGCAGTAGCCCCCAGCGCGCCGCCACGCCCGCCGCCAGCGGCAGGGCAATCAGGTTGTAGCCAGTTGCCCAGAAAAGGTTCTGCACCATTTTGGCATAGCCCAATCGTGCCAGTCGCAGGAAGAAGACCACATCGCGCGGGTCGTTCTCAACCAGCACCACATCCGCGGATTCGATAGCGACATTCGTGCCCGCGCCGATGGCGAAGCCGATATCGGCGGCGAGCAGGGCAGGGGCATCGTTGATGCCATCGCCCACGAAGGCAACCCGCTGACCCCGCTCACGAATCTGGCGCACAATGTTCGCCTTCTGGTCGGGCAGCACCCGTGCGTAGTAAGTGTCGACCTGAAGTTGCTCGGCGACGGTGCGTGCCACCGCTTCAGCATCGCCTGTGATCATCACGACCTGAATGCCCATCGCGTGGAGCGCCGCAACAACTTCCCTTGCGCCTGTGCGGACGCGGTCCGCGAGCGTGAATGCTGCCTGTGCGCCGTTCGTGTTGAACAGCACGATGGTGGTTTCGCCGTGCTGTTCGGCATGTGCCAGAGCTGTCTGAAGGGCTGGCGTTTGTTCAATGCCGAGTTCCGCGAGCCATTCGGGGCGCCCCAGTCGGTACAGCGCACCGTCGATATGCCCTTCCACACCCTTGCCGGGCACAGTTCGGAACTCGTCCAGCCTGCTGGGCAGGATGTCGCGCTCCCGGGCTGCTTCGAGCAGAGCCTGCGCCAGCGGATGGCTTGTGTTCTGTTCCAGCGTCGCCGCGATTCGCAGGGCAGTCGCTTCTTCCATCCCTGCAACCCAGACGCCCGTGACGGCGAACCGCCCCTCCGTGAGCGTGCCCGTCTTATCGAACGCGACTACCTGAATGGTGCGGGCGCGCTCGAGGGCTTCGCGATTGCGAATCAGGACGCCGTTGCGGGCGGCGCGCCCCGTCGCCTGGACCAGAATGAGCGGAATTGCCAGCCCCAGCGCGTGCGGGCAGGCGATAACCAGGACCGTGACGGCGCGTGCGAGCATGAACTGCCAATCGGCGCCGCTGAGGTGCCACGCGATGCCTGCTCCTGCTGCCATCAGCAGCGCGATCACGGTGAGCCAGAAAGCGAGCCGATCGCCCAGCACCTGGAAGCGACTGCGTGTGTGCTGCGCTTCTTCTACCAGTCGCATCAGCTGATGCAGTGTAGTGGCGGTGCCCACGCGCCGCGCCTCCACAATCAGCCGCCCCTCCAGATTGATGGAGCCAGCCACAACCTCATCGCCGGGCTGTTTGGGCACAGGGCGCGATTCGCCCGTTAGAAACGCCTCATTCACGCTGGAAGCCCCCTCCAGCACCACACCGTCTATGGGCACTTGCTCGCCCGTGCGCACCAGAACACGGTCGCCCACCTGCACCGCCTCCAGCGGCACATCCACCACTTGCTCCCCGCGCACCACATGCGCCTGAGGGGGTAGTAATGCGACCAGATGCTCCAACGCTTGTGAAGCTTTCCCAATCGCTTCCATCTCCAGCCAGTGCCCCAACAACATCACATCGATCAGGGTTGCCAGCTCCCAGTAGAAAGGCATGCCCTGCAGCCCCAGCGTGGTGGCAAGGCTGTACCCGAATGCCACACTGATCGCCAGCGCAATCAGCGTCATCATGCCCGGCATACGGGCACGCCATTCACGCACCGCGCCCTGTAAAAAAGGAGTCCCGCCATAGAGAAAAATCACCGCGCTTAACACGGGCACCAGAGCGTCGCTGCCTGGAAAACGCGGCGCCTGAAAACCCAACCACTGCTGAAGGCTCTCGCTCCAGACGAGAATCGGAATCGTCAGCACGGAGCAGACCATGAAGCGATTGCGGAACATCGCGACCGTATGCCCCGCATGTTTATCGTGAATCGGGGTTTGTCCCGGGTGATGCGAAGCGTGGTGCGCATGATGGAAATGTTGCATCATTTCCCTCCCCTAAGGGGCAGGAGCGTGTTGCCCACGCCCCTGCCTGGCTCTCTCAGTGGTGATGTCCCGCGTGCGAGTCGTCGTGGTCGGGTTTCCAGAGAGTGATTTTGCCGCCTGCACGCTTCACCGCTTCCGCAATCTGGGCGTAGCGCACCTTCGCGTTGGGTTTAAAGGTGAGGCGCAGAATCGTCTTCTCGCGCTTCTCCACCTTCTGCACCCCCTCCAGCGACTGGAGCGCCTTCTGCACTTTGCCCAGATCGCCTTCTACGGGAAGCAGCAGCGCGCCCGCGTATTTCATCGACTTGCCCATCGCATGCGGAATCTGCGCCACATGGTTCACCAGCTCCGAGACCGTGACGCGCTCCTCAACGAACTGAACGGTCGCGATGCCCGTTTTGAAGTTCAGCTTCGCCGATTTAACGCCCGACACCTGTTTCAAACCCGATTCCACAGGTTCCACACATCCCTGGCAGTGAAGCCCTTTGACCTCAATCGCCAGCGTGTATTCGGGCGCTTGCGCAATGCTCGCACTCACAATCAGTGCTGTCAACAAACTGATAAGCCGCATAGTTTCCTCCTCCTGTGTATTGCTGGTATGCGCACGGACGACCGTGCGTGAGCGAAAGCGTGTTTGTATGGAAGCGCGGCGTGAGCTCACAGCTCACCCTGCGCGTTGCTCGCACACGCTTTCAAACAGGAGGAGCGCGTTCAAAGGGGCAAAGGAGGGGCGGACTGTGAATATGGAGATCAAAATACGGAATGATTGCCTCGCCAGCGGAGAGGTCTGGCAAAACCGCAGGCGGAACGAGGCTTGCGACAACCCAGCCGACAACGGGCAGCTCCACTCCTGCAGGCAGAAACGCCTTCGGCAACGGCTGTGCCTGACAGAGCCGACAGGAGTGAGAGCATGGGTTGGATTCGGTTTGGGAAGGGATTGGCTTGCAACAAGCATGGGAGTCGGACGCCTTCACGGTGAAGGCATCGCACGGGCAAAGGGTGCTATACCCGCCCAAAAGGGCAACCATCAGCACGGCGAACGCCATGCCGAGGGACAACCTGCCCATGTTATTGCTCCCGAAGCCGTGCATAGGGCTACCCCCTTATACGCGCAACCTGCCCCGCAGGTTCCCCGGTTAGTATACCCGACTTTCAGGTATACTTTCCAGAGGAGGGAGACCGAATGGCAACTTTGCGTGAAATGCTGGAACAGGGCTTTCTTTTAGGGCTGGGGGCTGTTTCGCTGACCCGTGAGACCGCGCAGAACCTTGTGGATGAGATGGTCAAAAAAGGGCAGGCTCAGCGCGAAGAGGCAGAAGAGATGATTGACCGCCTCGTCAAGCGCGGCGAAAAGGAGCGCAACGCCCTGCGCAAACTGATTCGTGAGGAACTGCAGGAGGTCTTGAAGGAACTGCAAATCCCCACACGCACCGAAATCCATCAGATTGAAAAGAAGCTGGACGCCATCCTGCAGAAACTGGAGTCGTCTCAAGGTTAAGCGATGCGCCCGTTAGCACGGCGCGTGCGCAGTCTCCAGCGCTACCGACAGGTCGTTGCCACGCTGGCGCGGCACGGATTCGGCGGCGCGCTGGAGTACCTGAGCGTCCACCGGCGACTCGCTCTCCCCAAAAGCGAGCTGCGCCCGCCTGAGGAACCGCTCGAATCGCCCGCGCACCACCTGCGCGAAGCGCTGGAAGAGCTGGGACCCACCTTCGTCAAACTGGGGCAGATTCTCAGCACGCGCTCCGATCTGCTTCCGGAACCCTTCATCGAAGAACTGCGCAAACTTCAGGACAGCGTGCTGCCTGTAGAGTGGCCTCTTATCCGGGAGGTGCTTCAGGAGGAACTGGGACGCCCCCCGGAAGAAGTGTTCGCCAGCATAGACCCCCAACCGATAGGTTCCGCCTCGCTCTCGCAGGTGCATGCGGCG
>CAZQPV010000026.1:9930-20420 GCA_964595265.1 uncultured Fimbriimonadales bacterium
CAGCATAGACCCCCAACCGATAGGTTCCGCCTCGCTCTCGCAGGTGCATGCGGCGATGCTCCCTGACGGCACTGAGGTCGCACTCAAAATTCAACGCCCCGACATCCGCGAGATTGTGGAGACCGATCTGGAGATTTTACACGACTTAGCCCACCTCGCTCAACGCACTCAGATGGGCGAACTCTACGACCCCGAAACAATCGCCGAGGATATCGCGTTCACGCTGCTGAATGAGCTGGACTACCTGCGTGAGGGGCGCAACGCCGAGCAGTTCCGTCGTAATTTTGCCGATGAGCCAGCGGTGCATATCCCGAAAATCTACTGGGAATACACCACGCCGCGCCTGCTGGTGATGGAACGCCTGCGCGGGATTAAGGTGGACGAAGTGGAGGCGCTCCGCGCAGCGGGACACGACACGCGCCAGATTGCACGCAACGCCTCGCGCCTCATTATCAAAGAGGTGCTGGAAGATGGCTTCTTTCACGCGGACCCCCACCCCGGCAACTACCTGATAGAACCCGACGGGCGCATCGGTGTGCTGGATTTCGGCATGGTCGGCGTGCTGAATCAGGACGACCGCCTGAATCTCACACGCCTCTATATCGCGATTATTCGTCAGGATAGCCACGCCATCCTGAATGTGTTCGCTCGCATGGGCGCGCTGAGCGCCCATGTAGACCGTCCGCGCCTCATTCGCGCGACAGAGCGAATCATCAACAAGTATCGGGGACGCACGCTCAAAGAGAGCAGCTTTGCCGAATTCTGGGCGGACCTCACCGAACTAATGCGCCAGTATCATATCCGCCTGCCGGGCAACCTGTGGCTGGTCGGTAAGACGCTGGCAATGCTGGAGGGCATCGGGCGACGGCTGGACCCCGATTATGACCTGTTTGAGGTCTCGCGCCCCTTTGTGCGCCAGCTGAGCAAAGTGGCGTGGCGTCCGGGGCTGTCGTGGCACGATGTGGTGGAGCAGTTAGATACATGGCACTACCTGCTTCGCGAGATGCCGATGATGCTAATGCAGTGGCTCCAGAGTGTGGAGCGCGGCAAAGTGCCTGTGGAAGCCCAGATTGGGGCGAACCCCGAAACACTGGATCGCCTGGACGCGATGATAACCCGACTTTCGCTGAGCATTTTGACGGCAGCCTTTATCGTGGGGCTGGCGCTCCTGCTGCCCGCGACTCGCGACATCCCCTATGGGACAGTCCTCACAATTGCAGGTTTCGTCGCCTCCACGCTGCTGGGGGTGTGGCTGCTGATTTCCATCCTCCGCAAGCGCCATTAAACACCACCTCGGGCGCTTCAGGGCGTCCAAAGAATTGAAGAAGCGCCCCCTCATCGGGCATAATATAAATGAGGGAAAACCGATGGCCGATCGCTGGGTACCAATCAGTGCTTTTGTGGCGGGATTGACAATAGGGGCGCTGGCGCTCCATCTGATGGGCTATCGTCCGGAACGCGCGCCCGCTCCGACACGCGTAACGCCCCCAACAGCGCCTGTGCCGAATGACACGCCAGGTCCTTTCGCGAATCAGTTTCCTGGCTTGCGCATGGGCAGCCCTGCTCAGCAGCAAGTCGCGAATCAGGCAGTGGGGCAGTGGCGCGAGCTGACCGAACTCTACCAGCAGGCCAATCGGGAGATTGACCAGTATCTGAGCGGAAACGCGCCCGCCCCAACGGCGCAGGCGCCTGCTACTATCGGCGCGGCGCTCCCCCCGCCGGCGACGCCCCCCTCTGGACAGAGTGCGGAGCCTGCGCCCAGCGCCACTTACACAACTCCGCCTGTTGCGGCGCGCGCCCCGTGGGCTGCCTACCCACCCCTACCCGCCCGGTGGAAACATCCCTGGCGACGCTAACCCACTTCAGCGACGAATAATCTCAGGGATGGTCGTAACGGTGTAGGTGAAGCCATCTGCACGATAGGTCAGTTCGGCAAACACAGCCATATTTTTGCCGTTCATGGGCACGGTGGCGTGCCAGTGATTGCCGTGCGAATGCGCATCGACTGGCTCCCAGCGCGCTGGGCGGAAGTCCAGATTATCGGCACGCGCCACCCACACCTGCACCTTTTCGGGTGTGCGTTCTGCTGTGATTTCTACAGCCACTGAGTCGCCCTGCTTGCGTGTTTTGGCTTCTATCCGCCCTGGGAACGGGATTTTGCCGGTCGCCATCAGGTAGAACGCGCAGAGCGAGTTCACCACGCGCTCGTAATCGCCCAATCCATGCCCGCCGTTCGGCACATAAAGCGCGTATTTGTTTTTGGAGGGCAGGTCGTCAAAATAGAAGCGCGCGGCGTCGGTCGCCCAGTAGGGGTCGTTCGCGCCGTTGATGATGAGAATCGGCATGGTGTAGCGCTCACGATAGCTATAGGGGTCTACCCAGCTCACCAGCTGGCGCCCGCGCTCGGTGAGCATTTTATCCATCAACCCGCGCTCGTAATATTCCGAAATCTGCTCGCTATAGCGCCCCCACAACTCCAGCTGGTGGGGCATCTGCTTGAAGAAGTTGAGGTTATCAAACACCATCGGGGCAATCGCCCGCACGCGCGGGTCCACAGCGGCGGTGAGCCATGTCGTCCAGCCACGCTTAGACGCCCCCGTGACCGTGAAGTCCTTGATGTCTATCTGCCATTCCTGCTTACAGAACGCCTGAATGGCATCCATCGCCCGAACGGCGGACTTCACCATCGGGAACAGCAGGGGCCATGTGGGGTCGCCCGTCTCCCAGAACTGCACATAGGTGTGGGCAATCAGGTTATCTTCCACGAGGTCGGGACGAATCAGGGGCTGGTTGGGCACATCGTGAAGCACGGCGGCAATCGCACCGACACGCTCGGCGGCGCGCGCAATCAACTGCAGCTCGCTCCGTCCGTCGCCACTGCCCGTGATGTAAAGAATCGCGGTCTCGCGGTTTTTTAGCTCGGCTGGCTTGACGATTCGCAGCCGATGGCGCCATGTGAACTCGCGCCACTTCTGCGAGATGAGCGTCAACTCCACAAACTCGCTATTGCTCACTTTGCCCGTAACGCTTTTGCTCCATTCAAACGGCGACTCTGCCCGCACATACTTTTCTAGATCGGCGCAGGCGCTACTCCAGAGAAGCGCCGCTACAAACCAGACGGTAATCCTCATCGCAATCCCTCCATCGCCTCTTTAGACGACACAAGCGGGTTTCCTGCTCGCCCGTTTGCAGGAAATTGGAGCCTGCCGTTGAATCACACTTCTGACGATGGAAACCACTTACGCTCTCAGCCCAGAGCAGGTCGCCTTCTATGAGGAAAACGGCTACCTGCACCTTCCATGGGTGCTGAGCCGCGAGGAAGCGGCAGCATACCGTGAGGAGGCGCATGCGCTGATTCGGCGGCTGGCACAGGCGCGCGGGGGCGAAGATGCGCTGAACGCCGCATGGGGCAGCAGCCGCGCGCTGACTGATCTGCCCCCAAAACTCCTGCACTGCCACAATGTGCAATATCACAGCGCGGCGTTCACACGGCTCATCTGCGACCCGCGCCTCACCGACCGAATCGCCTGCCTGATCGGACCCAACATCCAGCTGCACCACACCAAGCTCTTCATCAAGCCGCCAGAACAGGGCGCGCCGTTCCCTTTGCATCAAGATTACCCATACTTTCCACACACCAAACACACGATGCTCGCCGCGATTTTCTTCTTCGAAGACACGCCTGTGGAGCGCGGTTGCCTCTGTGTGATTCCCGGAAGCCACAAGCGGGGACCGCTTCCCCACCTCCCGGAGGGCGGCTGGCATCTGCCCCTGGGGGAGTATCCGCTGGAGGCGGCTGTTCCCATCCCCGTAGAAGCGGGGGATGTGGTGGTCTTCAACTACCTGACGATTCACGGTTCGGGAGTGAACCGCACGCAGGAGGCGCGCACCACCCTGCTGGTGCAGATGCGCGACCCCACCGATTTCCCCACACAAGCGGTACACTTATCGCGCGGGCAGGGGCTTATGCTTCGTGGGATTGACCCCACCGCCGACGCAGACCCCGACACCAGCTCGCGTTCTCGTTATCTGAGCCAGTTCAGCCATGCGAATCGCACACCTGAGTGATATTCATCTGGGCTATCGCGCTTATAGCAAGGTCAACCAGTACGGTCAGAACCAGCGCGAAGCGGATGTGATGGAATCGTTCCGCGACGCGCTCAAAAAGACGCTCCGCGCCGAACCCGACCTCGTGGTGATTACGGGCGACCTGTTCCACACCGTGCGCCCTTCCAACACCAGCCTGCTGAACGCCTATCAGACTCTGCGCCAGTTTCAGGAGCGGCGTCGGGGCGCGCCCCTGATTATTATTGCGGGCAATCATGAGACTCCACGCTCGGCGGAAAGCGTCTGTATTCTCGCGCTTTTCAGCCACCTGCCCGGCGTCTCGGTGGTCTATTCCGACATAGAGGTCATCAACCTGACCCAGCTGGGCGTGAGCTTAACCTGCATCCCCTCGCGGGGAGTTCAGGAGATAGAGCGCCGTCTGCTTGCGCCCGAACCTAACGCACGGGTGAACCTGCTGTTGCTTCACGGCATTCTGGAGGGCGTTACTCAGTTTGCACTGGAGAACCCCATCGCGCGCGCCCGAATCATTCGTGAAGAGTGGGACTATATCGCGCTGGGCGACTACCACATGTTCACGCAGGTCGCCCCCAACGCCTATTATGCGGGCGCCACCGAGTTCACCAGCCCCAACCTGTGGGAAGAGGCGGGCAATCCGAAGGGGTTTATTTTGTACGATACCGACTCGCGCCAGGCGGAGTTCGTGGAGGTACGCACGCGCAAGGTCTACGACCTGCTACCGATAGACGCGCGCGACCTGACCCAGGCGGAGATTAATCAGGCGATTCAAGAGCGTGCGGAAAAGGTGAACCTGCGGGGCGCGATTGTACGTCAGCGGATTTACAACATTCTGCCCGAACAGCGCAGTGGGATTGACGGCGCGCTGATTCGCGAGCTGCGGGCGCAGGCGTTGCACTATCATCTGGATATGCGCCTGCCCCGTGCGTGGGGCATCTCTGCGCAGGGGAGCGACTCAGCCTCTGAGAGCACCGAAGCACGCCTGACTCTTGCCGACGAGTGGCGCCTGTTCGCCAAAGATTACCCCCTGCCTGCCGATGTGGAGCGCGAGGCATTCATTGAGGCGGGCGCACGGATGCTGAGTGAGGTGGGGGAGGAGTAAATAACTCGTAGGTACAATATATTCGGGGAGACTGCCGTGAAAGTGGACACAGGTTGGGTGGTTGAAAAATTTCGTGAGAAGGCAAGTAGTGGTATCGGCGCGGTACAAGCATGGAAAGAGGTAGAGAGGGAATTCCTCCAGCAATACACTGGAGGTGATGCAGGACAGGCATGGAAGAGCGTCAGCGGAAAAGCATTTGAGAAAATAGTCCAAGAGATGTTTCGTCACCTTGTTCAAAAGGAAACGAGTCCGCCTCCTTTGGAAATAAAACAGTGGAGGGAAGTAGCCAAAGTCCCCGTTGTAAAGCGGATTCTCAGCGAGCATCTCTGGGTGCGCGGTGAGCTTGGGGAACCCTATCTGGCTGAGTCTCAGGTAGACTTCGTGGCACTGACACTGCGCGATGGCACTCCCCATCGGGTAGTTGCTGTCTACAGCTGTAAGACCTCACTGCGCGAGCGGTTTCAGCAAGACCTCTTCTGGGCAGAACGCCTGCGAAGCCGGAGGATTCGCTTCGCTTTTATCACTTTGAATCAGGATGGCGATTTCGCAGAGGTCATCAGGATGGTGATATTGAGAAAGCGTCCAAGAGCGCCAAAATGGCTATCGCCCTTTACGATAGGGTATACCTGTTCGTCGAGGAGGGGCAGATCCAGCGCTTCACTCACATCTTAAAACCTGTAGACCACCTACTGATAGACCTCAAAAAGTGGCTGGAGGCGGATTAGGGGCATGGAAACGGTAATTCCTGTGGAATCTTGCACAACACAAGAAGGGGTGAACCTGTTCCAGAGCCTTCAGCCTGACCTCAGCTGGGCGTTTTCGCCTCTCACTCAGCGGGAAACAAGCTATGCGACGCACGGCTACCATCGCTACCCAGCCAAATTCATTCCCCAACTGGCGGCGCGCCTGATTCAGGAACTCTCCTGTGAGGGGGAGTGGGTACTGGACCCGTTTATGGGTTCAGGTACCGCGCTTGTGGAAGCCAAACGGCTCCGCCGCCCCAGCATCGGGGTGGATATTAACCCCGTTGCGCACTGGGTGGCTCAGGCAAAAGTGAACGCCATCGAGCCGCAACGGCTGAAAAGAGCGATACTGGAGGTGCTAACGGGCGTGCCGAGCCAGCAGCCGAATCTTTTCAGCGGCACGCTGGAGGAAGAGGCTGAAGCGTTCCACGAGCGCTTGCACTACTGGTTTCCCCCCAGAGCCTGAGGGCGCTCCGCGCCATTCACAACACAATTGAGAGACTGCATGAGGACGATTTGAAAATTTTCTTCCGATGTGCGCTTTCGCACTGCCTCAAGCCGCTTTCCTACTGGCACGATCGGAGTGTCAAGCCGATGCGCAAATTGGACCGGCGCATTCCCGACGCGCGGCGCGTTTTCGCCACGCATGTGCAGCGCATGGAGCGCGGCAACCGCGAATTCTGGGAGATTCTGACAGCAAACCACGCGCTGGAAGTGCCTGCCCTGCCTTACTGCGCGGACGCACGCACCCTCCCTGCAGAAGATGACGCAATCAGCCTTGTCGTCACTTCACCTCCGTATGTAACGAGCTACGAGTACGCTGACCTGCACCAGCTCAGCGTCCTCTGGTTCGGCGCGACAACCGACCTGAAAAGTTTCCGAAAAGGCTTTATCGGGCGTTCCAATGGCGTCGAATCGGCTCCTCAGCAGATGGGGTCTCCCCTCGCGGAGCAGATTGTCCAGCAACTGGGCGAACGCAACCCCCGCAAGGCGAGTGAATGTGGTCTCTACTTTGCCGAGATGTACCAGTGCTTTACCGAGATGCGGCGTGTGCTGAAACCGGGCGGCGCCGTTGCGATAGTGATCGGCAACACCCATATCAGCGGGGTGGAGATTCAAAACGCGCAGGTGTTCGCACAGCAGCTGAATGGGCTGGGGTTCACGCTGGAGCGCGTGATTCTACGCGAGATACCTTCCAAAATCCTGCCCCGAACCCGCGATAGCAAAACGGGCAAATTCGCTCGTGTTACCGAAGCCGACTATGTGGCGTACCCCACCGAATATATCCTGATTTTGCGCAAGTGTTAGCCCCTACTTGCTCTTCTCTGGCTCGCCGAAAAGCTCAATAATTTTCGCGCGACGATAGCGAAAGATTTCCTCAATTCGGGGGCGCACAATCCAGCGGTTGACCCAGCCGTCTATCAACGGCACAGGGAGCATGTAGTAAACCAGGTCGTGCATATGCACTCCTTCTGGTACGGGCGTGAAAGTGTGGCGGTGATGCCAGAAGCGATAGGGACCGAACCGCTGCTCGTCCACGAAAAAGTGAGGCTCCTGCACATGGGTGATTTCCGTAACCCAGCGCATCGGCAGGTTCCAGAGGGGGCGCACGCAGTACTCGATAATCATGCCCGCCACCATCTTTTCGGGCACGGGGGTGAGGATGTCAAACCCCATATACGGCGGCGTGATGATTTTGAGGTTTCTGGGGCTGGAGAAGAAGTCCCACACCTTATCCATCGGCGCGGGGATAATTTGCTCGGTCTCGAAGCGGAACAGGCGCGGCATGTTAGCCTCCGAGCGTCTCCAGGGTGATCTGGATGTTCTGGGCGCACGCCTGAAACCACTGAGGCGTCAGCAGGCGGAACCACCAGCTGGCGGGTCGGGCGTTGGTGTAGGGCAGCCCTTCGGCGGTGAGCAGGGCGTTGCGTATCCTCTGGATGCGGGCGTATTCTGCCTGAGTCTCCAGTTCGCGCGCTTGCTGGCGCAGAGCGCGCGCTTCGGGAGTGCGCCCGATAAGCACGCGCTGGCGGTTAAGCTCGCGAATCTTCACTTTTATCTCATGCAGGGCGTGCGCGAGGTGCTTCTGCTCGCGCGGGTTCTCGCAGTAGGCGCGTTTGAGCTGGCGACGGGTTTCGTAGAGTGCGTGTGCTTGCTGGCGCAGAGATTCGGCTTGTTGCCCAATCGCCTGCAGCCGGGCTTGAATTGCCTCATACTGTTCCAGCCGTTGCGCCCATGCGGGGTCTTCGTGTTCGGCGAGGAAGCGCATCAAATCGCGCGGGCGTTTCTGGCGAGCCAGCGCGTCCAGCAAACTGTGCTGTTGCTCCACGACCGTGCGCCAGCGTCGGGCGAACTCGTGTGAGCAGAGCTCCGACTGCCCAAACGCCTGCGCCAGATGTTCGGGCAACCGAAGCGCCACACATTCCGCCTGCGCCAGCGAATCCCATGTCGGGTAGCGCACGCGCACAATCGGGTAAAGACTCAGCGCGATGCCCCCATGCTGAATCTGGCGGTTCATCGCAACTGTGCGCGTGATGTAGAGCGATCCTCGCTCGCTGAACACGAAGATAAACTCATGCGCCAGCATGCTGATGAGCGTAATCGCTTTGCCTACCAGCACGCACTCCGTGCCGAAGTGCTGCTCCACCACCGCTGCCAGCTGGGCAACCGACTCCACAGGCGCATCCAAGCGCACCACCTTCGGTTCAGGGGTCAGTACCGTGAGGTAGCGCTCTGTGAGCAACAGCGTGCCACGCCCTTCATTGGGAATCAGCAAATCAAACGGCAGTGCGCCTTCGCCAAACTGGTTCAGCGTGTATATTTCGGAACCCGGGAGGCAGGCGTTATAGGCGTTCTCGCAGAGCGAGCGGGTTGCAGGATTCACAAAGAGGTCTACCAGTCGAAAGCGCGGCAGGTGCGCCGTTCTGGTGTTGAACTGGAGCAGTTCCGAAGTGCGGGTGAACCCCGCAAATTCGGGGATGTCGCCTATCAGCGCCCGCAGGAAATCGGGGTAGAGGAAGCGATACAGGTCGGCGAGGTTGCCGTCGGGCATCGCCTGCGCCCGTTGATGGACGGCTTGTCGGATCCGCTCTGCCTGCGACTGCGCGTAGGCGCGCTGTTCGGGGTCTGCGAGGCGCTCCAGCGTGCCCTCAAAGCCCCACTGGAGCAGGGCATCTAAGGCGGGGAGCACCTTCGCAAGGGGCATCTCCGCAATCGGGCGCGGGTGGGGGTCTGTGGTCACCAGTCCGCGCCAACCCCATGCTTCCGTGAGCTGGTCAATCAGTGCCTGACGCCCGTTCGGCGTGTGGTGAGCGAGGCGTTCCAGCGAACCGCCAAAGCGGCGAAACCCCTCGCGCGTGGGAAACACTTCACAGCCGAACAGTTGCGAGATTTCTCCTGCAGAAGCCCACAGCGCACGAGTGGAGCCGTCGTTATGGGGCAACATCGCGAAGCCGTCGGCGACATAGGCGCCAGGGGGGATAGCACGGGTGTGGGCGCGACCGAAATAGTCGGTGTCGTGAACCCCAAACAGAAACGGGCGCGGCGGCGAACTGTTCTGGAGAAACGGCAGCAGGCTCGCCTTCATCGGCTCGTCCCAGAAAACGGTCTGCCCCAGCGCCAGCATCGGCACGCCTGGGGGAAGCTGCGCCAGGGCTGACTCGACCGACGCGCGACAATCCGTTTCACCAACCGAGTTCATATCTGCGGGAGATTATACCCGCCTCACTCATACCGAAGCGCCTCAATCGGTTGAAGCTGGGACGCACGCCACGCAGGGTACAGCCCGAAGAAGACCCCAATAAACGCCGCGAACCCGAACGCCAGCAGCACGCCTTCAATCGGGATCAGCACCTTCCAGTTCGCCTGCGAAGCGAGCGTGTACGCGGCGTAGTAGCCCAGCCCGATACCAATCAAGCCGCCCAGCACGCTCACCACTACCGACTCAATCAGAAACTGCATCAGGATGTTGAAGCGTGTGGCGCCGATTGCTTTGCGCAAGCCAATCTCGCGCGTGCGCTCCGTTACGGAGACCAGCATAATGTTCATAATTCCGATTCCGCCCACAATCAGCGAGACGAGCGCCACACCTGCCAGCAGCAGGGTGAACACCTGCGCGGTCTGCTCCACCGTCTCCACGAACTCGCCCTGATTGAACACACGGAAATCGGGGTCGCCCCACGGCGGAATATTGTGGGTGCGCATGAGGGTCTCTTCGATACAGGTCTGGGCGTCAAACATCTGGTCGGAGCGCCGCGCCTGCACATTCAGCGCGTCCAGATGGTCCTGGCGCGCCAGGCGGCGCATGCAGGTTGTGATGGGAATATAAATCCGGTCGTCCAGGCTACGGAAGCCTGTGTCGCCTTTGTAAGCGAGCCGCCCAATAACCTCGTAGGCTTGCCCGCCGATACGGATGGTTTTGCCCACGCACGCGCCGCCCTGAAACAGCTCCTGCCACACCGTGTGCCCAATCACCGCGACGCGCGCCAGGGTTTTGACCTCCTGCTCCGTGAAAAAGCGCCCGTCCTCCACCACGAGGTTGCGAATCTGCTCCAGTTCGGGCG
>CAZQPV010000027.1:0-9055 GCA_964595265.1 uncultured Fimbriimonadales bacterium
CTGAATCTATGGTCTTTGCGACAGAGCAGGTTCAGCCGTCAAAAAACGCTTAATTACGGAGCAGAATGAACTGACGCCTTCCCCGTTTCTCTCTACACTCCCAGCTGTTGGGCGAAGGCTTCCATCGCCTCGCGCGCCCGCTGGAGCTTGAGCGCACGCCGCGCCTCACGGTCTCGGGGCGCATCGGGCGGTTCGGGCAACAGTCCCCAGTTGGCGTTCATCGGCGGGAAATCGGGATGCGGGTAGTGGCTGATGTAGTGAAGCAGCGAGCCAATCACAGTTTCAGGTGGCGGAGCGACCGCAGGCTTGCCCTGCGCCAGCCGCGCCGCATTAATGCCCGCGATAATCCCCGAAGCCGCCGACTCGATGTAGCCCTCCACGCCCACCAGCTGCCCCGCAAAGAAGAGCCGACTGTCCTCCGTATACTGCAGGGTTTCGCGCAACAGACGCGGCGAATCGAGATAGGTGTTGCGATGTACCACACCGTAGCGCACGAATTCCGCCTGCTCCAGTCCGGGAACCATACGGAACACGCGCTTCTGCTCGCCCCACTTCAGGCGCGTCTGGCACGCCACAAGGCTATAGAGCGTGCGCTCGTTGTTTTCGGGGCGCAACTGGAGTACCGCGTAGGGGCGCTTGCCCGTGCGCGGGTCGATCAACCCCACGGGCTTCAGCGGTCCGAAGCGCAGGGTGTCTTTGCCCCGCTTCGCCAGCTCCTCCAGCGGCACGCACCCCTCGAAAAACCGTGGCTCCTCAAAGTCGTGCAGGGGAACCTGCTCGGCGTTCACCAGTGCCTCCCAGAAGCGCTCGTACTCCTCTTTTGTGAACGGGCAGTTGATGTAGGCGGGGTCGCCCTTCTCGCGCCGACTGCCGAAAAAGACACGCTCGTAGTTAATCGTGCTGGCGTCCACAATCGGCGACACCGCGTCGTAGAAGTAGAGGTGCTTGCTCCCGGTGAGGCGAGCGATTGCCTGCGCCAGCGCGTCGGAAGTAAGCGGACCCGTGGCGATAATCAGCGGGCGGTCGGGCGGGATTTCCGTGACCTCTTCACGAACCACCTCAATCAGCGGGTGCAGCTCGATCCGTGCGGTGATGGCTTGCGCGAACGGCTCACGGTCCACCGCCAGCGCCTCGCCTGCGGGCACGGCAAATTCGCGCGCTGTGGGGATGACCAGCGATCCCAGTCGCTCCATCTCCCATTTGAGCTGCCCCGACGGCGTGGTGGGCAACAGCGACTTGAATGAGTTGGAGCAGACCAGCTCCGCCAGCCAGCCAGTTTTGTGTGCAGGGGTGCTTTTGCGCGGGCGCATCTCATACAGGCGCACCGGCACGCCCATATGCGCCGCTGCCCACGCCGCCTCCACACCTGCAAAACCGCCCCCAATCACCGTCACGCGCGACATACCGGCAGTATTGTACCTCGAAGCGCCCCTTATCGCCCCAGGTCGTTCAACACCCAGAGCAGGTCGGTCTCGTCCACGATGCCGTCGGCGTTCACATCGGCTGGGCACTCGCCCCTGCAGCCCCATTCCAGCAGTACCTGAAGCAGGTCCGCCTCGTCTACAGCGCTGTCGCCGTTCACATCGGTAAGGTAAATCACTTCGGGCAGCGCGTCTTCTGGGGTGAGGCAGCGGTCAGGTTCGGTGAAGGGCGATTCGTACAGAAAGCCGCCGCAGGAATAGGGGGAGCAGGTGCCTGGGATATTGCTCGGAATCGTGCTGACGCTTGCCGTGCCGACAATCGGGGGTCCCGCGTAGCCCAGCCCGCTGACCTGACAGCTGAGGTCTACCGTAAGCGGCTGCCCGCTGAGCCGTATCGCAGGGTTGTTCAGCACCTGTCGGCGCGTCCCCAGCGTCAGCGTGGAACCCGACACCGTAACCTCGCGCACCTCATAATGCAGATGGGGTCCTGTGGAACTGCCTGTGCTGCCCAGCCTCGCGATAGGCTGGCCTGCCGAGACCGAGCTGTTGTTCGGTACGAGGAAATAGTTGAGGTGGGCATAAAGCGTCGCCAGATAGGTGTTGCTGGAACCCGAAACAGGCACACTGCTTACCACGACAACATAGTTGCCATAGCCTGTGCAGCCGCTCTGGGCACGGGTGTAAGTGCGCCCGGCGTGGGACGCCACCAGCACCTCCTCGCAGTCCTGAATCCAGCCTGAAGTGTAGGGGCAGGTCGTTCGGGAGCTGGCGGCGCGGTTGAAGTCCACGGCATAGAGCGGATTGCCGCCTGCGTGCGTGTCGTAGGTGGAGGGCGTCCAGAGTTGCCCGTTGCGCCAGGGGGCAATCAGGTTCGCCAGAAAGTGGTCTTCAGCGTTTTCGTAGACTGCGCGCAGGCTGAGCGTGCCCGACGCGGTGAGCGTGATGCTGGGATTGGTGGAGAGCGGCGTCCCGTTCTGCTCCCAGCGCACGAACACGCCGCCATCGGGCGCCGTTGCCGGCGCTGTGAGAGCCACGCTCGTGCCCTCCACATAGCTCAGGCTTGCGGGCAGACTCGTTGCCCCTGACGCGGGGTTGCCCAGTAAATCGCGCGGGCTGACCTGCACGCTCACGCCCGAACTGTTCGAGGAAAGCGAGAGCATCGCCAGCGCTCTGGGCGGCTCCAGCACCGTGAGATAGACCCCGCTGTTGAGGCGCGAATCGGCAGACCAGCCCACCTGCCCGCCGTTCGCGTCGTCCCAGCGAATCTTCCACCACACCAGTCGACTGGCGGTGTCAATACTCACCTGATACGCCCACCCCGTAGACCCCGCAGGTTTCTGCGTGAGGACCGAGTAGTTCAAGCCCGGTCCTGTGCGCACATTCAGGGGGTTGCCGTCGGGCGCGACCTGCACGCGGTAGGCGCCCATCGCGCGAATGTTCGGATACGCCCCGCGCCCAGGCAGGGGCAGGAGCGCCGTGCGTCCCCCTGTTTGTTCGGGCGACCAGCCCCGCAAGCCACCCTGCCACGCCACGAAGCACCAGCGCACACCCTCACACGAAAACGGCGGCGCTATCAGAAAGCCGTCCATGCCTGCGACCGCCATCTCGCCGATGGGATTGCCCGCGCAGGGGCGCTCATAAACGGGAAGATCGACGCCTGCCGCCGTGAGACCTATCCGCGAACCCGTCGGAAACTGCGCCCAGCCCCAGAACGCCAGGCATCCCAGCACTACCGAAGCCCATCCTTTCGCTCCCATCGCGATAGAAGTATACATCATCGGAATAAGGGACTTGAAAAATCCCACCCGGTGCCCGACGGCTGAAGCCGCTCTGTCGCGAAGAACCGGGGATTCGCCGAACAGCACGCAGGAACCGCGTCCGTACGGGGGCATGCGTAGGGGCACGGTCCCCGTGCCCACAATCCAAACAGGACGCGGCAAAATGAATCGCGCCACGAGGTGGAATGCGGATCCTTGCCACAGAGCAGGTTCATCCGTCCTGCTTAGCGACGATTTGCGAACGCCCTCGCGGCGAATTTGGGGGGAAATTCCCCCGAATTTGCCCGACGGGCTGCCCGGTTTTGGGGCGCTTTTGAGTCTAATTGGGATGGAAGACCTCTGCAGGGGGTGCTTCCACAGGGCGAAATAACGAGATTGTAGGCGGCACTGGGCTTTGATCCTCCTTTCGACAGTGTCGCCCATTTTTTTTTCGAGTATCTCCCCCTCTTGCATGCGGCGTTCGGATAGGGTATAATAGTAGACAATCTTCTACCTGAGTGAATCGGGTAGCATATATCGGGAGGCACTGATGACAAACCAGAACGAAAAGCAGAAGGCGCTGGAGGCGGTTCTCAGTCAGGTGGAGCGTCAGTTTGGCAAGGGGAGCGTTATGCGCCTGGGCGACGCGACCCGCCTGCAGGTGGATGTGATTCCCACGGGGAGTACCGCGCTGGACATGGCGCTGGGCGTGGGGGGCATCCCGCGCGGACGAATTATCGAGATTTACGGCACGGAGTCGTCGGGTAAGACCACGCTGGGCTTGCACATTATCGCAGAAGCCCAGAAGCGCGGCGGGAATGCGCTCTTCGTGGACGCCGAACACGCCCTGGACCCCGACTATGCCCGCGCCATCGGCGTCGATGTGGACAAACTCTACATCGCGCAGCCGTCCACAGGGGACGAGGCGCTGGAGATTATGGACATGCTGATTCGGAGCGGCGCATTCGATGTCGCGGTGCTGGACTCGGTGGCGGCGCTGATCCCCCGTCAGGAAGTGGAGGGCGATATTGGCGATGTAACGGTCGGGGCGCAGGCGCGGTTGATGTCCCAGGCGTTGCGCAAGCTGGGCGCCTCCGCCGCCAAGAGCAACACCGCCGTGATTTTCATCAACCAGATTCGCGAGAAGGTCGGCGTGATGTACGGCAACCCTGAGACCACCCCCGGCGGGCGGGCGCTCAAATTCTGGGCGTCGGTGCGACTGGAAGTGCGCCGCGTCGACAACATCAAGCAGGGCAACGAGATTATCGGCGTGCGCACGCGCGTCAAGGTGGTCAAAAACAAGGTCGCACCGCCCTTCCGCCAGGCGGAATTCGATGTTATCTTCGGCAAGGGAATCTCCAAACTGGGCGACCTGCTGGATCAGGCGCTGATGCTGGGCATCATCAAGAAGTCGGGCCCATGGTTCAGCCTCGGCGAGATGCGCCTGGGTCAGGGGCGCGAGAACGCCCGCGCCTACTTAGAGGAGCATCCCGAAGTGGTGGAAGCGCTGGAGGAGGCGGTGCGCGCCCACATCCAGCAGCAGCCCGTTACGGCGGTCGCGCTCGCCGAAACCGCCGACGAGGCAGAACCTGTGGAAGGATAACTTTATGGAGTGCGAAAGCGCCGCTTTCGCACTCCATAATGGGGTACTGAATGCCAGACTCCGATGTGGTGCTGACCATCCAGATTGTGAACTGGAACGCGCGGGAGCCGCTGCGCCAGGCGTTGCGTTCCATCTTCGCGGCACCGCCTCCGTTCCCCTACGAGGTGATTGTGCTGGATAACGACTCGCGCGACGGCAGCGTGCAGATGGTGGAAAAAGAGTTCCCCCAGGTGCGCCTGCTGGTCAGCGAGCAGAACCTCGGTTTTTCGAAAGGGCATAACCTGAGCGCGCGGCATGCCCGTGGGCGATACCTTTTTATTCTTAACCCCGATACGGTGGTGGCGCCCGGCGCGCTGGAAAAACTCGTCGCCTTCGCCGAAACCCACCCCGAAATCGGAATTGTCGGTCCCAGGATTCTGAACCCCGATGGAACCCTGCAATACTCATGCCGACGGTTCCCCAACCCTGTGGCGGCGCTCTTCCGCAACACGCCGCTGGGTAAACTGTTCCCCAATAACCCCTACACGCGCGACTACCTGATGACCGACTGGGACCACAACAGTGTTCGCGAGGTGGACTGGGTTTCGGGCGCCGCGCTGTTTATTCGCAAGCAGGTCTACGCGCAGCTGGGCGGCTTTGATGAGCAATTCTTTATGTATTGCGAGGACATGGACTTATGCTATCGCGCGTGGCAGGCGGGCTGGAAGGTCGTCTACTTCCCCGATGCCGTAATCTACCACGCAATAGGGCGCAGCACCGATCTGGTCGCAAATAAGATGATTCGCACCTTCCACCAGAGCATGTACCGCTATTATAAGAAACACTATGCCAGAAAGACGCCCCTCTGGCTGCGTCCGCTGGTGCCTGTGGGCTTAATCCTGCGAGCGTCGCTGTTTATTCTCAAAAACTACAAAGACGCCCTGCTTCGGGCGCTCCGCAAACTCAAAGGCAGTAGAGTATAATACACATAGCAACGGCGCTAAGGAGGTTGAAACGATGAATCCCAGAACGCTGACCGAGCGCAAAGCGCGATTCGAATCGCTGTCGGGTATCGAAATCAAGCGTTTCTACACCCCTCAGGATATTGCTCATCTGGACTACGCGCGCGATTTGGGCGACCCCGGACAGTACCCCTTCACGCGCGGTCTCTATGAATCGGGCTATCGCACCAAACTCTGGACGATTCGGCAGTTTTCGGGCTTCGCCACCCCCGAAGAGACCAACGCCCGCTATCGGTTCCTGATTGAGCAGGGGCAGACGGGGCTGTCGGTGGCGTTCGACCTACCTACCCTGATGGGGGTGGACCCCGACGACCCTGAAGCGGAAGGCGAGGTGGGTAAGTGCGGCGTCAGCGTCGCCTCGCTGGAAGACATGGAAATCCTCTTTCAGGGGATTGACCTCGGTCGTATCACCACCTCGATGACGATTAATGCGCCCGCGATTATCATCTGGGCGATGTATCTCGCCGTCGCGGAGAAGCAGGGCGTGCCACTGGAGCAGCTTTCGGGCACGATACAGAACGACATTCTCAAAGAGTTTATTGCGCAAAAAGAGTGGATTTTCCCGCCCGAACCCCACATGAAACTGATTGTGGACACCATAGAGTTCGGCTGCAAATATGTGCCGAAGTGGCATCCCATCAGTGTGAGTGGCTATCATATTCGCGAGGCAGGCTCCACAGCGGTGCAGGAGCTGGCGTTCACGCTGGCGGATGGGTTTGAGTATGTGCGCTGGTGTCTGGATCGGGGACTGGATATTGATGAGTTCGCGCCGAAGTTTTCGTTCTTCTTTAACGCCCACATAGACTTCTTTGAGGAGATTGGCAAGTTCCGCGCGGCGCGACGCCTCTGGGCGCGGGAGATGCGCGAGACCTTCGGCGCAAAGAATCCGCGCTCGTGGTGGCTGCGCTTCCATACGCAGACCGCAGGCTGCTCGCTGACGATGCAACAGCCCTATGTGAACCTGATTCGCTCCACGATTGAGGCGCTGGCGGCGGTGCTGGGCGGCACACAGTCGCTCCATGTGAACTCGTTTGACGAGGCGTGGGCGCTCCCCACGGAGGAGGCGGCGCTGCTGTCGTTGCGCACGCAACAGGTGATTGCCGAAGAGACAGGCGTCGCGAACACGGTGGACCCGCTCGGCGGCGCCTACTTCGTGGAGTGGATGACCGACAAGATGGAGGAGGGCGCCCGCGAATACTTCCGCCGCATCGAGCAGGAGGGCGGCGTGATTCCCGCCATCAAGAGCGGATTCTTCCAGCAGGAGATTGCCGACGCCGCCTACCGCTTCCAGCAGCGCGTGGAAGAGCGCGACTTCATCTGGGTCGGCGTCAACGAGTACCAGATGGACAAAGAGCCAATCCCGTTCCGAATCCTCAAGATTGAGGCGGAGGCGCACGAGAAACAGGTCAAGCGCATCGCCGACCTCCGACGCCGACGCGATAACCGCGCCGTCCAGCAGGCGCTGCATGACCTGAAAGTCGCCGCCCAGCGCGGCGAGAACCTCATGGAGCCGATTCTGAACGCCGTGAAAACCTACGCGACCCTCGGCGAGATGGTCAACACGCTCAAAGAGGTCTACGGAACCTACACCGAGGCGTCTGTGCTATGAGGACGCGCCTGCGCGGCGTCTATGTGATTACCGAGCCAGCGCTGGCGGACCCTGTGGAATCTACAGCGCAGGTGCTGGCGGGCGGGGCGCAGATTGTGCAACTGCGCGCCAAACATGCCACCACGCGCCAGCTGGTGCAGTGGGGACAAGCAATCCGCGCGCTCACCCGCCAGTATGAGGCGCTGTTTCTTGTGAATGACCGCCTCGATGTCGCGCTCGCGGTGGAAGCGGACGGCGTGCATCTGGGTCAGGACGATTTGCCCGTGCCGCTGGCGCGAAAGATTGCAGGAGAGTCGTTGCTTATTGGCGTCTCGGCGGAGACCGTAGCCGAGGCGCAACAGGCAGAGCAGGAAGGCGCCGACTACCTCGGCGTGGGCCCGATGTTCGCGACCGCCACCAAGCCCGACGCGGGCACGCCGATTGGTCCCGAACGACTGCGCCAGATTAAGCAGGCGGTGCACATCCCCGTTTTCGGGATTGGAGGCATTCATGCGCAAAACGCCGCGCAGGTGCTTGCCGCAGGCGCAGACGGAATCTGTGTCATCTCGGCGGTGCTGAGCGCGCCTGATCCCACCGAAGCCACGCGCCAGCTGGTCAGGATGTTTGCCACGCGGTGAGGCTCAGAGATTGTTCCTGTTCAACCGATGGAGCGGAGCGACTTAACGCATCCGCCGCGAGAGCCACCACACCGCTCCCGCCAGCCCTGTTCGCCACAGCAATCCCAGAAACCCTATCAACGCCGCTCTCGGCACAGATCCGCTGGTTTGCTCAGGTTTGGCGCTCGGCGCAGTATCCAGTAAAAACGCCTCATGATGCTTCGTCCGCGCGTTATCGCCTGAACCCACGATGGAGCGCCCGTCCGAGCTAACGGCATAGGCGACTTCCAGCCGCGAGCCATCGGTGAACAGGTTCGCTTAGGTCTGGTTCCGATCTTCCATTCCGCCTGCTGGCGTCCAGCGGAAGGCGCGCCCCTGACCGCTGGCGTCCTGGGATTCACCGACCACGATGATCCCATCTGCCGAGACCCCGCGAGCCATGCTATCGCGCCCACCCAGCGCGCCGAGTCTCTGAACCCCTGTTGCTGGCGTCCACCGAAAGGCGCGCCGCAAACCGCTGGCGTAGGATAACCAGCCAACAACCACCACCCCATCGGCTTGTACGCTGCAATCTGCAATTGCATACTTGGAATCAGGAATTGTGCCCAAATCCTGCATGCCTGTCGCCTGCGTCCAGCGGAAGAGGCGGTACTGCCTGCGTGCGCTCTGCACCTCGCCGACAACGACAGCGCCATCGGCAGAGATTCCGAATGCCCTCCTGTGGTTGCCGCCGCGCGCATCAAGGTACTGCATTCCTCTGTCGGGTGTCCAGCGAAAGGCGCGTCCCTTTGAGACGCCAACGACCACTGCGCCGTTCGCCGAGACGCAACACGCTTCACTGACCTTACTGCTGGGCGTGTCGAGGTTTTGCATCCCGTCAGCCCGCGTCCAGCGAAAGGCGCGCAGCCGACATGTAGCGTCTTCCGCTTCACCCACCACGACTGTGCCCTCGGCGGAGACACTGTAAGCCCGACTATACCTGCCGCCCAGCGTGCCGAGGGATTGCATCCCGCCAGCCCGCGTCCAGCGAAAGGCGCGATACCCCCCGCGAAGGTTTTGCGCCGCGCC
>CAZQPV010000027.1:9155-20317 GCA_964595265.1 uncultured Fimbriimonadales bacterium
CAGCCCGCGTCCAGCGAAAGGCGCGATACCCCCCGCGAAGGTTTTGCGCCGCGCCCACCACCACCGAGCCGTCCGCAGAGACGCCGAACGCGGCGCTGTCATCGCCTCCGGGAAGCGTGCCCAGCCATGTCAAACTCTGCGCCCAACCCGCCTCCAACAGTAGGCTTGCGATCAAAAGCACGCATCTCCGACCATGCATGCTCCGTGCCATCGTTGTATCCCCCTTCATTTGTGTTCGCTCCGACTTGCACGCATGACGCAGAAGCTGCTTAATTATGGCACACGCCCCGCCGAAGGTCAGGATGCAGATGGCGGTCTACTCAAGCCCAGGCCATGCCTCGCCCGACAGCTGGCTGTAAAACCGTATCTCATGGGAGAACGACTGGAGCATCGCCTGCTCCAGTCCCCTATCCCGATACCAGAGCCACGCCAGCATCGCCACATAGAGCGTCAGCCAGAAAAGAGCCATCCCGCCTCACAGCCGCGCCACAGTGTGGCTCGTTTCAGGCTCGGTTTGCGACTTCGTGAGCCACGCGATCAGCGCCGCGAGCGCAGGCAGGGCAACCGCCACAAACACAACCCCTCCGAAGCCGACCCACCGCAAAATGGGCCGCTCCTCAGGAAGGCGCTGCAGGACAGCCTCCACCTGGGCGCTTCCCGTAGACTCGGCGAAGGCGCGCAATGATTCCCCAAAGCTCACCACCAGCGTGCCCGCAGGCGAGAGCGCCCAGAGCAACGCAACCCCAGCCCCCAAAAGCGGCGCAAGCCACCATGCGCCCCTTAGCCTGCGCGCCGCGAGAGATGCCCAGAGCCACATCACCCCTGCCGAGAGCAAAACGCCCTGCACCAGCATACCCAGCATGTGCCACACAACCAACCATGCAAACGGCGCGAGAATATGCTTGTCCAGTAAATCGGGTACTTTCCTGCCTGTGGCTTTCGCCTTCTCCATCCGCGCAAACTCGTTGCGGAACCACTGCGCCTCGCGCTGAAAGCCGTTGCGGGGCAGCGCGTTCACAAATTGCTCCTGACGCCACCTCGCTGGGTCAGGTGGTGGCGGCTGGGGAATCTGCCAGTTCTGCTGAAACGAGCCTCCTGCGATGCTGGTAATGGCGATTCCCACCAGCGAACTGATAAACAAGGAGCTTTCGGCTCGCATGAGGGCGCCCAACCGCGCCAGCGCCATCCGCATGCGCACGCCCTGACGCAGGTCGCCCCGCCGCTCTGCTTGCAACGCCAGCCCTGCAACCGTTCGCGCCATTTCCCGAAGTCGCGCCATTTCGAAGAAACTTAAAACTGTGAAAAAAGTGGAGGCGGGGTAGGCTCCGCGCCATCCCAGACAGCGTTCGTAGGTTGCCATCAGCGCATTCGTGAAAAACCCCTCATAGGTCTCCCAGCGGGGGCAGTTGCCTGCGCGTTCCAATGCGCGGAGCGCCGCATCGTCGCGCTCCAGCGCGTACAGCACCATCGCCTGAATGGCGGGGAAAAAGCCGTTCTGGGGGTCTACGCGCTCGCCCTCCGTTGCCAGTTGGAGAAGCTCGCGCGCCAGCTGGGGGGCAGGCTTCTGTGGGGGCGGCGGATTGGCGCCCTTACGGGTCAAACTCTCCGCACGAACAAACTTGAACTTACCAATCCGATAGCGGATCTGCAGCAGATAGAGCGCAGGCTCTCTGGGGAACTGATGCTGAAGGGCGTCCCGCTTTGTAAGAGCCTCCTTCTGCGCTTCAAAAGGGTGTGGCGCGGTAAAGAGGAAACACCCCACCTGCACCGCAAGGTCGTTCGGATAGCGCGCACGACAGGGTTCCAGCCATTGGGGCGGGGGCGCTTCGGGCGTTCCCATGCGAATGAACTCGCCCGTCGCTTTGGGGAAGCCCAGTATGCTGAACGGCGCCAGCGCATGCCAGCGCAAGTAGGGCGCACTGCCCGAATAGAGCAGCAGCCCTACACCCACCAGTGTCACCACAACCGCCCACCACCGTGCCATGAGACCCTCCTGTGGAAGAATTGTACCCTCTAAAAATACCAGAATTCGGCGTCCGCTCGCCGTTTTGAACCTGAACGGCACGAAAGTTGCTCTCCGTAAGGTGTCTGTCCGCCTTTAGGCAAAATTCTAAATGGACAGGAGACTAAAGAGCCATGAATAAATATCTGACTTGTGTTGCTGCGGCGATGCTTACTGTGACTGTGTCGCATGCCTCTATTACCTTTCTTTTCACCGCTCCTCATAGTGGGGGAACTCCGAGTGGATTACCGGCATGGGCGACGATGACCATCACCAACATCTCAGGGGGCGTGCAAATCACCCTGAACCACCTCGCTACGGACCTGTCCGGCGAGCCAAATCGTTTCATTGGTCAGCTGAACCTGCTTTTCAACACGATTCCAAGTGGTTTCAACACACTTAGCGACCCGTACATCACCAACATCACGACAGGTTCGTTTATCGACGCGGCGCTATCCTTCAATGTTAAGGTAGACTTCAAAGTCGCTCCGCCCTCCTCCCGACTAAAGCAGGGGATGTCGTCTACCTTCCAGCTCTTTGGCGTGTCGGAGGCGAACTTTGCGGGGTTCGACAACAGCGCGATGGTTCACTTTCAGGCGTTGCAGAGTGGTGATTCTTCCAAAGTGATTGCGCCGGAGCCTGCAAGCCTGCTTGCACTGGGCGCCGGGCTGGCAGGGTTAGCAGGACGCTGCCTGCGAAAACGCTAAGAGTCACAAAAGAGGCGCGCCCCTGTGCGCCCTCTGTTGCTCTTCACGCCCCTTTTCCCTCTATAGGGAAGGGGCGTGTTTATCGAATGAGGGTGTTCGAAAAATCCCATCTTATACTTGACGGCTAAAGCGGCTCTGTTGCAAAGATACCTGATTCAACTTGATGTCCCCTCCGCACGGTTCCCCCCGCAAGCGAGGGGAACCGAGAACGGGGCTACCGTGCGGCTGGACACCTCAGCGCGGGGCAGGGTTCGGCTCCCCTTGCGGAGCAGGGGGAACCGAACGGAGGGGGTCTCGGAATGCGCTCGCCCCCATCCTTGCAACAGAGCAGGTTCACTCGTCCTGCTCAAAGGCGATTTTTCGAACACCCCCTTCTTGACTTGACTTGAGTCCGTCTCGAACAGGACTTAAGTCCCTATTGTTGTGGAGCGTGCGCGAGTATAATACTCTGGAACGGGAATGGATGCCATCTTGATTGCAGGCGGGCATGCGCCGCGCCGCTTGGCAGAGGTCGCGGGGCATTCCCGCAAGGGTTTGTTCTCTTTCGGCGGCATGCCGCTGGTGCAGTGGGTGGTTCGGGCGCTTCTTCAGGCAGGCTTTCCCCGCGTGGCGGTGGTGGGGTCCGAACTGCTGATGGAGGCGCTCCCTGAAGACCCTAACCGTGTGTTTTTCACGACCGAGGGACGCGACCCTATCGACAACCTTTTGCGCGGCGCGGAGCGGTTGGGTTTGGGACCCCACGACCGGTTTCTGCACAGCGCGGTAGATTTGCCGATGATAACCCCCGAAGCGGTGAAAGATTTATTGGCGCACGATGACCCCGAAGCCGATCTGGTGGCGGGTCTGGTGCCCGAAGCGGTGTTTCTGGGAGTCTATCCGGGCGCGCCCTATCGCGCGCTGACCTTTCGGGAAGGCAACTTTCTGAACGCCTCGGTGAGCATTATGCGGGTGGGGTTTCTGCAGCAGCATGCGCCTCTTTTGCACAAACTCGCCGACTCGCGCAAGTCGGTGGTGCGTTCGCTGTGGCATCTGTCGCTGGCGTTTCATTACCACTGGTTCACGCGCGGTTTGCCCGCGCTGGCGCGATTTATAGCAGGACGGCTCTCCATCCATGAGCTGCCACGCTTGGCGGAACGCACGGTCAACGCTCGAATCCGCTTCTACCTCTCGGTGATGCCCGAGCTGGTGTACGATGTGGACACGGTAGAAGACTACGAATACGCCCGCGCGTGGGCGGCGGACCAGAGGCGTCGACGGTTGATCGAATCCGCTTACCCCATCTTTATCGACCAGTCGTAAGGGATTTCGGGCGTATCGTAAGGCAGGCGGAACTCGTCGGGCTGCTCCCGATTGTATGGCTCCGTCGGGAAGTTAATCAGCAACGACGGCTCCACCCCGATTGTCTTGTACCCATGCGCCACCAGCGGCGGAATCACCAGTAGCACCCGATTCTGCTCCCCTAAAAAGAACTCGTTAATCATCCCGAAAGTCGGCGAATCGGGGCGGCGGTCATAAAGCACCGCCTTGACCATACCCTTGACCACGACCCAATAGTCGGTTTGCTTCTCGTGCCAGTGCCATGCGCGAATCACGCCCGGATAGTTCAGCGACACATAGGCTTGCCCAAACTTCTGAAAAATCGGGTCATCGCACCGCAACATCTCCATCAGGTAGCCACGCTCGTCGGCATGCGCTACCAGCGGCTTCAGAAACACTCCTTCAATCAGGCGCCGTTCCATGAACGTTTCAATCCACACCCGCCTTGGGGGCGGGCGCACTCGATGTACAGGCTGTCCGTTTCTGCATAGGCGTTTCAATCCACACCCGCCCTTGGGGTTTAATGTACGGGCGCTTACGCAACACCTGTTCCACAAGGTAGCGAGTGGCTCTCACCGCATACAATTATACCTGCTCTGTTGCAAGGATCCCTATTTCGTCTTACGACACAGGGGGTTTCGCCGCGTGGGGCGCGGCGACCGCGCCCCTACGCAGGTTCCCGCGTCCTGTTCTCGGAACCTCGCCATCTTTGCAACAGAGCAAGGACACCCTTACGGAACGGGTTCTTTTCTCGAAGCGCGAAACGCCGTGCTTTTCCGCCAATTCTTTCCAGAAAGTAATCCCCTTACTTTCTGGAAAGCTCTTGACATATTGTTGAAGTGCGTGGTAAATTGTGATTACGAGGTGAACTCTATGCGAACCTTTGGAATCGTTGTGGGGCTGTTAGGCTTACTGTTGTTTGTCGCGATTGCACAGCAGGCGAAAGCGCCTGTGCCGAACCGCTTGCCCGATGGCTGGCGCAACTGGACTCACATCACCACAGGCGTCATTTACAGTGAGAAGCATCCTTTGTTTGGCGCGTTTGGCGGCGTGCATCACATCTATGCAAACGCGCCTGCGACAAAAGCCTACCGCGAGAACGCCAAAAAGTATCCCGACGGGAGCCAGATTGTGTTCGTGCTGTATGAGGCAAAGGATGAGAACGGGATGTATGTGGCGGGCAAGCGGAAGGTCACCGCGTTGATGGTCAAAGACAGCAAGCGCTATGCTAAGTCGGGCGGTTGGGGCTGGCAGGCATGGGATGCCTCGGGCAAGCCGATTGTAACCGACCCCGTGCAACAGTGTCAGGGCTGCCATGCAGGCTCACCCAACCGTGATCTGGTCATCAGCAAGTGGAACCCATAGAGGAGGTCGCAAGGGAGGGGCAGGGAGTCTAACCCCCCTGCTCCGCCCGTTCCAACACAATCGGAACAGGGTCAACGGGCGTGTCCGAGAGCCGATAGACGGATTGAAGCGCCGCAATCGCTGCCTGAAGCGACTCCTCCGTTCGTGCATGCACCCGAAACAGCGGCTCGCCTTTTTCCACGCGCGCGCCAACCGATTTGAAAACTTCTACCCCCACGGCGTGGTCTATCGTGTCTTCTTTTTTCTGCCTGCCTGCGCCGAGGTGGAGCGCGGTGTAGGCAACCGCTCGTGGCGCAACCTGAGCCAGAGAGCCCAATTCAGGGGCACACACCTCGCCCTGATACGGCGCACCGGGCAGCAGGTTGGGGTTTTCCACCACATGGGGGTCGCCGCCCTGCGCCTCTACCAGCTGACGGAACTTTTCTAACGCCGCGCCCGAGTCGAGGCGCTCGCGTGCAAGCGCTTTGCCTGCCTCGGGGTCGGGCGCCAAGCCACACAGGTGGAGCGCCTCGCCCGCAAGGTTCAGGCACAGCTCCCGAAAACGAGGGTGATGCGGCGCGCCTGGCGTCAGCGTCTCGATCGCTTCACGCACCTCCAGCGCATTGCCCACTGTGCGCCCCAGCGGCTGACTCATATCGGTCAGCAGGGCACGCACTTTGCGCCCTGCGCCTGTGCCAATCGCGAGCAGTGTCCGCGCCAGCATGCGCGCCTCGTCCAAAGTTCGCATAAACGCCCCCTCGCCCACTTTCACATCCAGAATAATATGCTGGGCGCCGCCCGCCAGCTTCTTGCTCATAATGCTGGAGGCAATCAGGGGGATGCTCTCCACCGTCGCCGTTGCGTCCCGAAGCGCATAGAGTTTTTTATCGGCTGGCGCTAACTGCTCGGTTTGACCCGCCAGACAACAGCCGATGCGACGCGCCTGTGCCAGCATCTCCTCTTTGGAGAGGGCGGTACGGAAGCCAGGGATGGACTCCAGCTTGTCTACCGTGCCTCCTGTGAAGCCAAGCCCGCGACCTGACATCTTGACGAGCGTGCAACCCGCCGATGCCAGCAGAGGCACGACCACGAGGCTCGTCTTGTCGCCCACGCCCCCTGTGGAGTGCTTATCCAGCGTTGGGGGAGGCAACTCCGAGAGGTCTAACTGATCGCCCGACTGCGCCATCACTTCGGTGAGGGCGAGCATCTCAGCCTCGTTCAGCCCGCGCAGAAAGCACGCCATCAGCCATGCCGCCGCCTGATAGTCGGGCACCTCCCCGCGCACATAGCCCATCACGATGGCGGCAATCTCCTCACAAGTGAGGACGCCGCCGTCGCGTTTCTTTGCGATAATCTCCAGCACGCTCATAGCGCAGAACCGTGCCGATTATACCGCATGCGCCCGGACTCACACCGACTGACGCCGCAACACCCGCTGCACATAGTCCACCTCAGGCACGCCCAACCAGCGGCATGCCGCAAGGTAGCTTGCCATCACCAGCGCGAAGGTTAGCACCGCTGCCACGAACGCGCTGAGATTGATTTGCCAGCCCATCGCTCCCAGCGCACGCCATAGCAGGGCATGCACGCCCGCGCCCAGCACGCCAACCCCCAGCGCCGCCACGCCACTCAGCACCACCGGGCGCACGAAGGGAGTGGCATCGCGCTCGCTATCGCGCGGCAGGCGCCGACGCAACACCCACAGCATCCAGACCATTTGTACCGACGCCGCAACGGAGGTCGCCAGCGCCAGCCCGGCGTGCCCCATCGCCAGCGTCTCCATCAGCACAAAGCACAACGGTACAAACAGCGCCGTCGTTGCGGAGCCAATCAGCACAGGCGTCAGCGAATCGCGCATCGCAAAGTACGCGCGGGCAATCAGCGCCTGCCCCGACCACGCGAACAGCCCCAGCGCAAACCCGCGCAGGGCGCTCGCCACCATCGCGGTGTCCGCAGGAGTGAACTTGCCGTACTGGAGCGTCACGCGACTGATGTCTTCCGCCAGCACCCACAGCAACACCGTTGCGGGTGCGGTCAAGAACCAGACCAGCCGCAATCCGCGCTTGAGAACCGCCCGCAGTTCCGTCCAGCGCTCGGTGGCAGCCAGCGTCGTCAGCGCGGGGAAGATTGCCAGCGCGATTCCCTGCCCGATAATGCCCAGCGGCGCCTGCATCTGCCGGTTCGCGTTATCCAGCGCCGAGATCGCGCCCGCTGGCAACAGCGAGCCAAACACGCGCAAAATCAGCATATAGACCCCCGGCAGCGACAACCCGAACATCACGGGCAACATCATCCGAAACACCTCGCGCACCCCCTCATGGTGCCACTCGAATGCGGGGCGAAAACGGCTCCCCAGCCGCGCCATCGCCATCAGGGGCAGCACCACACTGCCCAGAAACGCGCCCAACACCGCCCCCCACGCCAACCCCGCAATCCCCCACCAGAGCGCCAGCACCAGCCCTCCAAAAATAATCCCCAGATTGTAAATGTTCGGTCCCAGCGCAGGCACGGTGAACTGCTTTCGGGCGTACAGCGTCGCCATCATCAGCCCCCCCATCAAAAAGAACACCTGGGTGGGGAGCACAATCCGCGTCAGGTTCACCGTGAGCTCGTGGCGCAGGGGGTCAAAACCGGGGAACATCAGGCGGATGGCAGGCACGGCGGCAATCTCCAGCAGCACCACCAGCCCGACAGTGAGGCTCACCATAATCGTTGCCACGGTGGAGAAGACGCGCCACGCCTCGTCTTTTTGGTTGTTTTCCCAGTAGCGCGAGAACACGGGCATCAGCGCCGACGAAAGCGCGCCCCCCGCCACCATAAAAAAGAGCAAATCGGGTAGTTGAAACGCCGCGCGGTAGGCGTCGGTCAGCTCGTTCTGCCCGAAGCGGTAGGCAATCACCGTGTCGCGAAACAGTCCCAGCAGGCGGCTGGCAAAAATCGCGCTCATCATCACCAACGAGGCGCGCGCCCAGCTGTAGCCCACCGAGGAACGCTCAGTGCCCATTTTTCGTAACCAAACGCAAGCCGATAACCCCCACTACGATCAAGCCGATAAAAAAGAGCCGCCAGAAATCCGCTGGCTCGCGAAACCACAGAATGCCCAGCAACGCCACGCCCACCGCGCCAATGCCCACCCAGATAGCATACGCGCTCCCAATCGGCAACTCGCGCACCGCCAGCGAGAGAAAGAGAAAACTCAGCAGCCCTGCCACAATCACCACCGCCACAGGCAACGGGCGCGTGAACCCCTCGGAAAACTTGAGCGCAATCGCCCACACAATCTCCATAATGCCCGCGATGAAGAGATAAACCCACGCCATCAGGGGGAGATTATACCTGTCCCAACAGGAAAGGGGGTCAGAGAGGAAAATATTGTACCGATGCCAAAAGGACAGAGAACTGCTTCCGTGAAGCGTCAGGTGCTGGAAGCCTTGTTTCAACAGTACCTGAGAACACGAAACCCTGTTTTTGATAATCATACCGTCAAGGAAGTCTGCCTTCAACTTGGGTTTGGGAACCCCTTTGACGCAACTCAATGAGATACCAAAACCGATTTGCCTGAGATAATGGTTCAGAACAACTACTGTGTTGCTCATGTCGGCAAGGGGAAGCACCAGTTCATTCAGGCATTGGATGAGTGGTACCACGACTTCGAGAGCATCGAGGACGAAGAAAAGTGGGAATGGCGCTATCGGAGCAGCCTTTTGAACAATCTGGAAGCAGGCGAGTCCAGCACGCTTTCGCTGGCGTTCAATCAGCGCATACTCCATGACTTTCTGTACGAGGACATTACTGCCTCACCACGAATCTACATTCCTGGGCGCACTCGCTTGAGCATGACTTACTGGGTGGGCAGCGTACCTCTGCAGCTGACGAGTCAGCAGATGGAAGCTGACCTCACTTGGAGCATAACGGCGTAGTAACGGTCATAGAAGCAAAAAACAGCTTCCTCAAAGATTTTGCAGTATATCAGATTTTCCATCATATTAAATACTATAGTCAGAAACTAAAGGACAGCAGAATCCCGCTAGAAAAGATAGAGATAAACGCCTGTTATGTCCTTCGACAGAAACGCGGAAACTCTGTGTGCCTGCGCCTGTACCTGTACGAATTCAACGACCTGGATCGGATAGACTCTATACAACTGGTGCGCAAGGCGGAGTACCAGCTAGTCAGGAGGTAGGGGCATGAACGGCATCCCGGAACATCTGATAGATCGGGTTTATCTGGGCGATGTGTTTGACCTGATGCGCCAGCTGCCCGATAAATCGGTGGATATGGTCTATAGCGACCCCGACTATAATGTGGGCGTCCGCTATAATGACCGCTCCTACACCCGCTCTTTTGAGGAGTATATTGAATGGTACATTGAGCTAGCAAAGGAGTCGTTGCGGGTGCTGAAAGACGATGGAAACGCCTTCTTCATCAACTATCCCAGGCAGAACGCCTACCTGCGCGTGCGGTATCTCGACTCTGCCTGCTACGATGTGCAGGACTATGTTTGGATTTACAACACGAACATCGGGCATAGCCCAAAGCGGTTCACCACCGCGCACCGCAGTATTCTGCACTGCCGCAAGACACGCCATAATAAGTTTTTCAAGGATCAGGTCGCGCAGCCGTATCAGAACCCGACGGATCGGCGAATCCGTCAGCGGATAGCGCAGGGGCACAAGGGACGCATGCCTTATAGCTGGTTTTACTTTGACCTCGTGAAAAATGTGAGCCGCGAGAAGACCTTCCACGCCTGCCAGATTCCCCAGAAGCTCTCCGAAATGCTCGTTTTGAGCTGCACCCAACCTGGCGATATTGTGCTGGTGCATTTCGGCGGGAGCGGCTCGGAGCTGGAGGTGTGCCAGCGGCTGGGGCGCCACTTCCTTTCTGCCGAGATGGATCCAAAATACTACGAGATGATTGTGCAACGCCTTACACGAGGGCGTATCGCAGAGGAACATCGCCTTTTCAAGCGCAAAGCCGACGAGCCAGAGCTACCCCTGCTGGATGGGGATTTCTAAAGCCCCAGCGCTTTGCGTTTGTTGGCGACCATGCCGTCTATCTGGTGCAGCAGGCGCTCGTTCAGCGTCAGGTAGCGGTTCCACTGGAACACGAACCCCAGCATAAGCAGTAGCCCCACGCCCCACAGCGCCCAGCGGAGCGTGTGATCAAGGCGCTCGGAGAGCTTGCGGTCGTTGCGTATCGCCACCAGCAGAGCCACAAGCGCCATCAGCCCCCAGAAGATTCCCAGAATCCCCACCACGAGGCTGTGCCAGCTCCCCGTGCGCGAGGTGTCAATTCCAAACTCCTCCAGCCAGCTCTCCCACCATGAGAGGTCTCTTGGTTCTTCCCATGCGGTCAGAAGCGGAATATGACTCAGTGCCTGATTCCAGAAACTGGTTATCCAGCCGAACATGAGTGCCATGCTCAAGAGTAGCATCACGCCCGCCCTGATAAGCAGGGGGAGGCGCAACCGTTGCATCAGCGTCCACGAAATTGCCAGCAAGAGCAAGCTCAACCCGGCTGCCAGAGACGCCGTGCTAAATCGGTGTGCCGCGATGGCGCCCCGACGCTGACTCTCCAGTTTCTGCCACAAGGCGTCCCCCCACCGGTGCTGCCGGCGCAGGATTTCTTGCTGTTTGATCTGCACAAGCTCCGCAATCAGCCAGCGAGCCTGTTCCTTGTGTGTATGCTGAGAGAGTTTTTGAATAAGGATGTCTGTGTTGCCAGTGCTTTGTTCCTGCGCGATGAGTGCCGCCCCCCATTTGAAGAGAAAATCGCCCACCAGCGAGCCAATC
>CAZQPV010000028.1:0-20291 GCA_964595265.1 uncultured Fimbriimonadales bacterium
GTCGATGCCCGAAATGATTCCGAGCACCAGCACCAGCATACAGCCAAGCCCCCCTATGATGCGGGGCGCCACGCTCCAGTTCATGCGTGTTCATTCGGTTCCTCGTTGTGGCACTGGAACCTCCTCATCGCACGGCAGGCTGTGCGGTGGGAGTGGCGATTCGAGCGCGCGCCTCCAGCGCGCGTGCGTAGAGTTCGGCATAGGCGCCCGCTGAACGGGACCATGACCAGTCCTCTTGCATCACGCGCTTCACAAGACGGTTCCAGCGCTCCGTTGACCCAAACACCTGAACCGCCTGCTCCACCGCCCGATAGAGCGCTTCAGGCTGATACGCGCGGAACGCAAAACCGTTGCCCACTTCGCGCTCGGCATCGTATGGAGTGATGCTGTCTGCCAGCCCACCCGTCTGCCGTACTATGGGGATTGTTCCATATCGCAAACTTATCATTTGCCCTAAACCACACGGCTCAAACCGTGAGGGCATCAAAAACATGTCAGAACCCGCATAAATACGGTGTGCCAGCGCGTTATCGAATCCGATAGTGGCATGCACTTTCGCACGGTGGCGTTTGTGCAGGGCGCGGAAATAGCGCTCGTATGAAGGGTCGCCCGTACCCAGCACCACCAGCTGCACTGGCAACTGCAAAATGCGCGCCCCAATTGCCTTGATGAGGTCCAACCCCTTCTGGTCGGTCAGGCGCGACACCAGCCCAATCACCGCTTTTGAAGGGTCGGGTTGCCAGCCACACTCGGTTTGCAGCTGTGCCTTGCACACTGCCTTGCCCGAAAGGTCCTCCGCCGAATAGGGCGCGGGAATATGCGGGTCGGTCTGGGGGTTCCACTCCTCGTAGTCGATGCCGTTCAGGATGCCCGTTAGCCTGCCTTCAGCGTCCAGACGGCGCAAAACCCCTTCCAGCTGCTCGCCGTATTCGGGAGTCTGAATCTCCTGGGCGTAGGTCGGGCTGACCGTGTTCACATAGTCGCTGAAGAGTAATGCGCCCTTCATCAGGTTCACTTTGCCATAAAACTCCAGCCCTTCGATATCGAAGAGCGCCTCGGGCAAGCCCATCTCCGCGAAAAGCTCGCGCTCAAACACGCCCTGAAACGCCAGGTTATGAATTGTATAAACACTTGCGATAGCCGAATAGAAAGGCTGCGGCTTCACGCGAAGCAATACAGGGATCAGCGCCGTGTGCCAGTCGTTGCAATGCACGATTTGCGGAGTCCACTCGTCTGCCATCTCTGCAATCATCTGCACGACGGCATGGCAGAAAGCGATGTAGGCTTTGGGGTCTACGGCATAGATTCGGGTGGATTCGGTGGCGTTATCGAACCACGCGCCCACCCGGAGCAGATAGGTGGGCACGGGTGCCGCTTCGACGGCATACAGGGTGGCGGTTTCGTGCCAGCCGGGATGAATGGCAACATGAAACTCGCGCAGGGGGCGGACACTCCAGCGCTCGCTCTGGGTTACCATCGGATAAGCGGGCATGAGAACCCGTAAATCGTGTCCCAGCTGATGGAGCGCTTTGGGAAGGGAGCCTGCCACATCAGCCAATCCGCCCACCTTTGCGTAGGGCGCAACCTCCGCCGAAACCAGTAGAACGCGCATTGAACGATTCATAGAGCCTCCTTGACGACCGAGATATAGGGGGGAGCGTGGCACAAGCGTAAAAGCCGATAGTAGCCGTCCCGCTTACGCTCCGCTCCGCCATAGAGTGCTTCCGGTCTCAGGAACTGGAGCGGGAAACGCGCACTTGCCCAGCGCTGAATCCGCTCGATGGACGATTCCCCAAGACCTGATAAAATTATCGGGATTTCAGGCTGGTTTCTGCAGAGCCAGAGGAGCATGGGACGCAGGCGTTCCAGTAGTTCCCGACCTGAATTCAGCCAGAGCCAGCCCACATCGGCATAAAGCATTATCTCCAGCGTGTGCCCGCATAGCCACCACTCACGGAACAGGGTGCGCCACTGGCTCAATTCCAGCGCTGAGAACTGGTGGGGAAGCCCCACCACATGCAGACGCCCCTGTAAATCCCAGCCCACACGCCCGTGCGCCGAGTCGCGCCAGTGCCACAGCAGTGTACACGGCGGCGCCTGCACACGCCCCTCCGCGCTCAGCAATAAATGGGCATGCACAAGGGGCACCCCTAAACGGGTTTGCACCTCCCGCTTCGCTTGAGCCGCTCTGCGTAAACCCAGCGCCTGATCCATAAACACCCTCGCAATTCTGCAGAGCCGTTCCGACTCCTGCTCCACACTCAATTTCGGCAAAAGCCCCGCATTTGTGCAGGGGGTAGCAGGAAAATCGCCCTCACGCTCCGAATAAAGAGTCAGTCAAAACTCAACGAAGGAGGTTTATAACGATGGGGTTTCCGTATAAAGACCCGGAGCAAGCAAGGGCGTTTGTGTTTGAGTTCATCGATCGCCTGCGGAATGTGGATGTCATCCGTGAGGGGTGGCAGAAGCTGGACATGCTGATTGCCATCCATATCAAGCAGCCCGACATCGATTTCTGGATTGACACGCGCGGCGGCAAACTGGAGCTGCTGACCGAAAAACCGGAAGGCGAAGAAGAAGCCGCGCTGACGCTCACGGCAGACCTGTTCCATAAGCTCTACACGGGGCAGGAAAACGCGATGATGGCGTTCACCCAGCGCAAAATCCAGCCGAAGGGGCGCGTGAGCGGGATTATGCAACTCACCAGCACGATGCCCCAGGCGGTCGCCGTCTATCGGGAATATCTGAAGGAGAAGGGACTGGGAGCCTGAGATGCGCATCGTGGGCGTGGACCTGTGTCTGCTGGAGTACCCGCTGGAGACCCCCTTCTACCCTGCGTGGCTGCCTGGCTACCCCCAGACGGCGCACCGCGTGCATCTGCTGACGCTGGAGACCGACGAGGGCATCAAAGGGTATGCCGCGGGGGTCGCCTTCGGTCGCGAAGGGAGCGGTCTCCAGCAACTTCTGCTCCCGTTTCTGTTCGGGCGCGACCCGATGAATGTGGAGGAGGTCGTGCAAATTGCCCGCTCCGCCACTTTTCTGGGACTGCGCCTGTGGTGGATTGAGCTGGCGTTCTGGGATATCATCGGCAAGGCGCTGGGGCAACCGGTCTATCGCCTGCTGGGAGGCTATCAAGACCGCGTGCGCGCCTACGCCAGCACCGGCGAGCTGCGCCCGGTAGAAGAGCGACTGGACTATGTGGCGCAGGTGCGGGAGATGGGCATCCGCGCCGTCAAGCTCCGATTCCACAGCTGGGACTGGCGGGAGGATATGGCGGTCGCTCGCGCGATTCGAGAGCGCTATCCCGATATGGAGATGATGGTGGACGCGAACATGGGCTGGCGCGTGGCAGGCATGGCGCCCGCGCCCAAGTGGGATGTGTCCACCGCTCTGCGCGTTGCCGAGGAGCTGGCAGAACTGGGCGTGCGCTGGCTGGAAGAGCCGCTGGACAAAAACGACTACGAAGGCTACCGACGCCTGCGCGAAAAAGCGCCCATCCCCCTCGCCAGCGGGGAGATGAACCAGGACCTCCACGAGTTCCGCGAGTATCTCATTCGCGACGCTATTGATATCCTGCAGCCCGATGTGTGCCTCTCCTGCGGCATCCTGATGGGCAAAAAGATTGCCGGCATGGCGGAAGCCTTCGGGAAGCAGATTGCGCCCCACACATGGACCAGCGGGCTGGGGCTGGCAGCGAACCTGCAGCTGATGGGCGCTTCACCCAACTGCGAATGGGCCGAATTCCCCTATGAGCCGCCCGGCTGGGACCTCAAGGCACGCGACTACTTCCTCACCGAACCGATCCTGCCCGACTCCGAAGGCTATCTGCCTGTTCCCTCAAAGCCGGGCTTGGGCGTCGAAATCGACGAGGATGCCGTCAAGCACTACCGCGTAGAGAACTGAAAACGCGGCTGGGGAGAGCGCCCCAACCGCCCAGTCTTAAGCCACCTTCTCACTCGGCTGCTCTAACGGATTGACCTGCACCACACGGTCAAGGCGAATCTCACCGCTGTCCGTGATAAAGCACACGCCGTACAGTGGCACGAAGGTTACATCCGCGATAAAGAGGTTTTTGGTCTGAACCTCCCCGCGACGATCACGCCACGACACTTCACACATCATCCCCACATACTGCTGTGCGTCCTTGAAAGACATTGCTCATACCTCCCCGAAGTGTATTCGCTATTACGATTGTGCCACTTCGGGGCGTTTTCCGTATCGGGGAAAATGCGAGGTTTGGGCTATTGCACATCGCGCCGCTGGAAAATAATCCCCCCTATCAGCAGCGCAACCCCGATATAGAGCGCGACATAACCCAGCTCCCACGCGCGCGTGGGCGGGTTCAGAAAGAACCGCACCGCTTCGCTGACGAAAGGCGCGTCCTCAATGCGCCCTGTGAAGGGCGGGCGCGCCTGTGCCATCACGAAACGCTTCAGGGTCGCCATCGGCAACACCCACTCCGACAGCCACACAATCCGCTGCAGGATGGCGGCATCAATAAACACCACCAGCGGGCGCAGAAAATGATCCGCGAAATAGGCGAACGCACCCAGTGCGACCGTGAACATTAGCGACACCGCAGTGCCTGCAAAACTGGAGAACATCAGCGCAAGCGTGCCATAGAGAATCGGATACAACAGCACATAGGGGAGCGCGTACCAGATTTCGGGACGCGACTTGCCCTGTAAATACACCGAGAGCCACAGCATCGCGCTCCAGAGAACCACATTCCCCGTGCAGAACACCATCACGCCCAGCCACTTACCCAGATAGACCTGCCATCGGTGCAGGGGGCGCGGCAAAATCGCGGCGAGGTAGCCCCGCTCGATCTCGCCGGTAATGGCGCCCGCGCTCAACACAATCGCCAGCACCGAGGCGAAAAACTTGATGGAATCGATTCCGAAGCTGGTCATCAGCTGGATGCCCATCTCAAAGCGTCGCTCGCTGCCCCCGAACGCCTCGTGGAACGCTTTCGGCAGGAAGCTCAAGCCGTACAGCACGACCAGAATAATCAGCGTGCCCAGAAATGCGCGCCGCCGCATCGCCTCCTTGAGCGTGAGGGTCATGATGGTGACCATCGCGCCCATCTTATTTCGCCTCCCCTTCCACCAGCTGGATAAAGAGGTCTTCCAGCGTTTCTCGCTTCGCCTGCATCCCCATCAGGTCGCCGCCGGCGTAAACCACCGCGCGCGCCAGTTCCGGGATTGCCTTCTCATCAGCAACCTCAGCCATCACACGGTTCGTGTCCAGGGGCTGTACCTTCATCGCCACACGCTCCAGCGCCTCCAGAGCGGGGGGAACCACCTGACGCAACTCCAGCACCACTATCGACTTATGAACCAGCAGCTCCTCCAGCGTGCCCTGTTTGACCACGCGTCCCTTGTTGAGAATCGCGACCATGTCGCAACTGCGCTCCACTTCCGAAAGCAGGTGCGAGTTCAGAAACACGGTTTTGCCCTGTTGTTTGAGGTATTCAATCACTTCGCGCACGCGTCGCCTGCCCAGTGGGTCCAGCGCGGAGGTCGGCTCGTCCAAAATCACGAGGTCGGGGTCGTGCAGAATCGCCTGCGCCAGCCCGATGCGCTGTTGCATCCCCTTAGAGAACTCACGGATTCGGCTTTTGCGGCGCTCCTGAAGCCCCACCAGTTCCAGCACCTCGTCGATGCGCCTGGCAAGCGTTTTGCCGTCCATTCCTGCCAGACGCCCATGCAGTTTCAGAAACTCTTCGGCGGTGAGAAACTCATGGAACTGAAACTTTTCGGGCAGGAACCCCAGACGCCGTTTCGCCGCAAGCGCGCCTGCTTTGTAGCCCAGCACCCACGCCTGCCCTGCCATCGGGTACACATTCCCTATCAGGATCTGGATGGTGGTTGTTTTACCCGCGCCGTTGGGTCCCAGAAAGCCGAACACGCAACCGTAGGGAACCTGCAGGTTTAGGTCGGCTACTGCCACGACAGGGGACCCCCCGATAAGCGAACGGTAGACTTTTTTCAGTCCGCGCGTTTCAATTGCCCACATCGGGCGAATTGTACCTGCTTATCGGGGTCGGAACGCATAGAACGCGCCACGCTCTGTGTCGTTAACCATCACGCCGCGCCAGCACCAGACGATAAGGAAATCGCTGGCGCCATCACCCGTAACCAGCCAGCGGTCTCCTATCACCGCCCCGGCAAGGATAGTGGTGTTCACGAAGCGGTTGAAGGGGTTCACGGCGGCGATCATGCGGGTTTCCACCGTACCGTCTGCAAACTGCGCCAGCACATACACATAGCTCACTTTGCGGTCTTGGCGTGAGAGGGTAGTAAGCACGGCTTTGCTGAGGGGGCGGTTGAAAGATTGTTGAGGGTAGAGCGGGCGAATCGCGCCGCCTGCCGCATCCAGCGCCCAGAGTTGCCCTGTGTTGGTCAGCACATAGCAGGTGTCGGTCGCGACATCATAGGTGGGGTTCCCCACGAGGGGAACTCCAGTGTTCACCACCCAGAGCCATTGGTTGAAGCGGAAGCTGTAGCAGCCGACGCGCGTGCCCGCTGAGACAATCAGATTGCCCCTGCGCACATCATAAGCCGCGCCCAGAAGCGGAGTTGTACCCGCATTGGGCAGACGGAGGTTGCTCCGAGTGCGCATGCCCCCCTGTACAATCTCAAAGGAACCGTTGGCGCGAGCAATCACAACTGTGCGAGCAGGCAAAGAGTATAGGGCGAAAACCGGGCTTTCGACAGGACGCTCCAGAACTACAGAAGAGCCACTCGCCGGGTCATACAAGATGACGCCCTCGCTTACATCCACGAGAAAGAGCAGGGTTCCATCGGTTGCTGGCGAGATGTCGGGGCGCACCCGTGCCGCAAGGTTCAGAAAAGTAGGCACTCCCAGCCCCGTCTCAAGTAACCTGCTGAGTGGGAAATAGGCAACGAGACCTGTTAAATCGACAAGGTAGAGGTTCCCGTTCAGGAAAATGCCGTGTCCACCTGGTCGCAGGCTTACAATGCGGGCAACAGATTGCGTGTTGTTCGAGAAAGTTCCCGTAGTGGTGAGCGGTTGGGGGGTGTAGAAGACGCGGGTGTCTGTTCCGTTGCTTGCTACCCACCAGAGCCTGCCCTCTATGAGGGCGGGCGTTGCCGCCATGAGGTAGTTTCTCCATGTTGTGGCTTGAGTCGCGACGCCCTGAGTTGTCTCTACACCAACTACAAAGTTGCGTTCAAAGCGCAGGTTCGGGTCCATCCACGGGCGTGCGCTCAAAAACAGGAAAGCGCCATCGGTATTGCGGTCGCTGGGGGCGCGCCCCCTTAAAAAGAGTCGGCGTTGCTCCCCTGGCGCTACCGGCGCCAGCATATCACTCACCAGAGTGGCTCTATCAAAGATCTGCTCTGGCGTGAGCTGCTCGTAGAGCGTTACCTGCCATGGGGTCGCGTCGGGCGCTTCCAGCGTGCTGAGCTTCGGGAGCAAAGTGTCATAACCGTTGCCCCGATTTTGCACCAGAAGCGTGAACCACGCATCACGGTCAGTTGTCCCATAGGGAAACGACTCGTACTCTACACGCCAGCGCACGACCTGCCCGACCCGTACTTCAGCGGGGTTAGAGAGCGCGACAGCGTTTCCCGAACTGTTTATCACCGCCGCGCGGAGTTGAAGGGTCGTACCTGCCCACAGTTCCCCATGTGGCGTGCGCGGCACCTGCTGCGCCCAAAGCAATGTCGCGCACGCGAGCCATCCTGCCAGTGCCCACCGTCTCATAGCCGTCCTCTAGCAAAGCGCACTCGAAAGAAAAGGGTTCAAGCCGGAAACTTAGAGGCGTCTCAGCCATCCTTTGCGACAAAGCAGGCTTAGCAAAACAGGGCGTTTGTTGGCTTTGCAAAATTATGCACCACCCCCCCAAAAAATCCTGCCGATTCCCAGCCCTAAATTGGCTTAATTCTCCGCAAATCCCGAGGCTCTTTTCGTGAACAGGTATACTCATGGGCGCATGGAAGCGATAGTTCGTCCAGAGATTGAATGGAATGCGCTATTGCCGTTGATGACCCTGGTTGCGACGGCAATAGGGGTACTGCTTGTGGAGATGTTTTTGCCCAGGGGCAGGCATGCGCCCCTGATCGTGATTGGGCTTGTTGGACTGGCGCTTGCAGGCTATTTCCAGATCTCGCTCTGGCAGACGACACTGACCACTTTTGAGAATCTCTGGCGCGTCGATACGATCAGCGGTCTGCTCACGCTGGCGGTTCTGGGCGCGACGGCGCTTACCCTGCTGTTTTCCGAAGAGTATCTTCAGCGGCGCGATTTACGCTACGGAGAGTTTTACCCGTTGTTGCTGTTCGCCAGCGCAGGCGCTGTGATAATGGTCTCCAGCACAAATCTGATGGTGGTGTTTCTGGGGCTGGAGGTGCTGTCGCTGTCGCTCTATGTGCTGGCAGGGCTGGCACGCTATGAGGTGCGCTCCGAAGAGTCGGCGCTGAAATATTTTCTGCTGGGCGCGTTTGCGTCTGCCTTCTTTTTGTACGGGATTGCGATGCTTTATGGGGCGACTGGCAGTGTAGACCTGATGGCGATAGCACGAGGTTGGGGCAACAGTGCGCCTGGCTCGGCAAGCAGCACGCTGCTAATAGCCAGCGTGGCGCTGCTGCTGGTGGGACTGGCGTTCAAGGCATCGCTCGTGCCGTTTCACATGTGGACGCCCGATGTGTATCAGGGCGCGCCGACGGTCGCCACTGCCTATATGTCGGCGGTGGTGAAGGTGGTAGTGTTTGGCGTGCTGATCCGGTTCGTGGAGGGCGCGGCGAGCATGGCAGGCTTGTGGGCGCCGATTTTGTGGTGGCTGGCGGCGCTCTCGATGATAGCGGGCAACCTGCTGGCGCTGGTCCAGCGCGACGCGAAACGCATGCTGGCGTACTCCAGTATCGCTCACGCGGGCTATATGGCAGTGGGACTGGTCAGCCTGAACGCCACGGGGTTAAGCGGGGTTCTCTACTATCTGATTGCCTACAGCCTGATGAGCGTGGGCGCGTTCGCCGTGTTGACGGTGATGGCGCGTGCGGGCGACGCCACCACGATCGAGGCGCTTCGGGGCTTATACTATCGCCAGCCGCTCGCGGCGCATGCGATGGCAGTGCTTCTGGTCTCGCTGGCAGGCATTCCACCCACCGCGGGATTCTGGGGCAAGTGGTATCTTTTTGTGGCGTCGCTGGAGGCGGGGCAGGTGTTGCTGGCGATTTTGCTGGCGCTGACCAGTGTGGTGGGCGCAGCGTACTATCTGGGGCTGGTGTTCGCGCTCTACACGCCGCCTCGCGAGGCGGTGGAGCGGTGGCGCATGCCGGCACCGATGGCGGCGTGTCTGCTGGCGTGCGTGCTGGGGCTGATTCTGCTGGGATTGGCGCCCTCGTGGCTCGCAGCGCCTGCACGTCAGGCGGTGGAGGCGAGCGCGGCGCCGATTTCTTCAACGCTGGCTAATCGTTAACTTTCAGCACGCTCAGAAACGCCTCCTGAGGCACTTCCACCGTGCCGACCTGCTTCATGCGCTTCTTACCCTCTTTCTGGCGCTCCAGCAGCTTGCGCTTGCGCGTGATGTCGCCTCCATAACACTTGGCAAGCACATTCTTGCGGAACGGCTTGATGGTCTCGGAGGCAATCACACGCGAGCCAATCGCTGCCTGAATGCGCACCTCAAACTGCTGGCGCGGGATGACCTCTTTGAGGCGTTCCACCAGCACCTTCGCGCGGGCATAGGCGCGCTCACGCGGGGCGATAAAACTCAGCGCGTCCACCGGGTCGCCGTTAATCAGCACATCGATTTTCACAGCGTCCACCTCGCGATAGCCTGCTGGCTCATAGTCAAACGAGGCGTAGCCGCGCGTGCGGGTCTTGAGCTGGTCATAGAAGTCCAGCAGAATCTCGCTGAGGGGCAGGCGGTAATACAGAATCACGCGCTGGGGCGTGGGGTATTCCATTTTCACGAACTCGCCGCGCCGCCCCATGCAGAGCTCCATCACCGCGCCCACATAGTCGTTCGGAACCATCACTGTGGCGAACACCACGGGTTCCTCCACTTTCTCAATAATGCCCGGATTGGGCCAGTGGGTGGGGTTATCAATTTCCAGCTGGGTTCCGTCTTCGAGGGTAACACGATAGGCGACGCTGGGGGCGGTGGCAATCAGCTCCAGTCCGAACTCGCGCTCCAGGCGCTCCTGCACAATCTCCATATGCAGCAGCCCCAGAAAGCCGCATCGGAACCCGAAGCCGAGCGCGGCGCTGTTTTCTGGCTCGAAGGTAATCGCGGCGTCATTAAGGCTGAGTTTTTCCAGCGCGTCGCGCAGGTCGGGGTACTTATCGCCTTCCACCGGGTACAAGCCGCAGAACACCATCGGCTTCACCTTGCGGAAACCGGGTAGCGGCTCTTTCGCGGGACGGTCGGCGGAGGTAATCGTATCGCCCACCTGCGCGTCTTTCACCGACTTGATGGAAGCCGTGATGTAGCCCACCTCGCCCGTGTCCAGACGCTCGGCAGGCTGCAGCTTCGGCGTGAAATAGCCCACCTGCGCCACTTCGAACACCTTGCCGTTGGACATAAACATGATGCGGTCGCCCGGCTGCACCCTGCCATCCACCACGCGCACATACGCCACCACGCCCACATAGGGGTCGTAGTGCGAGTCGTAGACCAGCGCCCGAAGCGGCGCGTCGGGGTCGCCGCTGGGTGGGGGGATGCGCTGCACCACCGCCTCCAGAATCGCTTCAATCCCAATACCCTCTTTCGCGCTGGCTAAGATGACCTCGCTGGGGTCTATTAGCAGGGCGTGTTCCATCTCTTCCTTGACCCGTTCGGGGTCGGCAGAGGGCAGGTCTATCTTGTTAATCACGGGCACAATTGCCAAGCCCTGATTGTAGGCGAGGTTCGTGTTGGCAATCGTTTGCGCCTCCACGCCCTGCACGGCGTCCACCACCAGAATCGCGCCCTCGCACGCCGCCAGACTGCGCGAGACCTCATAGGTGAAGTCCACATGCCCCGGCGTATCAATCAGGTTGAGCTGGTAGGTTTTCCCGTCGCGGGCGGTGTAGGAGAGGCGCACGGCGGTCATCTTGATGGTGATTCCGCGCTCGCGCTCCAGATCCATCGTGTCCAGCACCTGTTCCACGGGGGTGCCGCGGGCAATCGCGCCCGTGAACTCCAGCAGGCGGTCTGCCAGCGTGGACTTACCGTGGTCTACATGCGCGATAATGCAGAAGTTTCGGATATGCGATTGCATACGGGGAAATTGTACCCGCTCAGGCGAGTATTCTGTGCCTGAAGCGGGAGCCGCCTGCTACTCACATCCATTCCTAGAGCTGGACAGCGCTGCTCTGTTGCAAAGATGCCCCACAGAAGATTGATGCCCTCAAGGTTCCCCCGCAAGCGAGGGGAACCGAGAACACGGCTACCGTGAGGCTGGACGCCCCGGCGCGAGGCAGGGTTCGGTTCCCCTTGCAAAGCAGGGGGAACCTCACGGAGGGGGTCTCAGAACGCTTACGCACCTATCCGTACAGCAGAACCGCTTCAGCCGTCGGGCACAAACGCCCCACGATGCCGCGGCTTGCTCGCTTTCCTGAATTGCCTTTCAGGAGCAGGACAAAAACCTCTTGCCCTGCCCCCTCGCACTTACGATGGAATAGTTTCCTGCTGAGTCTGGGCGCGCAGGCGTTGCGTGGTCGCCATCGGGCAGAAGCGCGGTCCGCACATGCTACAGAAATGCGCGAACTTGTGCGCCTCTTTGGGCATCGTCTCGTCGTGATAGGCGCGGGCGGTTTCGGGGTCTATCGCCAGTTCGAACTGGCGGTTCCAGTCAAACTCGAATCGCGCTCTGGAGATGGCGTCGTCCCAGTCGCGGGCGCCGGGGATGCCTTTGGCAATATCGGCAGCGTGCGCGGCGATGCGATAGGCAATCAAGCCCTGCTTCACATCCTCGGCGTTGGGCAAGCCCAGATGCTCTTTGGGAGTCACATAACAGAGCAACGCCGTTCCGTGCCACGCCACAATCGCCGCGCCAATCGCCGACGCGATATGGTCATAGCCGGGCGCGACATCCGTCACTAAGGGTCCCAGCGTGTAGAAGGGCGCTTCGTGGCACCACTCCTGCTGCAGGCGCACATTCTCCTCCAGCAGGTGCAGGGGGATATGCCCTGGCCCTTCCACCATCACCTGCACGCCCTTCGCCCACGCGCGCTGCACCAGTTCGCCCAGCGTGCGCAACTCCGCCAGCTGCGCGGCGTCGTTCGCGTCGGCGATACAGCCCGGGCGCAACCCGTCGCCGAGGCTGATAGTCACATCGTAGCGCCGACAGATTTCCAGCAGGTCATCAAAGCGGGCGTAGTAGGGGTTTTCGCGGTGATGGGCGAGGCACCACTCTGCCATAATCGCGCCGCCGCGGCTCACAATCCCCGTGATGCGCCGCTCGGTCAGCGGGATGTAGCGCCGCAGCACACCTGCGTGGATGGTCATGTAGTCGACGCCTTGCTTCGCCTGATGCTCCACAATCCCCAGAAAGTCGTCTTCGGTCAGCTCTTCCACCGAGCGGACCTGAGTCAACAGCTGGTAGACGGGCACAGTGCCAATCGGCACGGGAGAGTGCTGAATGATTGCTGTGCGGATGGCGTCCAGGTCGCCGCCCGTGGAGAGGTCCATCACCGTATCGGCGCCCCAGCGGATGGCGGTGTAGAGTTTTTCCAGTTCCTGTTCAATCCCTGCGCTCAGGGGCGAGCTGCCGATGTTGGCGTTGACTTTGGTGCGAAACCGCTTGCCAATCACAATCGGCTTTAGCGTCGTGTGATGGATATTGGCAGGGATAATCGCCCGCCCGCGCGCGACCTCTTCGCGCACGATTTCGGGGTCTACCCCCTCGCGCTCCGCACAGAAGCGCATCGCGTCGGTAAGGATGCCCTGACGCGCGTAGTCCATTTGAGTCATCGTTATGCCTCCTCCGATTAGTCTCGCGGGGAGAGCGACGGGGGAGCATGCAGAAGAAGGCAAACAGCTGCCTCTCTCCGCGTTCCCTTCGCCAGTATTACCTGGATCAGGTTCCAGGGGTTCCTCCGAACTGGAGGTCTCAGCCGACTTGGCGTCAGCACCCCCCGCGGTGGTTTAATCATACCCAAAAAGCCGCACGCGGGGGCAGGCGTCCCGCACGCGGCACAGAGCGAGAACTTGCGCTCAACTGCCCGATTGAGCCGTTTGCATGGGAAGACTCATCGGGATGCAACACTGTTGCAGGCGCGCCATAACCCAATATTTACATGGTTTTGAGGGAATCCCGTATTTTTGACAGGTTGGGCTGTCCGCAATTGGGCGGTTTTCGAGTCTATAATAGATGGGACAGCCCGGCAGGGCATGCCCGATTTTCCAACGAGGAGGTTCGAACCGATGAAAGGAACACCAACGATGCATCGCATGGTGATGCTGGCTTTCCTTACGGCAGGCGTTTCGATGCTCGCGAATGCACAAATTTTGCATCGCCGCAGCTTTAACCTCGTGCCGCTGTTCCCCGGCGGGCAGGCGGTAGGGGATGTGGCGTTCGACGGAACCAATCTCTATGTGAGCACATGGAACAGCGGTTCCGGGACGCAGACCGTCTCGCTGGTGCGTTTGGGGAGTCTGAACACGCTGCTCAGCACCCCCAGCGGCGACTGGAACACCTCCGATTGGCGTGTAGATTTGACGCAGGCGGGCAGCTCGCGCGACACGCGCCTTGTGTATTATGGGGACAGGCTCTACTGGGGCGCGGGTCTGGGCGACACCACCGCCGCAAACACGGGCATTCGCCGCTACGACCTGAGCGGCAATCTGGACACCAGCTGGTCGGGCGACGGCAATCTTTCGCTGAGCGAGGCTGGCGTCAGCCGCTACGACACCATCGATATTGACCCAGGCGCAGGCGGCGGTCCGACACTCGCAGTGGGTGTGTTCGGCTCGACCATCGTGCGCCGCTTTGACTTCACAGGCGCGAACGCGGGCAACGCAGGTCCCATAGGGGGGCCGACCTCTACACGGGACTACGCTTTCGCGCCCAACGGCGACCTGTATGTGCGCACGCAGGGTCGCGTATCCAAAGCGACTCGAGTGAACAATACGACCTTTAATACCCCTGTGGATCTGGCGACATGGAGCGAAGGCACGCTGGCACAGGCGTTTGTGGCGTATATTCCCGTCTCGCAGTATTTCGGGCACCTGTCCGACCTCGTGCTGTATAACCAGCGCGTGTCGGGGCAGAACAAGGTGTTCATCGTTCAGCCCGATGGCACGGCGGCCGGCGAATTGAATGGTCTGGAAGACACGGGCGAGGCGGGCTACACTGAAGTGGCTTTTGACAATACCTTCCTGAACGCCAGCTGGGGCTTCGCCGATGGCAAGCTCTACATTTTCGTGGTCAAGGGCGGCACGGGCAGCGCGCCTTATGGCGACCGCCTCGACATCTACGAGGTCGTGCCCGAGCCTGCCAGCATGATTGCGCTCGGCACGGGCTTGGTGAGCCTGCTCGCTCTGCGCCGCCGCAAGCGCTGACGCCAGCGCCGAGGCGGAACCATTCTAGGGCAGGGGCGCTGGCTCCTGCTCCCTTTTTGCACGGTATACTTTCGCCGGGCACGATGCACGCAGCTCGGCTTTTTGTGAATATCGCGCAACTGGTTACCCCCACGCGGCTGGGGGCGCATCGGGGCGCGGAACATCAGCAGGTTCGGCTAATCCCCGACGCGGCGATTGCGGTTCAGGACGGGCGCATCGTGTGGGTGGGCGCGCGCGCCGACTGGCAGGGCAAAGCGGACGAAGTGATAGACCTCGGTGGGCGCGCTGTTGTGCCCGCTCTGACAGACCCCCACACCCATGCCGTGTGGGCAGGCGACCGACTGGACGATTTCGAAGCACGCCTCCAGGGAGCCACTTATGAGCAGATTCTCGCGCGGGGCGGCGGGATCTATCACACCATCCGCTACACCGCGCAAGCCAGCGTTGAAGAACTCGTCGCCCTCGCGCTGCCACGCCTGAAGCACCTGATTCGCTCAGGCGCCACAACAATAGAAATCAAATCAGGCTACGGGCTGACCCCCGAAGCGGAGCTCAAGATGCTGAAAGCCATTCAGCAATTGCAGGCGCGCCTGCACCCCATCACCCTGAAGCCGACCCTGCTGATTCATGTGTTCCCTCGCACGGGACGGGGGGAGTACCTGCACACCGTTTGCACCCAGTTGATCCCCGAAGTCGCCCAGCATGGGCTGGCGGAAGCGGTGGATGTGTTTGTGGAGCGTGAGGCGTTCAGCGTGTCGGAGACGGAAACGATTCTGCAGAGCGCGCGCCAGCACGGGCTGGCAATCAAACTGCACGCTGATCAATTTCACGCGCTGGGCGGGGTGGAGCTGGGCGTGCGGCTGGGCGCGCGCTCGGTAGATCATCTGGAAGTCTCAGGCGAAGCGCAAATCCGCGCCTTAGCCCAGAGCCAGACCATCGGGGTGATTCTGCCAGGGGTGAACCTCCATCTGGGACTGCCGCCTGCGCCTGCGCGAGCGTTGATCGAAGCAGGGGGCGCTATCGCCATCGGCACCGACCTCAATCCTGGCTCCAGTCCGCTCTTTTCGGTACAGCAGGCGATGGCGCTCGCAACCCGACTGCATCGCCTGACCCCTGCAGAAGCGCTGATTGCCAGCACCGTGAACGCCGCCGCTGCGCTGGGGCTGGCCGATCGGGGCGCGCTGGCGCCGAACGCCCGCGCCGACTTTCTGGTGTTGCAAGGCGCCGACTGGCGCGATTTCGCCTACACCCTCGGCGCGAACCCTGTCCATTCTGTCTGGTGTGAGGGCGTGCCTATCGAGCAGGTATAATAGCCTGCATGACCCGCCAAGCCTTCGATGCGGAACTGAACGCACTGGAAACGAAAGTGCTGGCAATGGCGAGCATCGTGGAATCGATGGTCGCGGATGCCGTCGAGGCGCTCCAGCGTCGCGACCTGGAGCGCGCCGAGCAGGTCATCAAACGCGATGATGAAGTCGACGAAATGGATGTCGATATCGAAGCGCATTGCCTGCGCATGATTGCGCTCCAGCAGCCCGCAGGGCGCGACCTGCGCATCATTGGCACTGTGATGAAGATGATTACCGATATCGAGCGTATCGGCGACTACGCCGTGGACATCGCCAAAGCGGCACGCAAGATTTATCAGGATCACCACGAACCGCCTGAGGTGGACATTCCGCGCCTGTCGAATATCGCGCGGCGCATGCTGCTGGATGCGATTGAAGCCTTTGTGAAGCGCGATTTGCAACTGGCGCTGCAAGTGTGTGAAAACGACGATAACGCCGACGCTGTGTATCGCCAGATTCGCTCGCAACTGCAGGAGATTATGCGCCAGCATCCCGAACAGGTGGTGCCTGCCTCATGGCTGCTGTTGATTGCGCACTATCTGGAGCGGATTGCCGACCATGTAACGAATATTGCGGAGCGCGTGTGGTTCATGGAGACGGGCAGGCTGGAGCATCTGGTGAAACGCCACAAGAGCGGCACGCTGGACGAGGCGTACGCGGAGGCTGCCCAGCACGCCAGCGAGCAGGAGCATGGCGAACCCGAATCCGCTCTCTGAACGCTGGAGCGCCCTGCAGGAGCGCATCGCACGCGCCTGCGCCCAGTCGGGACGTGACCCCCAGAGCCTGCGAATCGTCGCTGTGTCCAAAGGCGTGCCTCCAGAGCGCATTCAGCACGCCTATGCGCTGGGCATCCGTGATTTCGGCGAAAACTACTGGCAGGAATCCCGCGAAAAAATCCCTCTGCTGCCCGGCGACATCCGCTGGCACTTTATCGGGCACTTGCAGACCAACAAAGTAAAGTATGTGGTGGGGCGTTTTGCGCTGATTCAGAGCGTGGATCGTGCGGAATTGTTGCAGGAGATTCAACAACGCGCGTTGAAATTGGGGATTGTGCAGCCCGTGCTGATCGAAGTGCGCCTTTCAGAAGGACCGACGCGAGCAGGGGCGCCTGCGGCGCAGGTGCCTGCGCTGGTGGAGCAGGCGTTGCAAATGTCTCATATTGCTCTGCAGGGGTTGATGGGGCTGGCGCCCTACACCGAGCAGGAGGCGCCCATCCGCAGGGCGTTTCAGACCCTGCGCGCGCTGTTTGAAGCGCTGCCCGCGTCGAACCGCGTGTGGCTCTCGATGGGCATGAGCCACGACTTCGAGATTGCCATTCAGGAGGGCGCGACCATGCTCCGAATCGGCACGGCGCTGTTTGGAGAACGCCCCTGACAAGGAGGTTGACCATATGAAACATTACGGATACGAGGACGAAGCATACGAACAGGCTCGCCCATCGTTGTGGGCGCGGCTTAAGGGCTGGGTCTCGGCAGGCGCTGAGGAAGACGAGGACGAGCCTACCCCCGCGCCCCGCACGGATACGACCGTGCGTTATCGGCGGTTCCATGCGTACCATATTGCCATTCGGCGCGAGGTGCAGAGCCTTGAGGACGCGCGACTCGCGGCGGACGGCTTGAAAGAGGGGATTCAACAGATTCTAAACCTCGCTTCGGCGCCGCAGGGCGTGCGCGAGCGGATTATTGACTTTCTGAACGGTGTGGTCTATGCGATTGAAGGCAGCGTGGAGAAGGTGAGCGAGCATGTGTTTGTGTACGCGCCGCCTCAGGCGATTATCGACGCGCCGAGTGCCGTCCCGCGCTCCCGAACCGACGACTAACGCTCGGAGTCGCTCCTGACCTGCGGGCGCTCCAGCCCATACTTGAGCATGAGCCGCTCGAAATCGCGGGCGCTCATCAACCGGATCTGAATATCGGGGTAGAGCGCACGCAGAAGGGCAATTTTGCGTCGCTTGCGCCGATTGATGTTCGCGCGACGCACGGTCAGCTCAATATAAAGGTCATAGTCAGGGAGGTAAAAGTCGGGTGTGAACGACTCCTTCGGATTGCCGTTCTCGTCAGTTCGAAGCACGAAGGTGCGCGGTTCATACTCCCAGCGGATTTTGTAATAATCCAGCAGGCGCGCGAACGCCTCCTCGCTGGGATGCACGAACACCACCGTCGCCTTGCGACTTCGCACGGATTCGTTGTGCCTCCTGCAGATATTATACCCGATTTTATTCTCGCCGCCGCATTTCAGGGGCGTTTGTTCCGTCTTGCTGGTAGAGTGTGGGGCGCGGCGAGAGCGAAACAACCATCCTTGCGATGGAGCAGGTATCCTATATTAAAAGCCCACTCACAGGAGGTGAGGCATATGCAGGAAGAGAAAACGATGGAGACGCCCATGAACGAACCCGAAACCCAACCGACGGAAACCGAACAGGAAGACGCGGTGAGCATAGACCTCAACACCGCGCTGGCTCGCCTGCAGGAGATGGAGCAGGCACTCGAAGAGCAGAAGAATCTCTACCTGCGCACGCTGGCGGACTTCCAGAACTACCGCCGACGCCAGAACGAAGAGATGGAACGCCAGCGCATGCGCGTGCTGGAAACGCTGCTGGAAGACCTGCTGCCCATTCTGGACAACTTCGAGCGCGCCCTGCAGGCGGCTGAAGCCACACGCGAACTAGACCCCTTGCTGGAAGGGGTCAAGATGACCGACCGCCAGATTAAAGCGCTCCTCGCGCGGTTCGATATCCATCCCATCGAGGCGGTGGGCAAGCCGTTTGACCCGAACCTGCACGAAGCCATCCAGCGCGTGGAGAGCGAGGAGCATGAGGATGGTATCATTATCGACGAGGTGGAACGGGGCTATCGGATGGGCGAGCGCGTGATACGCCCCAGCAAGGTGATTGTCGCCAAACGCCCCGAACCGCCCGCGGAACACACCCCACTGGATATAGAGATATGAGGCGCTATTTCGGAACTGACGGTGTTCGGGGTCAGGCGAACGCCCTCCTGACCCCCGATTTTGTGATGCGATTGGGGCGCGCGATTGGGCAACAGCTCTTGCGCACAGCGCCCCACACACCTCCGCATGTGTTGATTGGACGCGACACGCGCCGCAGCGGCGCGATGCTCGAAACCGCGCTCATCAGCGGGCTGACCGCCGTCGGGGTGCATGCCACCTCGGCGGGCGTCGTGCCCACGCCTGCGGTTGCCTACCTCGTGCGCGAAGGACGCTACGACCTGGGAATTGTGCTTTCTGCCTCCCATAACCCCGCCCCCGATAACGGCATCAAACTGATTGGCAACGACGGCTACAAGTTCCCCGACGAGTACGAGGCGGAAATCGAGCGCCTGCTGGACGAAGCGCCGGAACCCTTTCCCTATCCCGCGCCTGCGCAGATTGGACTGTGGGAGCCAAACGCACGCGAATGGGAGCGCTATCTGTTTTATCTGCTCCATCTGATGCATGCGATGACGGGCGAGCGCGAGCCACTACGCGGGGTGCATATCGCCGTGGACTGCGCCAACGGCGCAGCGAGCGCGTTTGCCCCCACCCTGCTGAGCGGGCTGGGCGCGAAGGTCAGCGCCGTCGCCTGCGAACCCAACGGCGACAATATCAACGATGGCTGCGGCTCCACTCACATCGACCACCTCCAGCGCGCCGTGCTGGAGACTGGCGCGCACCTGGGCGTGGCGTTCGACGGTGATGCCGACCGCGCCCTCTTCTGCGACGAAAACGCCGACCCCGTGGACGGCGACGCCATTATGACCCTCTGGGCACTCACACGCAAGCAACAAGGGAGCCTCCAGCCTCCGCTCGTGGTGGCGACCGAAATGAGCAATCTCGGCATGGAGAAGCGCCTGCAAGCCGAAGGCATCACTCTGTTGCGCACAAAAGTTGGCGACCGCTATGTGGCGGAAGCGATGCGCGCCCATAATGCCCTTATCGGCGGCGAACAGTCGGGGCATATCATCTTCGCCGAGCGCGCCACAACCGGCGACGGGCTAATCACCATGCTCGAAACGCTGAACCTCTATCTCCACCTGCAACGCCCCTTTTCCGAAATCGCTCACCCCTTTGAACCCTATCCCCAGAGGCTGGTGACTATCCCTGTGCGGGACAAGCACGCCTGGCAGACCCATCCCGAAATACAGGCGTGCATCGCGCAGGCGCAGGCGTTGCTCACAGGCCGGGGGCGATTGAACATTCGCGCGTCGGGCACCGAGAGCGCGATTCGTATTATGGTAGAGGCGGAAACCCCCGCGCTGGTCGAGGAAGCGCTCCAACCGCTGGTAGACACCGTGCGCTGTGCGCTGGGGTGAGCGCCTCTTAGCAGGACTCGCCCCGCCAGCAGAGAAGCCCTGAATTAATGGCGCTTCGTTTGCTGCACACCTCCGATGTGCATCTGGGGCGCTCGTTCCGATACCTGGGCGAGCGCG
>CAZQPV010000029.1:0-20270 GCA_964595265.1 uncultured Fimbriimonadales bacterium
GCGCGGTGAACCCCAGCGGACGCTTGACAGCCACCAGCAGCGTGTCTTCAAACTGTCCCAGAGGAAGCGCGCCTGCGTGGAGCAAATACACATAGAGGGTCTGCAGCACCCATTTGCTGGCATGCGCTCCAAACAACCCCAGCGGCAGGTGAAACTCCTCTATCGGAAAAAGCGCTTCCATGTTTGCCTGAAGGGCGCGCTGGAAGAGTGAGGCGTCCAGTTGGGCAAAAAACGCCTTTCGGGAGTTCCACATCGCCTCCCAGCGTTCGGGGTAGCGCTGGTACAGGCGCTCGTAAAGACTCGCCCCCTCGGATTGCGCCTGTGCCGCCTCTATCTCCTCACGGCTGAACAATCCTTCCGCTTGCCACTTCTGGAGCAGGGCGTCCATTTTCGTACCCTCCTGCGGAAATAATACTTTTTTTTCAGCGCCATCGAGGCAGGAAGCGCCCTGTGCGGCGCATGTAGTCGGCATATTCGGGATAGCGCTGGAGCAGGCGTCGCTCCTCTTCCCGCGCCTTCAGATTGAAAAACACGACGAGCGCCACGGCTACCCCCAGCGCCCCGCGCTTCATGGAGAAAATCGCCAGTCCCAGCGTCAGGAGCATCAGCCCCAGATACATCGGGTGGCGAATGGCGGCATAGACCCCCGTCTGGATCAGCCCCAGCTGCGGGTTCGGTTCGGGTAAGGGGGTCAGTTTGCGCCCGTGCGCCCACACGGAGGGCGCGAGCAGGATTATCGCCCCTGTTAGCATCGGCACGCCCAGCCAGCGCCAGAAACCCCACTCCGCAGAAGGCGACGCATAGAGCGCCACACCATACACGACAAACAACACCGCCTGTACGACAACCCAGAGCAGAATGGCTCACCTCTTGCCGTGTTCAATCTTTTTCCAGTAGGTTTCAAAATTGAAGTTGGGGCTATGGGCGGGCACATGGCAGTTCATGCAGATGGCTTCGCCCAGTTTGCTCATTTTGTTATTTTCGGGGTCTTCGATATGCTTGCGCCCTGGTCCGTGGCAGCTTTCGCAGCCGACATCTTTGAGGTTGGGGGTCTTCTCAAGGCTCACGAAGCCACCTTCATATTCCAGCCCCACCACATGGCAGCCGACACATTCTGGGTCGTTATGGTGATGCACCTCCACGAGGGTTTGCATCGCTTTGGCGTGGGCGGTTTTCTGCCAGATTTTGTAGTCTTCCGAGTGGCAGGGCATGCAGGCGCGGCTGCCTGCGAAGGCGCTGCCGTTGGGCGTGGGGCGTTTGGGCACCATCGCCAGCAGGTTTTCAGCCTCCACACGCGCGAGGTAGCCCATCTTGATTTGCAAAATTGTGGCGTCGTCAGCGAACTCTTCCACGAGGCGCGTAGCGAAGGCGCGCTCAATGCCAATCGGTTCGCCGCCAACCGTCGCCACGCCCACATATTTCGCATCGTTACCTGCGAACACCAGAGTTGCATTGCCGACGCGCTTCGGAGGCGCGGGACCGTCTCCGCTGTTGGCGTACACGATCAGGTGGAAATAAGGGTGCGCCTGCGCCACGCGCTCCGCTTCCGCCTGATTGCCGTACAGCAGCAACACACGCAGGTCGCCCATCGTTTCAATCTGCGGGCGAAGCGTCTCCAGCTGCTGATTGACAGGAACCACCTGAAGCGCGGGGTTGACCTGACGGAGCGCCTCGGCGTGCCTCTCGGAAAACATGCCCACCACGAGCACCTGCATCGGCTGCCCCTGATGGGAACGCTTCAGCAGGGTGTAGGCTTCGAACGCGGGGTTGCCCCCCTCCAGCACATTGCCACAAAGCATCGCGCCCTTGAACTGCACCTGAAGCGCTCGCAGGTACTCCATGCCGAGCTTGAAATCGTACAAGCCGAGGTTCAGGGCGTCGTAGCCCATCGCGTTCAGCATATCGATGAGCGTTTCCGCTTTCAGCTCATCCTGACGCCCGCCCGCTTTGGTGAGATCGCCGTTCTCCAATTTGACCAGTTGATACTCTTTAGCAAGCTGTTTGAGGTAGGTCGCGCGTCGGGGGATGCCGCCCACCATCGGCTTGCTACAGCCGCAGGGCGTGAGGTAGCCGTTCGTCTCGGAAGTGAAAGCAATCGCCAGCGGCAGCGCGCTGGACGCACCTTCGGGGCGGTAAAACCCCATTATCAGCAGCATCGCCAGAGGCAGACCCCACCATACAAGCCGTCGCATACAAAGAGTATAGCATATTTTGCCCACACTGCCGAAGGTATAATAGGGCTATGCAACGGAGCGGACAGTTTCTGGTTCAAAGCACGCCAGCGGGCAGTACCTTCACCCCTGAGGATTTCGATGCCGAAACCCGCATGATTGGCAAGAGCGCCGAAGATTTCGTGCGCCACGAGGTATTGCCCCGCCTGGAGGAGATTGAGCAAGCCAAAGAGGGCTTGATGCGCGAGTTAGACCGCAAAATGGGCGAACTCGGCTTCACCGCCGGCGAAGTGCCTACCCCCTATGGCGGCTTGGACCTGCCCAAGACCACCGTCGCCCTGATAGTGGAGAAGTTAGGACCCGAACCCGCCACCTGCCTCACGCTTCAGGCGCACGCGGGGCTGGCGATTCTGCCGCTGGTGCTGGAGGGCACGCCCGACCAGAAGGCGCGCTACCTGCCGAAGCTGGCGTCGGGCGAATGGTGTGGCTCGTTCTGCCTGAGTGAGACGGGCAGCGGCTCCGATGCGCTCGCCATGAAGACCCGCGCTGTGCCCGACGGCGACGGCTACCGCCTCACGGGTGAAAAGATGTGGGTGACGAACGCGGGCTTCGCTGACCTGTTTACCGTATTCGCGAAGTTGAACGGCGAGCAGTTCACCGCCTTTCTGGTGGAGCGCACTTTCCCCGGCGTCAGTCTGGGGCGCGAGGAGCGCAAAATCGGGTTGCACGGCTCCAGCACCCGCCGCGTGGTGTTCGATAATGTATTCGTGCCGAAGGAGAACTTGCTGGGTGAGGTGGGCAAGGCGCACTATATCGCGCTCAACACGCTGAACCTGGGACGCTACAAGATGGCCGCCAGCGCGCTCGGCACAGGCAAATACGCACTGGAGGTTGCCACGCGCTACGCCAAAGACCGCCACCAGTTCGGACAGCCCATCGCGAATTTCGGGCTAATCCGCCAGAAACTCGCCGAGATGACCACGCAACTCTTCGCGCTGGAGAGCATGCTCTACCGCACGGGCGCCCTGATGCAGGAGTGGTTCGAACCCATCCACACCCTACCGCCCGACCACCCCGAGCTGCACCTGCGCTATCGCGAGGCAGCCTCCGAGTACGCGGGCGAGTGCGCCATGCTCAAGTTCTTCGGCACGGAGGTGCAGTATTTCTGCGCCGACGAGGGCATGCAGATTCACGGCGGCTACGGCTACACCGAAGATTTCCCGATTGCCAAGATTTTCCGCGAATCGCGCGTGCCACGCATCTACGAGGGCACAAACGAGATTAATCGCCTGAACCTGACCCAGCATCTGATTCGGCAGATGCAACGGGCGGGCTTGCCGCTAATTGAGGAATCGCGCACTCGCGAACCGCGCCCGATTGACACCCTGCCCGATAAGCCTGTTGAGATGCTCGCCACGCTGGTGGAGGGTTTCCGTCAGGCGACGCTCTATGCGTTCCGACTGGCGTGGGAAGCGTATGGCGGCCATTTGCGCGAACAGCGCCAGGAGGTCGCCGCCGCGATTGCCGACATGACCACGATGCTCTATGGGCTGGACAGCATCGTGGCGCGGCTGCCCAAACTGCAGGGCACGGCGAGCGACGCGGGGCTGCTGGCAGGCTTACTGTTTGCCCGCTATGCAACCCAGGTAATGCGCGACCGCGCCGACCTCGTGCTGAACGCGCTGAACGCGCCCACCGAATCGCACCGCCTGATGGAGCGCATGCTGCCGCTGCCGCGCTTCAATGCGGTGGAGGCGCGCAACCAGCTGGCGCAGTTCGTGCTGATGCGAGACGGATACCCCTATGGCGCCTAAAGCCGTCGGCACGCTCTATGTGGTCGCCACGCCAATCGGCAATCTGGAGGACATCACGCTACGCGCGTTGCGGGTTCTCAAAGAGGTCACGCTGATTGCTGCCGAAGACACCCGCCACACGCGCAAACTGCTGGAACGCTATGGGATTGACACGTCGCTGACCTCGTTCCACCAGCACACGGGCGAGGGCAAGCGGCGTGCGCTCATTGAACGCCTGCTTCAGGGCGATTCGATTGCACTGGTGACCGACGCGGGCACGCCTGGTATCTCGGACCCCGGCGGCGTGCTGGTCGCCGAGGCGCACGAGGCGGGCGTGCCCGTCGTGCCCATCCCCGGTCCCAGCGCGCTGACCGCTCTGCTCTCGGTTTCGGGCTTGCCCGCCCATCGGTTCCGGTTTGAGGGGTTTATCCCACGCAAGGAAGGCGCCCGGCGCCAGTTTTTCGAATCGCTCCGCGACGCCGACATGACGGTTGTCTTCTATGAATCCCCGCACCGCCTGCTCAAAACACTCCAGACCGCCTACGAGGTGCTGGGCGACCGCACGGTGGTGGTGGGGCGCGAGCTGACCAAGCAATACGAGGAAATTTTTCGGGGCACGCTCAGCGAGGCGCTTGCCCATTGGCAACACAAGCCCCCAAAAGGCGAGTTTGTGATTGCGATTGGGTCAGCGGAGGAATAGAGGGACTGAGGGTTTTCGAAAGACTCCATCTCGTCCATTGCAAAGATACCTTCGGAACCTGCGACACCCCCTGAAAGCGCGACGGCTAAAGCCGTTCCTATGAGACGAAGCCGACCTGCGTCGGCTCAAGTAGCACGCGCATCTTGCGCGTGAACAGGGGCAGGATGCCCCTGCTACGAGAAGTCAGCGCAGGCTGGCTTTGTTTATTAGGAACGGCTTCAGCCGTCAGGGCACAGGTTCCAAGACGGCATCTCCCTCAGAAAACCTCTTCCGCTGAGGAGCCTCGTGGAGGTGGCGTAAAGTGCCTGTGTTCCCATCTCTGCGACAGAGCCGCTTCAGCCGCCAGACGAAGAAGGGATTTCTCGAACACTTTCGCTACCCCTTGACAAACGGCGAAAAATGTGCTATAATATGCTATGGAAGCGTTTCCATAAGGGCGCGGTAGCCCACGCCATAGAAGCGTTTCCACGAGAGGAGAACGATGGCGACACGCAAACCGACACTGCGCGAAGTGGCTCAGGCGGCGGGATGTTCGCTCACCACGACCTCGAACATCCTGCAGGGGCGGCACGAGCTGTACCGTGCCGAAACGGTGGAACGGGTTCTGGCAGCGGCGCGGAGCCTCGGTTATCGTCCCAATATGCTCGCGCGGGGGTTAGCCAAACAGCGCACCTTCACGATTGGGCTGGTCTTCGAACGCGCTCACGCCGTGCTGACCCAGAACGATTACGCCCAGCATGTGCTGGACGGCATCATCGAATTTCTGCTCCCTCTGGAGTATGATGTCAAGCTCATCACCCTGCCTGCGGGGCGTCCTGATTCAATCTGGCGTCGTCTGGAGAACGGCACAGTGGACGGACATCTGCTCTTGGCGCCCGTGATCGATTCGCCATTGCTGGAGTGGCATCGCCATTCCCGATTACCTGTGGTCTCAGTAGGAAGCCTGCTGCCGCCGAGTCTGGGCATTCCCTGTGTGGATGTGGACAACGAGGGCGGTATGCGCATGCTGACCGAATGGGTCATCCAGCAAGGGCATCGCGAGATTGGCTTTGTGAAGGGGCATCCGTTGCACTGGAGCGCGCTCCAGCGCGAGCGGGCGTTCCGCAAAACGATGGCGGACTACGGGCTGCCGACGCGCGAAGAGTGGATTTTTCAGGGGCGCTACACGATTGAGTCGGGGCGCCAGTGCGCCCGCGAGCTGCTCGCTTTGCGCGAGCGCCCTACCGCTGTCATCTGCGCCGATGATGGCTCCGCCGCGGGCTTCATTCAGGAGTGTCTGGCGCATGGAGTGCGCATTCCCGAAGACCTCTCGGTGGCAGGCTTTGACGATGAACCCCTCATGCATCCGCTCTGCCCAGACCTGACCACAGTGCGCCATGACAAACACCGCGTCGGCTACCTTGCGGCGCAGATGCTTTACGAACAAATTGAATCGGGCACGCTTCGCGAAGATTCCATCACTCTCCCCACCACACTTGTCATCCGCAAGACGGTGGCGCCCCCCAGCGCAGGGCAGGCGCTTGTGGCTCCCCAAATTGCACCGAAGGAGGTTCAACGATGATGCGAATAGTGGCTTTGCTGGCAACTCTGTCGCTAATCAGCACAGCGTATGTGCAGGTGCGAGATGACTTCAACGGCGGCTTCAGCCAACAATGGAGCTGGAAACTCCCGGAAAACGACCCGTTCTGCACCCTGTTCGATAATGCCGTATCGTTTACAAGCAACTCGATGATTATCCAGACACGCGACGGCGCGATGTATACCTTCTATAACTCCCACAAGAATGTGCCAACCCTGCGCGTCGGTCCGAACTTGCCTGAAGAATGGCACATCGAGACCGTGTTCCGCACGGACTGGAGTACCGTACCTTTCTATTACTACACGCAAGCGGGAATCGTGATTACCACAGGCGCCCGCAACTACTTCCATGTGCTGATTACCCGCAACGCGACCGATCAGAACGGCACTATCAACGGTTCCACGAACTCGGAGACAGACGACAGCTTTGCATGGGGCGAGCGCGTTACTAACCCATGGACGCCCGACAACGGCTGGGTAGGGGTACGGATTGAGCGTGTGGGAGGTGAAGACCCCCATATCGTGGTCAAATTCCGCAACTCCGCCACGGGCGGCTGGGTGGAATACGACGGCTTCAACGGCGGGCGCTACTACCCTGGCAGCGGGTTCTACGAGCATATTATGAACATGCTCTCGCAGGGCGCCCGTATTGGGGTCTACACCGATAACGCCTGCGGGTGCGGGCTGGTGCAACCTTTCGAGTTTGACTACTTCGAGACCAACTTGCCAGTTCTGCCTGTGGGCGATGTGAACGGGGACAATCTTGTGGACGACGCCGACTTGCTGGCGGTGCTGTTCGCTTTTGGCAGCAGCGGCGACTGCCTCGACGAAGATGTGAACGGCGATGGCGCGGTGGACGATGCCGATCTGCTGGCGGTGCTGTTCAACTTCGGTTCGGGCGGCTAAGCAAACGCGCTGGCGCGGCAAGAGTGCCGCGCCAGCCCCTGAAACCAATGGAGGTGCTAACAATGAAGCGCAACGGCTTTACGCTGATTGAACTGCTGGTGGTGATTGCGATTATCGCCATTCTGGCGGCAATTCTGTTCCCTGTGTTCGCGCAGGCGCGTGAGAGCGCCCGCAAGACCCAGTGTGCCTCCAACGCCCGTCAGGTCGGGCTGGGCACGCAGATGTATCTGCAGGACTACAACGAGGTCTACCCGATTGGCTACTTTGACGCGCGTGCCCGTATCGGGCGTGAGATTATCTGGCACTTTTTAATCTCGCCGTACATGGGGGAAGGGCGTTTTGAGACTTATAACGACGGCGCGAACGCAAACCGCCCTGCACCAGCCGTGCGGAGTTGTCCCTCGGCGACCTATCGGAATGCGCTGGCTTACTCCATGAACGAACGCATCGGAGGCAACGGCTTCGCGCAGGGCGCAAACGACACATGGCGCTGCTCCAACAACCTGAACCCATGTCTGCCTGCGCCGCTGGCAACCCTCACGCACCCCGCTGAGACGATTGCTTACGGCGACGGCACGCAAAACCAGCAGTGGGCAGGCAACTGCGGCGCGCTTTTCTGGTGGACGCCAGGACTGCTCAACGGCTGGGGCGGTCAGCCCGCACGCACCGAAGCCGAATGGGACACCATAGACCGCGATTTTAATGGGCTGGGCGCGAACCTGAACGCCGCCTTTCAGGTACGCTACCGCCACGGGGGCAAGGTCGCCGTGCTGGTGTGGGCAGATGGACATGTGAAACCACTCCGCCGCGGCGCCATCAAAATCCCCTGGAACTGGCAGCTGGGAGGCGATAACCCCGACGAGAATAATCCCAACATTCGGTGAGGGCGATGCAATACTCCCGTACTCTCCTGTTTTCAGGCTACACATGGCGTGTGAAGCGGCATACGACACCTGTCGGTCCAGGTCCGAACTATTTCTCGGACTCGGACTGCAATGTGTGGGTGGACCCGCGCGGGCGGCTCCACATGAAAATCACCCGCGTCGGCAACCGCTGGGAATGTGCTGAGGTCATCTGCACTCGCTCGCTCGGCTACGGAACCTACCGATTCTACCTGGAAAGCGAGGTGCATGCGCTGGACCCGAAGGTGGTGCTGGGGCTTTTCACCTGGAGTGATGACCCCGCCTATGGACACCGCGAAATCGATATCGAGTTCGCGCGGTTTCAGGGGCCTACGGGTCCCAACGCCTACTACACGGTGGCGCCCCATCTGGGGTACGATCCCCAGCGTCAGCATGCGTTCAACTGGTTGGCGCACACGCCCCGCTCGGTTCACCTGTTCCGCTGGGAGCCGAGCCGAATCGTGTTTCAGAGCATTCGGGGGCATCGCGTGCCGCCGCCAGACCCAAAATATATCTACCGCGAATGGGTCTATTCGGGTTCGGAGCGTCCTGTGCCGGGTGGCGAGAACCCTCGCATCAACTTGTGGCTGCTGAATGGGGAGCCGCCCACCAACGGGCGCGAGGTGGAAGTGGTGATTGCCCGTTTCGAATATCTGCCTTTGTGAAGACGATGCGCACGATTCTGGTTCTGTTGGGTGCGTGCCTCATCGCAACAACGCCTGCTCAGAGAGTGTGGGAGGACTTTCTGGGCGGGCTAAACCCTCAGCTCCCGTGGGGCTGGCAGGTGCCGGGGAATGCGCCCTACGACACGCTCGATTCGGCGTTTGTCCAGTATGATGGGGAGTGGCTCGTCATCACGATGCGTTCTGGCACGCTCTATCAGGGCTACAACTCGATTCGGAATCTGCCCAATCTGCCCGTAGCGCCGCTGCGTGCCGACTGGCGTATTGAGGCAAGGGTTCAGCTGCTTCGCAACGGCGCCAGCAACGCCTATGTGCAGGCGGGTGTGGTGCTGTTTCGCGACGCCGACCACTACCTGAACTATCACCTTGTGCTGGAGCCGGGCACAAACCGTCTTTTTGTCAGCACGGGCGCGGAATGGGCTGGGCAATATCAGCCGCCGGGTGTGGCTTCTGCTTCCTGGGCGCCCAGCCAGAGCGACACCGTGCGTCTGCTGATTCGCCAGCAAGCGCCTGGAGGCACGGTGCATTTTTACTACGACCTCGACGACGGTCAGGGCTGGCGCGAGGTGGCAGGCTCGCCGATTGCCCCCTCCGCCATTCCTGCGTTAGAGGCGTTCCTGACACAGGGCGGTTTCGTGGGGCTATACACGGACACTGCGGGCTGGAGCGGGGCTAACCCGCCTGTGGCGCGGTTCGATTATCTGGAGATCGAGCAGGCGACTCTGCCTCAGGATGTCAATGCCGATGGCTGTGTGGACGATGCCGACCTGCTATCGGTGTTATTCACATTCGGGCAATCAGGGTGCGCTCTGGAGGCAGATACCAACGCCGACCGCGTGGTGGACGATTCGGATTTATTAGCCGTGTTGTTTGCTTTCGGGAGTGGATGTTCCCCGTAATCGGGTACGATGAAAGGCTCCCCCTGCGTGTGCAGAAGGAGCCTTGAGAGCTTTTGCGTGGCTGTAGCGTTTAGAACCGCTCGAACAGCCCTGCCGCGCCCATGCCGCCGCCGACGCACATGCTCACGATGCCCCAGCGCCCGCCGCGTTTGCCCAGCGCGTTCAGCAGCGTTGCGGTCATGCGGGCGCCTGTCGCGCCCAGTGGATGCCCCAGAGCCACGGCGCCGCCGTTCACATTCAGCCGCTCGCGCGGCAAGTCGGGCAGCTGGCGCAGCACTGCCAGCACCTGCGCCGCGAACGCCTCGTTAATCTCGAACAGGTCAATCTCGTGCAGCGACTTGCCCGTTTTCTGGAGCAGTTTCGGAATGGCGTAAGCAGGACCGATTCCCATCGTTTCGGGGGGCACTCCTGCGAGCGCGTAGTTCACGAATCGCCCAATCGGCTGGAGCCCCAGCTCTTTCACTTTGCGCTCGCTCATCAGCACGACTGCCGCCGCGCCGTCGCTCCGCTGAGAGGCGTTGCCTGCCGTTACGGTACCGTCTACTTTGAAAACAGGTTTCAGCTTCGCCAGCGCCTCCAGACTGGTGTCGGGGCGGGGACCCTCGTCGCGCTCGAACATGAAACGGTTCTCATGCACCGTGCCGCCTTTGACGATGCGCTCATGCACCTCGACGGGCACAATCTCGCCGTCAAACGCGCCCTCGGCTTGCGCCCGCAACGCCTTCTGATGGCTCTCATAGGCGAACTGGTCTGCCTCCTCGCGTGTGATGCCGAACTCGGCGACCAGATTCTCAGTGGTCATGCCCATTCCCAGATAGGCGTCGGGGTAGTGTTTTGTCAGGTAGGGGTTGGGGCGGAACACATGTCCTTCCATCGGCACCATCGACATGCTTTCGGTGCCGCCCGCGATACCGACATCAATTTGCCCTGTCTGAATGCGCTGGGCGATAATCGCAATCGCTTCCAGCCCCGAAGCACACATGCGGTTGACCGTTGCGGCAGGCACGGTTACGGGAAGCCCCGCGCGTAGCACCGCGATTCGGGCGACATTCATGCCCTGCTCCGCTTCGGGCACGGCACAGCCCAGCACGACATCTTCAATCTGACTGGGGTCTAAGCCAGGCACGCGCTCAATCGCCGCTTTAATCGCGAACGCCGCGAGGTCGTCGGGGCGTGTGTTGCGCAGGCTCCCGCGCGGCGCTTTGCCAATGGGCGTGCGGACTGCCGATACGATATAGGCCTCTTGCATAGGGTTCACCTCTGTGCATAGTTTACCCGATGTTCGAATTTCACGGCTGTAAGGTACAATCCTTGTGTATGGACAAGGTGCTGATTACCGGCGGTGCGGGATTTCTGGGTTATCATCTGGCGCACCATTTTGCGCAAAAAGGGGTTGCTGTGGCGCTGCTGGATATTGCGCCCTATGAAGAAGCAGAGTATCCCCCGGGCACGGAGTTTTATCAGGGGGATATACGCAATCGGGAGCAGGTGCGCGCGGTGCTGGAACAGACACGCCCGCGCTGGGTAATTCACGGCGCGGCGGCACTCCCCCTGTGGAAACCGCAGGACATTTTCAGCACGAATGTGGACGGCACTCGGATTGTGCTGGAAGAGTCGTTTCGTGCTGGCGTTGAGCGGGTTGCCCATGTCTCCTCAACTGCCGTGTACGGCGTACCCCGCAAACACCCTATCGAAGAGACCGATCCCCTGATTGGCGTGGGACCCTACGGTCATAGCAAAATTATAGCGGAGCAGGTCTGCCTTGAGTTTCGTGAGAAAGGGCACATCGTGCCGATTATCCGCCCGAAGACTTTTATCGGGCAGGCGCGGCTGGGGGTGTTCCAGATTCTCTATGACTGGGTGGAGTCGGGCGCCCGCATCCCGATGATTGGCAGCGGGCGCAATCGTTACCAGCTGCTGGAGGTAACTGACCTCGCCGAAGCCTACTACAAGGTCTGCACGGTAGACCCCAGCCTGGCGAACGACACCTTCAACATCGGCGCGGAACGGTTTCAAACGGTTCGGGAAGACCTTCAGGCGCTTTGCGACTTTGCTGGCAGTGGCGCACGCCCGATGGCGACTCCCGCAGGGTTGGTAAAATTCATCCTGCGCATTCTGGAGGCGCTCAAGCTCTCGCCCCTCTACAAATGGGTCTACGAGACCGCCGATAAAGACTCGTTCGTGTCTATTGAGCGGGCGAAAGCGAAGCTGGGCTGGCAGCCGCGCTACAGCAACGCCGAAGCCTTAATCCGCTCCTATGAATGGTATCTGGAGCATGCTTCAGGGCTGGAAGTCGGCACGGGCGTCACGCACCGTGTGGCGTGGGAGCAGGGCGCGCTGAAGGTGTTCAAGTGGCTGCTGGGCGGGAGGAAGCGCCCCCAGAAACGCGCCTCCGTGCGCTCATAAGCCCCAGCAGCGTCCAAATCACCCCGAAAACGACAACCCAATCGCCATAGCGCGCATAAAGCGTAATGTGGGATGACAGGGAGACTTCCTGCACCTGCACTTGTGGGGTGAACGGCTCTACACGCATCATCGCGCCTGTGGGCGCAATAAACGCGCTGTAGCCTTCGGGGGCGCACCGCACCACCCAGCGACGGGTCTCCACCGCACGCAACACGCTGAACGCCAGATGTTGCTCCAGCGCGGGCGTGCGCCCGAACCACGACTCGTTAGAGCCGATCCACAGCAAGTTCGCCCCCCGTGCCACCAGCCCCCGCGCAATCCACGGGTAAGTGGATTCCATGCAGATGACCGCGCCGATACGCATGTTGCCGGCAGAAAGCGGTTCTAACTGCGCTCCTGCTTGCAGGTCTTCTTCCACCACCCCAAACCACGCCAGAAATGGCAGGTATTCCCGAAAAGGCACGGTCTCACCCAGAGGCACAAGCTGCACCTTATCGTGATAGCGCCATTCACCCTCAGGTAAAAAAAGATGCGCGGTGTTCGCCCACTGTTCCGCGAGGGGGTTCGCCAGCCGATAACCGCCCACCAGAATCGCGGCGCCCGTTTCGCGAGCCAGCCGCTGCCAGCGTTCAAACGCTTCACGGCTTTCGGGCATGGGATAGGGTTCCAGAACTTCCGGCAGGGCGATTAGGGCGGGGCGCGCCTGTCCTGCCTGACGCACCAGCGCTTCAACCTGCTCACGAAGCGGCTCCCATTCGGCGGGTGTGTAGGGGCGGGCGAGGTTCACATTCGGCTGCACAATCGCTACGCGCACTGTGAGCGACTCGCTCCCAATCGGGCGCAATCGCAGCATGCCGTACCCCAGCCAGCCCGCCCAGAACGCCACGCCCACGCCGAGTGCAAGGCGCCACTGTCGGGTGCGCCACGCATACGCCAGCAGCGCGTTCCAGAACAAAATCCACCACTCCAGCCCCCACGCGCCCATCACATCGGCTATCTGGAGCAAAGGAAGAGTCTGGTACAGCGTAGGCGCCATCTGCCCCCACACGAACGCGAACGCGCCCAACCCCCGCAACCACTGAAAGAAGACCCACACCCCTGCCGCCCCCAGCACGCCCCACAGGTTCGGAGGCATCCGCGCGATTAACACCCCCGCAACCCCCGCAAAACATGCGCTCAGCGCCGCCACCAGCACAAGCCCCGCCACACTGAGCAACGCACTCCCCGTGCGCAGATGGATCAGATAGCCCAAACTATAGCCCAGAGTCAGCGCATAGACCGTCCACCAGAGCCACGCCCAGCCAAAGCCGGCACGCATGGGCTTGCCATGAAGCACGCCAAGTAAAACCGCAGGCGCAAAGAACAGCGTCCACCACCAGCCCAGCGGCGGATGCGCCAGCCCCGCAAGCACCGCCGAAACCAGCACCAGCCCTGCCATGCGCATAGCGGGTAGTGTACCCCTTTCGGGTACAATCTTGAAAGCGATGAAAGCCGTTAACTATCGGGGTGTGCAGATAGAAGTGCAGGAGGCAGACATCACCGAGCAGGCAGTGGACGCCATCGTGAACGCCGCCAATAATGAGCTGATTCTCGGCTCAGGCGTGGCGGGCGCTATCTTGCGCAAGGGCGGCGAGAGCATTCAGGAGGAGTGCCTGCGACACGGACCCATCAAAGTCGGCGAAGCCGCTATTACGGGCGCGGGCAACCTGCCGGCAAAATATGTGATTCACGCCGCCAGTATGGCGCTGGGGGGACGCGCCACTGCTGAGAGCGTTCGTTCCAGTGTCGCACACGCCCTGCGCCTCGCCGAAGAACATGGCGTGCACTCCATCGCGTTCCCTGCAATCGGCATGGGGATTGGCGGCTTCCCGCTCCATAAGGGCGCAAAACTGATGATGGAAACGCTCAAATCCCACCTGGACGGGGGCAGTGCGCTGGAAACTGTGCGCTTCTGCCTGTTCGGTCAGGAGGCGTATCAGGCGTTTGCCCACGCCCTGCAGGAGGTGTTCGGTGAAGCCTGAGCTGCGCCTCTCGGTGGTCATCCCCGCTTACAACGAGCAGGCGCGCATCGAAAGCACGCTGGAGCGGGTGATCGCTTACCTGGACGAAGGCTGGCAACCCTACGAGATTCTGGTGGTCAGCGACGGCAGCACCGACCGCACGGAGGCGATGGTGCAGGCGTTCGCGGCACGCCATCCGCAGGTGAAACTGCTCGCTTACCAGCCTAACCGCGGCAAAGGCTATGCTGTGCGCTACGGGATGCTCCGTGCGCAGGGGGCGTGGATCCTTTTCAGCGATGCCGACTTAGCCACCCCGATTGAAGAACTGGAAAAACTGGCGCGTGCGCTGGAATCAGGCTATGCGATTGCGATTGGATCGCGCCCGCTGCGCGAGTCGCAGCTGATTGTGCGCCAGCCGTTCTATCGCGAATGGGCAGGACGCGCTTTCAACAAGGTCGTGCAACTGCTAGCGGTGCGTGGTATTCACGACACCCAGTGCGGTTTCAAACTTTTCACACGCGAGGCAGTGCAAGCCATCTTTCCCCGCTGCCAGCTGGACGGTTTTAGCTTCGATTTTGAGGCGCTCTACTATGCCCAGCGGATGGGCTACCCGATTGCCGAAGTACCCGTGCGCTGGATGCATCAGGAAGGCTCCAAAGTGCGCTTGCTACGGGATGGCTTGCGGATGCTCCGCGACCTTGTGTGGCTCCGCCTGCATGCTATGCGACAGGGGCAGCTCTCGCAAATGGCGCCTGCCCCGAAAACGAAGGAGTAGCAGACAGGAGGTTCTGCCTGCTACGGAGCATTACTCGCGCTCGTCTATCGGTTTAAACACCAGATCGCGCGGACCTGCATAATCACTTCGCGGGCGGATAAGGCGGTTATCGTCGTGCTGTTCAACCACATGCGCCGTCCAGCCCACAATCCGTGCCGCCGCAAAGATTGGCGTGTAAAGCGGGATGGGGATGCCCATCATATAGTAAACGGTTGCGGCGGGGAAGTCCACATTGGGGTGGAGGTTCTTCTCGCGCAACATCACGCGCTCCATGATGTTCTGGATTTCGTAGAGATCGGTGCGTCCCGTTTGCTCGGCGAGCTGACGCACCCAGTCTTTGAGGATGACGGCGCGGATGTCGCCCGTTTTGTATTCGCGATGCCCGAATCCCATGATGCGCGCTTTCTGGGCGAGTTTTTCCATGACCCAGCTTTCGGCGCGTTCGGGTGAGCCGATTTCGAGAATGGCTTCCATCGCGGCTTCGTTCGCGCCTCCATGCAACGGTCCGCGCAGCGCCCCGATCGCCCCTACGACAGCAGAGTACATATCCGCCAGCGTAGAGGCAATCACATGGGCGGTGAAGGTGGAAGCGTTGTAGCCGTGTTCGGCATAGAGGATGAAAGTCAAATTCATGACACGGGCATGGAGCGGTTCTGGCTCACGCCCGAACAGCACATACAGAAAGTTTGCGGCATGCCCTAAGTCGTTGCGGGGCACCACAGGTTCTTGCCCCTGCAGAATGCGATAGGCGTTTGCCACCAGCGTCGGCATGCAAGCGGTGAGCCGTATCGCCTTGTTCAGGTTCGCTTCGTGGGAGTTATCGTCGGCTTTGGGATCCAGCATGCCCAGCGTGGCAACCCCCACCTGCAACGCCGCCATCAGGTTCCCTCCTTTGGGAAGCGCTTTGAGAGTGGCGTAGACTTCTGCAGGCAGCTCGCGGTGCGCCTTGAGCTGGGATTCAAACGCGGACAGCTCGCGCCGATTGGGCAACTTGCCCATCAAAATCAGGTAAGCGACCTCTTCGAACGAGCAGTTCGCCGCAAGATCACGGATGTCGTACCCCCGATAGATCAGTCGGTTCTCGGCGGCAATCACATCCGAGATTTTGCTGATTCCTGCGGTCACGCCTTCGAGCCCAGGACGATACGGAATAATCTCTTTCTCTGTCATCGTTACCTCCGCTAATAGGATACCCAATCAGGAACAGCCTCTACCGAAACCGAATAGCACCGCCAGCAAGTCGGCGTCATCCACGACGCCGTCCCCATTCACATCCACAGGATCGAAGGTGGTGCGACCGAAGGCGAACAGCACTTCCAGCAGATCCGCGTCGTCCACGCAGCCATCCTGATTCACATCGGCTAAAAGGGCAAGGGTTTCCGTGTTAATCGCGTAATGGAGGGTAATTCGGCGCCATGTGAAAGGCTCTATCGGCAGCACCCACTGAAACGCGCCTGCCGCGTCGCCTGTGAAGGGGAGGGAGCCGTTGAGGAGCTGGGTGGGTTCACCGTCCAGCAGGCGGTCTAAGGTCGTGGGCCATGCCTGAACCTCCCAGAAAGTGGGCGGATTCAGCGGAGTGAGATAACAAAAGTCGCCGTTAGGTATCTCGAAGCGGAGCCGTTCTCCTGCGGCAGTGGCGATATTGGTGTGGTCTTGCCCGATGTCGGGGTCGAAGTAATGGAACAGATGGATCTGCTGCGGTGAGAAGCTAAAATTCAGCAGAAAGGTATCTATGCGTAAGGTGGCGCGCCCTGCGCCCTCACTGCGCAGGGAGTAGGTGGTCGCTATGAGCAGCCCCCCTTCGTTATAGAGGAGGATCGCTCGATTCGGGGCTTCCTGCTCAAAGGAGTAAAGTAGAGCCAGCGTCCGCTCCTGAGTTTCGATACCTTCCCGACGGAACCACCAGCCCATCTGGTAGAAGTGATCACGCCCGCCTACGAACCAATCGGCGTTATTCAGCAGGGAGCGGAAGGGGCTTCCCTGCAAATCGCGCAGGCGGAAGGTCGCATCGCCATCAGTAAGCACCACCTCGGTAGGCAGCTCCGCCAGAACGCGCAGGCGATAATAGCCGCCCCATGTGCCAAAACTGCGTACGACCACGAAGTAGGTTCCTCCATAGGCGCTGGGGATAACCACCTCCGAGGCGCCCCCATTCAGGGGGTCCCACTCTGAGTCATCGTTGGAGAAAATCTCGCCTGTGGAGGTATGTACCTCTATGAGTGTGTCCACATAAGTTTCCGTGCGGATGCGCAGGTAGCTGGCGCTACCAGAGACCTTGAAGGCGAACACATCCACATCGCCACCACCATAGTTCAGGAAGCCGAAAGCAGGGCTAATCAGTTCACCCCCAGTGAAACTCCCCAGCTCATACGCCTGGTCGAACGAGTTGTTCGGCTCTGTGGGGTCTGTGTCAGGCGCCTGATCGCCCGGAAAGATACGCAGGGCATACCGACACACGCCGATATTGAACCGATAGGCGACTTCCACGATGTAGGTTCCCGCTGGGAGCGTGAGGGTTAATCCCGGCGCATTACGGTTGGGCACATTCGGATTGCCTCCTGAGGCAGCGCTTCCCAGGATCTCGCCGCTGGCGTTATAAAGCGTCAACACAGGGTCGCGGTTAGAATCCACCCGCAACGAATAAACACCCTGCTGTGAAATCGTAATCCGGTAAAAGTCCCGGTCGCCCTGGGGTATAATCTGGGCGTTCCAGACGACGCAGCCGCGCTGGCTATTGAGCGAAGTATCAATCACCTGAGGCGCGCTGAGGCTGTCGTTTGGCTCACTTTCCCAAATGGGAGCCATCTGAATTTGCGCCCCAGCAACTGCAAGGAGCGTCCCTGTACCTGCCAAAACAAGCCACCATCGCATAGCATATCTCCTTTCCCCGCCACCAAAGATTATACCCCTTTTGTAAAGCAAAGAACTTGCATGCTGGGGGATGCCCCCAGCACACGGTTATGCCTGATGGCGTTCGCGCTCTTGCTGGACCAGTACGCGCCGCAGGATCTTACCCGAAGGCGATTTGGGAATCTGTTGCACGAACTCGATACGCCGAATCTTTTTGAACGGCGCCACGCGCTCGGCAACATACTCCATGAGGTCCTCAGCGCTGGCAGGGATGTCGGGCTTCAGCACCACGAACGCTTTGGGCACTTCGCCTGCCTCCGGGTCGGGGCTGGGAATCACCGCCGCGTCGGCAACCGCCGGGTGCGTCAGCAGCACTGCCTCCAGCTCCGCAGGCGCGATCTGCAAGCCCTTGTATTTGATCATCTCCTTGACGCGATCTACGATATAGAAGTAGCCGTCTTCATCCACATAGCCCACATCGCCAGTGCGGAGCCAGCCTTCGGGCGTAAGGGTGAAAGCGGTCGCTTCGGGCGCGTTCAGGTAGCCCTTCATCACCTGCGGACCACGAATCCAGATTTCGCCCTCCTCACGCACGCCTTTCGGGTTGCCTGTGTTGAGGTCTACCACCATACATTCAGTGTTTGCAATCGGCGGACCGACCGAGCCGAGCTTGATTCGGGCAGGGTCTTCGGGGTTCATATGGGTCACGGGGCTGGTTTCGGTGAGACCGTAGCCCTGCATCACGATACACCCCAGCCGCTGGGAGGCTGCCTGGGCGAGTTCAGCGCTCAGCGGCGCCGCCCCCGACATGATAATTCGCAGGTGCGACAGGTCATACTGCGATACAATCGGATGCTTGGCGAGCGCCAAAATTATCGGAGGCACAAGATTGGCGCGGGTGATGCGATAGTCCTGCATCAGTTGCAGAAACTGCTCCAGATCAAAGCGCGGCATCGTTACAATCGTGACGCCTTTATACAGGCAGAGGTTAAGAATCACCAGCATGCCATAGATATGGTAAAAGGGTAGCACGCCAATTACGCGTTCCTCTGACTGCAAGTTCCCCCCTGACCCAAGCACCTGACACATGTTCGCCACGAGGTTGTAGTGGGTCAGCATCACCCCTTTCGGCAGCCCTGTGGTGCCGCTGGAGTAGGGTAGCACAACGAGGTCGTTCTGGGGGTCTATGGCGACCTGAGGTGGTTCGGCGTCAGAAAGCAGCGCCGTGAAGGGCGTCGCGCCTTCGCCTTCGCCAATCACGAACACCTCCTGAACGCCTGCCTTCGCCGCGGCAGGGAGTGCCTTCTCCAGCAGCGAACCCACTGTCACGAGAAACTTCGCGCCCGAATCTTTGAGCTGGTATGCTAGTTCGTCAGCGGTGTAGAGCGGGTTTGCAGTGGTAACGACGCCTCCTGCCAGCGCGGTTCCGTGAAAGGCAAGCGCGTATTCGGGTAGGTTGGGGCAGTAAATCCCCACGACCTCGCCTTTTTTCAGCCCCCGTTTTGCAAGGTTGCCCGCGACGCGCCGCACGCCCGCCCACAGCTGGGCATAAGTCAGGGTCCGCCCCGACGGACCGTCAATCAGCGCAGGCTTCTCCCCGAAAGACTCCGCGTGCTGATAGACAAACGGCACTAACCCCACGCTGGGTATGGATACATCTGCGTATGGACTTTTGAAAATCATCACAGTTTGCCTCCTCAACTTTTATATACCCAGCACGGAGGCGTTTTCCTGCCATGTTCAGGGCGCCATCCCAGCGAGGGGCAGTCCCAGCGCTGGCTCCCAGCCCATCAGCAGGTTCAGGTTCTGGATGGCTTGCCCCGCCGCGCCCTTGACGAGGTTGTCAATCACGCTAATCACGACTGCCATGCGCGTGCGGGCGTCGATGGTCAGCCCAATATCGCAGCGGTTGGAGCCATACACATCGCGGGTGGCGGGAAACTCCCCCAGCGGGCGCACCTGCACAAAGGGCTGGTTCGCGTAAAATGCGCTGTAGAGCGCGTGCAAATCTTGCAGGGCAACGGGTTGTGTCAGTGGCGCATAGGCAGTCGCCAGAATTCCGCGCGTCATCGGCACGAGGTGGGGGGTGAAGCGGATGCGCACCGTGCGCCGCGCAATCCCTTGAAGAGTCTGCTCCATTTCGGGCGTGTGGCGGTGTTTTTCCACGCTGTAAGCCTTGAAATTCTCGTCCAGTTCGGTGAACAGGTAGTCCACGCTCACGCGCGAGCGTCCTGCGCCCGACACCCCCGACTTGGCGTCTACCACAAGTCGTTCGCAGTCCACAAGGTCTGCCTGCAGCAGGGGGGCGAGCGCGAGCGCACTGGCTGTGGGGTAGCAACCGGGGTTCGCAATCAGTCTTGCGGAAGCATAAGCCTCTGTAGGGGTCAGCTCGGGCAACCCATAGAGCGCCTCGTTCAGCAGGTGGGGGGCAACATGGGCTTTGCCATACCACTCCTGAAACACGCCCGGCTCTTTGAGGCGGAAGTCGGCAGAAAGGTCAATCACCTTAACGCCGCGCTCCAGCAGCTCAGGCGCATGCTCCATCGCGAAGCCCGTTTCGCCTGCCAGAAACACCACTTCGCACTTTTCGGCGAGCGCGTCGGGGTC
>CAZQPV010000030.1:0-19019 GCA_964595265.1 uncultured Fimbriimonadales bacterium
GGGCTGCCATCGAGCCGAACTCGGAAGTGATGATTGCCGGGTGTACCAACTGGATTGAAATCTGGTCGCGCGAACGGTACGACAACCTGATGATGCAGGAACTGGACATGAGCGACGAGCTGATGGCGATTGCCGAGAAACTGAGTATCTAACGCTATGCACAAGCCTGTGATGCTGAGCGAGGTTTTAGAGTGGCTGCGCCCGCAGCCGGGCATGACGATTGTCGATGCCACGGTGGGCGCGGGCGGGCACGCGCACGCAATTGCCGAACGGCTCGGCGACACGGGCATGCTGATCGCCTTAGACCGCGACGAGAGCATGCTCGAACGCGCCCAAGCACGACTGGAACCCCTGCCATGCACCAAGCATTTCGTTCACGCTGACTATCGCGACCTCCCCCTCGTGCTGGATGAACTCGGCATTCACGCTGTCGACGGGATACTGATTGACATGGGCGTCTGCACCGACCAGCTGGACGACCCAGAGCGTGGGCTGGCATTCCGCTTCGATGCGCCCCTCGATATGCGCCTCGACAGGAGTCAATCCACCACTGCCTACCACCTGCTCCAGAAAATTCGGCAGGAACAGCTGGTGCGCATCTTGCGCGAGTACGGTGAAGAGCGCTGGGCAGTGCCGATTGCCCGACGCATCATCCAGCGGCGCAATCAGGGGCGCATGAACACCACGGGCGACCTCGTGGCAGCCGTGATGGAGGCGATTCCCCGACGCTTCCATGACCGGCGGATTCACCCCGCCACACGCACTTTTCAGGCGATTCGAATCGCCGTGAATCGGGAACTGGACGGGCTTCAGGAGGCAATTGAAGCCGTCTGCCACCGCCTGAAGGTGGGGGGCAGAATTTGCGTGCTGGCGTACCACTCGTTGGAGGACAGGGCGGTCAAGCACGCTTTTCGGAGCCTCAGCGGGCGCGTGCCTACCCCTACAGGCGCCGCGCTTTCAAAGGCGCCCAGCCACCCCATTTTGCGGATTTTGACACCCAAACCGTTAGAACCCTCCGAGGCGGAGACGGAGGCGAACCCACGCGCCCGCAGCGCCAAACTGCGCGTCGCTGAGCGCGTGGAGTAATCAAACAACAGGGAGGTACTCATGGCAACTGCAACCCTTGCGGAGAATAAAGCGAAGCCGAAGAAACGGCGCCGAACGGCTCTCGGCGCCATCCTGCCTGCAACCCTCGCGGCAGGCATCGTGGTCGGACACCTGACAGGACTGGCGTTGCTGAACTACACCAGCGCACGCCAGCAGGCGCTCCAGAAAGAGATTGCCGCGCTGCGCGAGCAAAACGATGCGTTGCGCACGCAGCTCCACCTCGCCGCCGATGACCCCAGCATTCGCCGATGGGCGGAGCAATCTGGCATGGTGCGTGTGGAGGAGCAGACCAGCATCGTGGTGATGGGCACGCCAGCGGAGCCTGTCTCGCCTGTGCGCCAGTCGCGACGATAGGAGGGAGACCGTGCGCGTGCGTCAGCCGCCGAGCCAGATGAGCCGCATTAGCCGCGAGGAGCGGTGGCGCCTGCAATTTGTGGGTGGACTGTGCGCTCTTGGCGGGGTGGCGCTCGCGGCGCGACTGTTCCAGCTCCAGATTGTGCAGGGCGCCGAACTGCGGGAACTCGCTGAAAAAAGACGCCTGCGCCGACGCCCCATCCTCGCGCGGCGCGGCGCGATTCTTGATCGCTGGAGCCGCCCGCTCGCACGCTCCATCTATCAGTACCACCTCGTGCTGGACCCCACCAGCGTGCGCAATCCCGACCAGCTTTTTGCACTGGTGCGCACACACCTCAAAATGGACCCGCGCTCGCTGGAGCAAGCCATTCGCGAGGCGCAGGCGCGGGGGCGACGCTACCTCCGGTTTGCGACCTTCGTGCCCCCACACCGCGCCGAGCCGTTCCTCAAAGCCTATCGCGCCATCCCGATTCGCGAGAAACCTGCCATCATCAATAAAGAGATTATCCCCGCGCGCGAGTACCCCAACAGTCGGCTCGCCCCACAGGTTCTGGGGCTGGTGCAACTTGAGGAAGACCCCGAAGAGGGCAACCGCCTCGTGCCCATCGGTGGTATCGAGAAGAGCATGGAGGCACGCCTCAAAGGGGTCAACGGACTCGAAGAAGGTGAAGGCGCACCGGGCGGGCTGATTATCCCCGAAACCCTGCGCACCCGCACGCTTCCTGTGGACGGCAAGCCTGTGCGCCTCACACTGGATGCCTCGATTCAGGAGGCGACCGAACAGGCGCTGGACGCCCTCTGGCAGAAACATCGCCCGGCAGGCGCGCTGGCGCTCGTGCTGGACGCTCGCACGGGCGAAATCCTCGCACTTGCCAATCGTCCCACCTTTGACTTAGCCACACGCGAAGGGCTCGAGAGGTCGATGGAAGCGCTCCGCAACCGGGCAATCAGCTTTATGTACGAGCCAGGCTCGACGCTGAAGCCGTTAGTGATGGCGATGGCGCTCGCGGATTCCAAGATAAGCCTTACTGCACACTTCCGCTGCACGGGGAGCATGCCTGTCGGCACACGACGCATTCGCTGTGTGGTGCATGGCAAAGGGCGCGGACATGGAATCCAGACCCCCGAAGAGGTGCTGCTGAACTCGTGCAATGTCGCGATGGCGCAAATCGGCATGCGCGCGGGACTGGAATGGCTCTACTCGGCGCTCCAGCGGCTGCACCTGCTGGAGCCGACAGGGGTGGAACTGCCGGCTGAAGAGTCAGGCTATACCACACCGCCCGATGAGGTGCGCTGGGGGCGCGATTTGCGGGAAGCCAACCTCGCGTTTGGACAGGGCGTGCAGGTAACCCCGCTCGCGCTCGCCGCCGCCTACACCGTGCTGGCGAACGAGGGGCAGTACCGGCGTCCGCACATCCTCTACGAAAACGCCCAGCGCGAGGCGCCCATCCCCGTAATAGAGCCGCTCTACGCCCGCGCGGTGGTCGCCGCGCTCGTGCGTGCTGTGGAAGAGGGCACGGGCAAGAAGGCGCGTCTGGAAGGCTACTGGGTGGCAGGAAAAACAGGCACGGCGCAGAAAGCTCTCCCCGGCAGAGGCTATGCGTCGGGCAAATATATCGCCTCGTTCATCGGGATTGTGCCCGCCGACCGCCCGCGTGCCATTATCATGGTGCTGGCTGACGAACCGCGCAATGGCTACTACGGCGGCGAGGTCGCTGCGCCCGTCTTCCGGCAGATTGCCCAGTTTCTGATGTGGCACTGGAAGGTGCCTCCGAACCGCTCACCCCAGCGCCCCATCTACGAAGAGTTCACCATCACGGGAGGGGTAGGCTGATGCGCATCAGTGAGCTGCTACAAGGTCTCCCCATCGTGGAGGCGCACGGCGACTGCGAAGTGCGCGCTCTGCAGGTCGACTCGCGTCGTGTGCAGCCAGGGGAGCTGTTTGTAGCGCTCAGGGGCGCCCACCACGACGGGCATCAGTTCGTGGCGGACGCGCTCGCACGAGGCGCGTGCGGTGTCGTGGTGAGCCATCGCGAGGCGCTCCCGCCCAACACGGCTGTCTTCGCCGTTGTGCCCGACACGCGCGAAGCCCTCTGGCAGATGGCGCAACGGCTCTACCAACACCCCAGCGCCACGATGTGCGTGGTTGGCGTTACAGGAACCAACGGCAAAACCACCACCACGCACTACCTGCAAAAGATTCTCGCCAGCGCAGGGATGCCCACCTTGTTGATAGGAACCTTAGGCGCTTATCTGGAGCAACCTTCGGGTGAGCGCACCCCCTTCGGCGAGCCATTGGATTTCACTACCCCCGAAGTATATCAGATTCAATACCTGCTGGCGCAGGCGCGGGCACACGGTGTGCAGGCAGCCGTGATGGAGGTCTCCTCACACGCCTTAGACCAGAAACGCGCGGACGGCATCGCTTTCGACGCCGCCGTGTTCACCAATCTGACCCAGGACCATCTGGACTATCATGGCACGATGGAGGCGTATGCGCGGGCAAAACTGCGCCTGTTCACGGAGCTGGCAGAATCTTCGGACAAACCGTTCCGCGCGGTGATTAATCGGGACGCCGAGTGGGGGGCGTGGTTCGCGGAGCGTGCGAAAGGCGACCTCTGGAGTTTTGGTGTGCAATCTTCCGCGCGCGTGTACGCCACTGACATTCGCTTCGGGCGCAACGCGATTGAGTTTGTGGTTCGCTGGGAGGGCGCGCCGTTCCCTGTGCGTACGCAACTCCCTGCGCCGTACAACCTCTATAACGCGCTGGGCGCGGCTGCCGCGGCGCTCAGTCTGGGGATTGCGCCCGAAGCCATCCAGAACGGGATTGCCAGTCTGGAGCGCGTGCCAGGACGATTTGAGCGTGTGCCCATCCCTGCCCCGTTTGAGGTGTTTATCGACTTCGCGCACACGCCCGATGCGCTCCAGCGTGTACTGGAGACCGCGCGCCAGCTCAAACCCTCCCGATTGACCGTCGTCTTCGGGTGCGGGGGCGATCGCGATCCGCTCAAGCGCCCACGGATGGGCGCTATCGCTGAGCAGCTCGCCGATCGGGTCATTCTCACCTCCGATAACCCCCGCACCGAAGACCCCCATGCTATCCTGCGCGACATCCAGCAGGGACTCACGGGCGCGCCGGGCGTGGTCGTGGTGGTGGAACCGGACCGTCGCCAGGCAATTCACTCTGCCCTGCAAACCGCCCAGCCGGGCGAACTCATCCTGCTCGCAGGCAAAGGACACGAAGAGTATCAGATTATCGGAACTACCAAATACCCCTTCAGCGACAGGGAGGTCGTGCTGGAGTTTTTCGAAAACACACAGGAAGGAGCAAAACGACCATGAGACCGATCCCTCTGGCTGAAGTGGTGGAAGTCTTGCAGGCGAAGCTCCCCAACGGGGGGGAGTGGCGAACCCCGCAGCCCCAGCCCCCACTCCTCCCCCTTGAACAGTGCATCACGGGGGTCTGTACGGACAGCCGACTGGTGCAACCGGGCGACCTCTTTGTGGCGCTTCGGGGCGAACGCACCGATGGACACCAGTACCTTCAGGAAGTGTTCGCTCGCGGCGCTGTCGCCGCGCTGGTGGAGTATATCCCGCTCGGCGCGGAAGAGATGCCCCTGTTGCGCGTGCCGTCCACCATGCAGGCGCTGGGCAAGCTGGCACAACACTACCGCCGCCAGATGCCTGCCACCGTGATTGGCGTCACGGGTAGCACGGGCAAAACCACCACCAAAGAGATGCTCGCCTGCGCGCTGGAAGCCGAGTATCCCGACGCCGTTCACAAAAACCTCGGCAACTACAACACCGAGATTGGCGTGCCCCTCACCCTGTTCGGGCTGGAGTCTCATCACCGCTTTCTGGTGCAGGAGATGGCGATGCGCGGGCGTGGGCAGATTGCCTACCTCGCCGAGATTGCCGAACCGCGCGTCGGGGTCCTCACCCAGATTGGCTGGTCGCATGTGGAGTTGCTGGGGAGCCGTCAGGCGATTGCCGAAGCCAAAGCGGAGCTGCTGGAGGCGCTCCCTGCCGACGGAATCGCCATCCTGCCCCGTGACGACCGCTTCTACGAGTTCCTGCGCTCGCGGTGCAACTGCACTGTCTACACTTTCGGGCGCCACGAAGAGGCGGACGCCCAGCTTGTGGAGGTAGAGCTCCACCCCGACCGCACCATCGGCACGATTCGCTTCGCGGAGCGCGTGCCCATGCCTTCCGATTCGGAGCGCGTTGTGGTGGTAGACCTGCCCCATCTGGGCGAACACCTGCTATATAATGCCTGCGCGGCGTTGCTCACCGCCACCTTGATGGGAGCGAACCCCCACAAGGCCGCCCGAGCGCTCCAGAGCCTCCAGATGCCCGAAATGCGCATGAACATCCAGCGCCAGCCCGAAGGCTGGGTGCTGATCAACGACGCCTATAACGCGAACCCCGATTCGATGCGCTCCGCGCTGAATGTGCTGATTCGTCAGGCGCCTGCCCGACGCCGAATCGCGATTCTGGGCGATATGAAAGAACTGGGGGCGTACAGCATGCGCCTCCACTGGCATCTGGGACGCTGGCTCGCCACGCAACCGCTGGACTATCTCGTGCTGGTGGGTGTCGATGTGCTATGGACGGCGGCTGCCGCCAGGGAAGGCGGATTCCCTCCCCAGCGGATCCTCCACTTTGAGACGCCGCTGCAGGCAGGCGAATGGCTGGCACGCCATGTGCAAAAAGGCGATTGGGTGCTGCTCAAAGGCTCCCGCGCCATCGGATTGGAGCAGGCGCTGAGCCGTGTATGACGATGGAAACCCTGATTGCAACCCTGACCGCCCTGATTCTGGGCAAGCCGATGATTGGATGGCTGGCAAAACTGAACATCCGCCAGACCATCTACTCTTACGCGCCCGAAACCCACCGCCCCAAAGAAGGCACGCCCACGATGGGGGGCTTTATCATCCTCTGCGGGGTGCTGGGGGGACTAACCGCCTTCGCGCTCCAGCAGGAAAAACAGTATATGCTCCCCTCCATGCTGGCAATTTTGACAGGGGCGTTCCTGTTTGCCCTGATTGGTCTGGTGGACGACCATCTGATTCGGCGCTGGACGGGTCAGCGCGGGCTGGAATGGAAAACCAAGCTGCTGTTGCAGGTGGGGGCGGGCGCGTTCAGCCTCTGGCTGGTGTCGCAGGTTCCCCCTCAGCTGCAGAGCGCAACGCCAGCGCCCCTCGCCCCGAACACGAATTGGCTCTGGGGGGCAATCGGGGTGCTGTGGCTGGTGGGCTGGGTGAACGCCCTGAACCTGACCGATGGGCTGGACGGCTTGGCGGGGGGACTTGCGGTGATTGCTTTCGGTGCGCTGAGCGCGATGGCGCAGGAGGTGAGCGTCGCGGCGCTGGGCAGCGTGTGGGCAGGCGCCTCGCTCGGCTACCTCTGGTGGAACACCCATCCCGCAAAAGTGTTTATGGGCGACACCGGCTCGATGGCGCTGGGCGCCGCTTTCGGATTGCTCACCTGGCGCGAGTGGACGCTGAATCCCACACTTCCCCATGCCGCGGTATGGGTGCTGCTCGGAGGCGTCTTCGCAGTGGAGGTCCTGACTGTAATCATCCAGCTCACAGCGGTCAAAACAATCGGGCGCCGGATCTTCAAAGCCACGCCCATTCACCACCACTTCGAGCTGCTGGGCTGGAAGGAGCCCGAGATTGTGGCGCGATTCTGGATCGCGGGCGCGCTCTGTGCGCTGGGCGCGTTCTTGCTGGGGGGAGGTATGTAATGCTATCAGGTAAGCGCGTGGCGGTGATTGGCGCGGGGCGGAGCGGACTATCCGCCGCCCTGGTGCTTCAGGAGCGTGGCGCCGATGTGGCGGTGTTTGACCGCGCCTCCGCCGAAGCGCTTGCTACCGCACGCCAGCAACTCGCCGAAGCGGGCATCCCCTTCTACCCCAATCAGGATATCCCCCACTCTATCACCCACTATCACCTGATTGTGGTCAGTCCCGGCTTGCCGCCGATCCATCCCCTGTTCGCCGAAGCGGAACGCGCGGGCGTGCCCGTGTGGGGCGAAATTGAGCTGGCGTATCAAATTGCACAAGCGCCAATCATTGCCATCACAGGCACAAACGGCAAGACCACCAGCACGGTGCTGACCCACCACATGCTGACGACGCTTGGCTACAAAGCGCATCTGTGCGGCAATGTGGCGGGTACGGCGCACGATTTACCGCTGGTCGCCGCCGCCCATCGCGCCCAGCCCGACGAATGGCTGGTCGCCGAAGTCAGCTCGTTCCAGTTGCTCCATACCCACCAGTTCCGCCCCCGTATTGCCGTGATTACCAACATCACGGAAGATCACCTGAACTATCACGGCTCGTGGGAAGCCTACGCCCGCGCCAAAGGCAAGATTCTGCATAATCTTACCCCCAGCGACTGGGCGATTCTGAACGCCCGCGACAGGGGCATCGCGCAACTCTTACACTGGCTCCAGACGGAAGGGGTTTCGGGGCTGCGCGCAGTGGAATCGACAGGGCATGTGCGCTACTTCGCCCGCGAGAGCCCCCTCGTGCCCCTTGCGGACGACACACTAGACCTCTCGCAGGTCCCGATGCCCGCGCTGGTGGGGGAGCATGCGCTGGAAAACGCGCTCGTGAGCGCCCATGTCGCCAGCATCCTGGGCGCGACGCGCGAACAGGTGCAACAGGCGCTCGCGACCTTTCAGGGCGTGCCCCACCGCATGGAGCGCGTCGCCGAGATTGGCGGCGTGCTGTTCATCAACAACTCGATGTGTACGAACGCCGCCGCGCTGGAGCATTCGCTTCAGGCAACCCCCAAGCCCTGCATCGCGATTGCAGGCGGTATCGACAAAAATCAGAGCCTGCATGCTTTGGCGGACTCGCTGGCACGCCACTGCCGCTATGTGCTGCTCATTGGGCGCGATGGCGAGGCGATTCTCTCCGCACTCCACGCCCGCGGCTATCGAACCGCCGAATATGTGGGCACGCTGGAGCAGGCAGTGCCCCGCGCCCTGCAACTGGCACAGTCAGGCGAGACTGTGATTCTCGCGCCAGGGTGCGCCAGCTTTGACCAGTTTCGCGACTTTATCGAACGCGGTGAGCGGTTCAAAACGCTTGTCAGGAGGTATGCCTCATGAAGACCCGCACTCCCGTCCATCCGAAACGACATGGCGCGCTCTCCCACGCCGTGGTGCATTCGGCGCTGTCGCCCTCGCCGCCCGCAAAGCCCGACCTCACGCGCAACCCCAGCCTCTTTCCACACAGGATGCTCTTTCGGTTGACGGTCCTCCTCTGCGTGATGAGCCTCGTCTTCCTGTTCAGCGTGAACATCGGCGAGCTATCGAAGCCAAACGCCGCACCGACCTCACTTTTCCAGCTCTTTCGGCTGGGAATTATGCAGACGCTCTGGGTCGGCGTGGGGTTTGTGGTGATGGCAGTTATGGCAACGACTCCCCCGCGCTTCTGGCAACAAACCGCGTGGGTCTGGATGGCGCTCTGTGTGGCGGTACTGGCGCTAATCCAGTTCACCCCGTTGGGGCATGCGTTTAACGGCGCAGAACGCTGGATTCGGGTACCTGTGCCCGTGCTGGGCGCCATCACGCTCCAGCCATCGGAAGCGTTTAAGCTGGCGACCCTGTTCTGGTTCTGTGCGCTGTATGCCCTCCCGGAACGCAGGCGATGGACACGAGGCGCCTACCTGCTGCTGGGAATCTGGCTTTTCGGGGTGGTTCTGGTAGAGCGTCAGCCCGATCTGGGTACGGCGATGCTCATCTTTGCGCTGGGCGTGGGCGTCGCGTTTCTGGGGGGCGCGAGCCTTGCGAAGCTGGGACTTCTGCTTGCGTCAGGCGTGATAAGCATTGCGCTGCTGATTGCGCTTCCTCTCATCAAGAGCCAGTTTTCGGGCGAGCCGCTGGAGGCGCATAAAACCTCCTATCGGATTCAGCGCGTCATGGCGATGCTGGATCCCTGGTCAGACGAACAGGGTTTTGGCTACCAGATGGTGCATGCCCAGCTGGCTGTAGGCAGTGGCGGGCTGACGGGCGTGGGGCTGGGCATGGGGCGCGAGAAGCGGTATCTGCCCGCCGCCGAAAGCGACTACATCTTTGCCACTATTGCCGAAGAAGCAGGTTTTGTGGGCGGGCTACTCGCTATCGGTTTGCTGGGGGGCCTGGTGTATGCCTGCTTCCATCTGGCGATGCGCGCCCGAACGCGGTTTGGACGGCTCTTTGCAGGGGGGCTGGCGCTCTGGATTGCCCTCAGCACAGGGATCAACCTCGGCATGGCGCTCGGACTGCTCCCCACAGTGGGCATACCGCTTCCCTTTTTGAGCGCGGGCGGCTCGGCGCTCGTTTCTCTGATGGCAGCGCTCGGCGTGGCGCAATCTCTCGCACGGGAGGCATAAGATGCGAATCGCACTTGCGGGCGGCGTAACGGGCGGTCATCTGTTCCCTGCTGTGGTAGTGGGACAGGCACTCCAGGCACGCGGGCACGAGGTGCTGTATCTCGGCACTCAGCACGGACTGGAATCGCGCCTTGCGCTCCCCTTTCCCAGCGCGCTGCTCCCGATGGAGGGCTTGCGCTCCACACGGCGTACCCCCTGGTCGGTCGCGCTCACCCTCTGGCACGCGACACGCATGGCACGACGGGTTCTGGAGCAGTTTGATGCCGACCTTCTTTTCACCACAGGGGGCTACGCGTCGATGCCGATTGCCGCCGCGCAAGATCGTCGCAAGCGCCCTATCCTTCTGCTGGAACCTGATGCCCTGCCGGGCAAGGCGAATCGCTGGCTGGCACGCCGCGCCCAGCGAATCTGCATCAACTTCGAAGAGGCGCGCCCCCACTTTTCCAACTCGCTCATCACACGCACAGGGCTGCCCTTGCGCCCGGAGGTCTATCTGCCAGAAGTCCCTACCAACGAGGCGCAACGCCACTTCCAGCTCTATCCCGACCGATTCACCGTGCTGGTGATTGGGGGCAGTCAGGGCGCGCAGGCGCTGAACGAAGCCGCGCTCAACACAGTTCAGTATCTGCCCTCAGGCGAACTACAGTGGCTCCATATCACAGGCGCCGACCTCTACGAGACCGTGCGCGCCACCGCCGATCGGCTGGGGCTGAACGGCAACTATCGCGCGGTGCCGTTTTTACAGGGGCGTGCGCTGGGGTTGGCGTATCGCGCGGCAACCGTGGCGCTGGCGCGCGGCGGCGCAGGCACCATCACCGAACTGGCGCGAAATGCCCTGCCCATGATTCTCGTGCCCTACCCCCACGCAGCGGGGGGGCATCAGCGGTATAATTGTGAGGCGATGGCGACGCGGGGGGCTGGGATTATGATCGAGCAGCACGCGCTCACGCCCCAGCTTCTGGCGCAACATCTTCTGGAACTGCGCGACTGCCCCCAGAAACGCCAGACGATGGGCGAAGCGGGCGCCGCGTGGGCTATCCCCGATGCGACCGAACGCATCGTGAACCTGATCGAGGAGGCTGTGTGATGCTCACCACCACAGGTATCCGACTGACAACCGAGCGGGAGCCGACCCCGACGATGCGCTTCCATCTGATTGGCATCGGAGGCGCAGGCATGTCCGCACTGGCGCGACTGCTCCACGCACAGGGCATCGCCGTCAGCGGCTCCGACCTGGGGGAAACGCCCACGCTCCACGCGCTCCGCGCCCTGGGCATCCACGCCTATAGCCCCCACGACCCTCAGCAGATGGGCATTCCCGACTGGGTGGTGGTCTCCGACGCCGTACACCCTGATAACCCTGAAGTGGTGGAAGCCATGCGACGCAACCTGCCCATCTGGCGACGCTCCCAGCTGATGGGCTGGCTCCTGCGCCATCACCGCGTGATTGCCGTCTCCGGCACACACGGCAAGTCCACCACCACCGCCATGATTGCCACCCTGCTGGAACACGCAGGCTACGACCCGCTGGTGCTGATCGGCGCGAACACCCCCTATCCCGAACCCTGGCAGGACAACATCCGGCTGGGGCGGGGCGAGTGGGCAGTCGTGGAAGCCTGCGAGGCTTACGAATCGTTTCTGGACCTCCAGCCCGAAATCGCCGTGGTTACGAATATTGACCCCGACCATCTGGACTATCACGGCACCCTGGAGCGGCTCCTGCAGAGCTTTGAGCGGTTTCTCCATCGGGTGAAACCGGGCGGCGCCCACATTCTGGGAGGCGATAGCCGGGGCGCGCAGCAGCTCATCAAGCGTATCCAGCAATACACGGGGCAAAAGCGCCCGATGGTGACCTACGGATTCGGTGCCGATAACGAAGTTCAGGGTCATATCACCAACCGCTCTCATGTCGCAACTGATTTCGTCGTCTACGCGCCTCTGTTTCTGGGTGCCAGCGCGCAGGCGTCGTTCCACCTACCCTACCCTGGCGACCACAATGTGCAGAACGCGCTGGGGGCAATTGCGGTCGCGCTAACGCTTCAGATTCCCCTTGAGGTTCAGCAGGCGGCGCTGGCGCAGTTCCACGGGGTCAAACGGCGTCAGGAAATTGTCGGCGAGGCGGGCGGCGTTGTGGTAATAGACGACTACGCCCACCACCCCGTGGAAATCCACGCCACGCTGAACGCCCTGCGCCAGCGGTTCCCCAACCGTCGGCTGGTGGTGATTTACCAGCCCCATATGTACAGTCGCACACGCGACCATCTTGCGGGCTTTATTGAGAGCCTCGCCCGTGCCGACTTCGTGGTGATAACCGACATCTACCCTGCCCGCGAGAAGCCGATTCCGGGCGTGAGCGCCGCGCTGATTGCCGACGGGCTGCTCGCCCGCGAAACGCCCCCCACGCTCTACATTCCAATTAAGGAGCAGATTCCTGCGCGCCTGCTGCCCCACCTCAAGCCGAACGATGTGGTGGTAACGATGGGCGCAGGCGATATCGACCAGATTGCGCCTGTCATTCTCCGAATGCTCGAAGAGCGCGGGCAGGTGCGACGCCTCCGTATCGCCGTGCTGATGGGAGGCGACTCGCCCGAACGGGATGTGTCGCTTCTGTCGGGCATGCGCGTGCTACAGGCGCTGAACCCCGAACGCTATATCGGTATTCCTGTAGACCCCGCCCTGCCCCGTGCGAAAGAGGGCGTCTGGAGCCTCAAGGAACTGCTCAGTGAAGAACGCCCAGACCTCGCTTTTATCGCCCTGCACGGTCGGCACGGGGAAGACGGCGCAATTCAAGGCTTGCTCGAGCTGTTGGGCATCCCCTATACAGGCTCTGGCGTGCTTGCCAGCGCGTTAGCCATGAATAAGCACGCCGCCAAGATTCTCTTCAAAGAAGCCGGTTTAGCCACGCCTCCCGCTGTGCTGGCATACGACGACTCGTGGGAGACCTGTGAACGAGTTCAGCAGGTGCTCCAGTTGCCCGTCATCGTCAAGCCGAATCAGGGGGGGTCCACTCTGGGCACTTCGCGGGTGTTCGCATGGGAGGCTCTGCCGAACGCCCTGCGCAAGGCGCTCGCATTTGATAACGCCGCCCTTGTGGAAGCCTTCATCGAGGGAACGGAGGTCTCCGTACCAGTGCTGGGCACACGCGACCCTCTTGCCCTGCCCCCCGTGGAGATTGCCCCCAAATCGGGCTACTACGATTTCGAAGCGAAATACATTCCGGGCATGACCGACGAGATTGTGCCCGCGCGCCTGCCCGAGGAAGTGCTGGAACTGCTCAAAGCGACTGCGGTTACAGCGCACAGGGCGCTGGGCTGCAGAGGCTTGAGTCGCGTGGACATGATAGTGCGCGACCACACCCCGTATGTGCTGGAGGTCAACACCGTGCCGGGTTTGACGCCCACCTCGCTGCTTCCGCGCAGTGCCGAAGCCGCGGGGATTGGCTTCGCCGAGTTGATTGAGCGCATCATTCAAGACGCACTGGAGGGGTTATGATTCTGCGCAAGCGTTCACGGGGACGCCGCACACGCATTCCAGCCCAGCCCTCCATCCCGGTGATTGAGCCAGGGGGGCGGTTCCGCCCTACCCCGTCTGACACCACGCGCAAGCGGCGCAAACGCGCTTCAGGAGGCGCGCCCCGCTGGAACTGGATTGCGTTTCTGCGCAAACTGGACACCGCCCTCGCTTATGCGGTGCTGACGACGCTCAGCGTGAGCCTCTGGTTCTCGCCGCGAACCCAGCTGCAAACGCTCCAGATTGCGGGCGTGCCAGAACCGGCACGCGCCACCGTGCAAGCCCAGCTCGCATCCTGTTTGCAAACGCCGATAGCCCTGTCCGATTCGCCACGGCGTGCCGAGCGTGCCCTCCAGCAGATGGGCTGGGTGGCAAACGCCACATGGCGACCCCAGACGCCCCATCAGGCGCAGCTAAGCGTGCAACCCCGCGAACCCTTTATTGAGGTGCGCTATCCCAATGGCGAGAAACGCTACCTCGACCCGACAGGATTTTTGTTCCACGCGCCGAAGCCTCCTGTCATGGTTTCGGGCGGCGTGATTCACACCACGACGCCCGCCGAACCTCCAGCGGATGGCGAGATGAAACACCCTGCGATGCGTCGCGCTTTTGCAATCTTGAAAGCGGTTTATGAGGCAGGACGCACCCGACACGCCCGAATCGTGATTGCCGGGTCGGGCGAACTGTTGCTCTACTGCCAGCCGCGCACGCACGACTTTGAACTGACCTTCCGCCTGGGGGACGCCGCGCCCCTGACCGAACAAATCCCACTGATTCGCCAGATTCTGGCGCATGTCGACATACAAATGGCGCGCTGGGAGTATGTGGATATCAAATCGCCCGCCGCGCCTGCGATCAAACTTACAGGGGGTGAAGTGAATGAGTGAAAATCGCCGCACGCAAATGATTACCTTTTTCCTCATCTGGCTGGTGGTGGGCATCCTGCTGGCGGTGTCGCTCAAAGCGCAGGTGCAGATTCGCACCGCAGAGCTGCCCAGCGCTCGCTTCCCCGATTTAGCACGCGCCTATCTCCAGGAAAAACGCTCGGCGCAAGCCCTGGAAGAAGAAATTCGCAGCCTGCGCACTCGTATCACCGAACTGGAAAATGCCCTCGCAACTGGCACCAAACAGGCGCAGGTTCTCAACCAGAGCCTGCAGGAAGCCAAAATGCTCGCCGGATTGACCGATGTGGAAGGACCGGGCATCGAGCTCATCCTGCGCGATAGCACCAAAAAAGTGAACCCCGGCTCCATCGAGTCAGCGCTCCCCGACCTGTTCATCATTCACGACTACGACCTGCTGCGTGTGGTGAACGAACTGCGTCAGGCGGGCGCTGAAGCCATCAGCATCAACGGGCAACGAATCGTCGCCACCACCGGGATTCGCTGTGTGGGACCTGTGATTTTCGTGAACGATGTGAAAATGGCATCGCCATTCGTGATTCATGCGATTGGCGCCCCCCAGACACTGGAAAGCGCGATGCGTATGCCGGGCGGCGTGCTTCAGGACATTATCGAAGCCGATCCCAAAATGGTGGAGATTAAACAGCTCGCCTCGGTGCGCATCCCCGCCTACACGGGGTCTACCCAGTTTCGTTTCGCACGCCCTGTCGCTTCGGAGGAGAAGCCCAAATGATTGCCGTTGGCTTGTTGGGACTGGTGCTGGGCATCGTGATTGCCTATCTCTTTGTGAATGTGCCCATCCCGTCGGAGTGGTCGGCGTACCTGTCGCTGGCGGCGCTGGCGGGGCTGGATACCGCCTTCGGGGGCTGGCGCGCCGCGCTGGAAGGGCGCTTCCACCCCGATGTGTTCGTGTCGGGCTTTATCGTGAACGCTCTGCTCGCCTCGCTGTTAGCCTACCTCGGCGACCGACTGGGGGTAGACCTGTTCCTCGCCGCGGTGGTCACGCTCGGCGGGCGGATGTTTCTGAACCTCTCCTTGATTCGACGCTACTACCTGAACCAGATTTCGCTCAAGAGGCAACGCGGATGAACCTGATTGTTGGGCTGGATATCGGCACGACCAAGGTCTGCTGTGTGGCAGCGCGGTGGAACGCCCACCACGCGCTGGAAGTGATTGCGCACGGCTCCAGCCCATGCAAAGGCTTGCGTCAGGGACAGGTGGTAGACCTCGAAGAGACCACTACCGCCATCCAGAAAGCAGTTCAGGAAGCACAGCAGAAAGCCGATGTGGAGATTACCCACGCCTTTGTGGGCGTAACAGGGGCGCATATCGAGTCGATTCCGCGGCGCGCGGAAATCACTATCACGCGCCCCGACCGTGAAGTAACTGCCGAAGACCTCGAGCGCCTCAAATTCCAGCTCCAGCAGGTGATGCTTTCCCCTGACCGCGAGCTGCTGCATGTGGTGATTCGGCAATACATTCTGGACGGTCAACCCCATGTGCTGAATCCGCTCGGCATGAGCGCCCGCCATCTGGAAGCAGAAGGGGTGATAATAACAGGAGGGTTGACCTTCCTGCAGAATATTCGACGCTGTGTCGAGCGCGCCGGTCTCACCCCGCAAGCACTGGTGCTAGAACCGCTCGCTTCGGGGCTGGCGGTGCTTTCCGAAGAAGAGCGCGAGGTGGGCGTCGCGCTGATTGATATCGGCGGCGGCACTTCCGATGTCGCCATTTTCCACGAAGGCGCGCTCGCCTATTCGGGCATCGTGCCACTTGGCGGGCAGAGCGTCTCGCGCGACATCTACCTGCTGTTTCGAGTTGCCTCGCCCGAAGAGGCGGAAAGGCTCAAAATCGCGCACGGCTGCGCCTATTCGCCCTATGTGCCCGAAGAGGAACGGGTATCCTATAGGGAGATTACCAGCCAGCAGGAGCGGCGGATACCCCGTCGCCTGCTCGCGGAGGTCATCGAAGAGCGCATGAAAGAGCTGCTTACCCTGGCAAAAGAAGAGATGATCGACTCCGGTCTTTACGACAGGATTGCCGCAGGCGTGGTGCTGACCGGCGGCGGCGCTTGCCTGCCATGCACTGCCGAACTGGGGCGGCAGATTTTTGATCCCCTGCCCGTCCGTCTGGGCAATCCCCAGCCCGCTATCGCGGGGCTTTCGCCAGAACTGCTTCAACCCGCTTATGCGACCGCGATAGGGCTGGTACTTTATGGGGCGCAACAAGCGCCCCCCTCTATGGCACACGAGGGTCTTCTCAATCTATGGCAACGGATTATGCACCTTACCCGTCGCCTGTTCAAGCGACATTCCTAAAAAATCACTACAGCAAGGAGTGCTAAGATGGCAAAACCGAGCAAGCAACTGACCGAGACTCAGCAGAGCGATCTGCCGATTGTTGAGTGGTCCACCTCTATCAAAGTGGTTGGTGTGGGCGGCGGCGGAGGCAACGCCGTCAACCGCATGGTAGAGGTGGGCGTGCAGGGCGTTGAGTTTATTGCGATGAATACCGACGCGCAGGTACTCCTCAAGTCAAAGGCGCCAGTCCACCTGCAGCTGGGGAAGACCGTGTGCCGCGGACTGGGCGCGGGCGGCAACCCCGACACGGGCAAAAGCGCCGCCGAAGAGAACCGTGAAGAAATTGAACGGCTCCTCGCAGGCGCCGATATGGTCTTCATCACCGCAGGGATGGGCGGCGGCACGGGTACGGGCGCCGCGCCTGTCGTCGCCGAGATTGCCCGCAACCTGGGCGCCCTTACTGTCGCTGTCGTAACTTATCCCTTCAGTTTCGAAGGGAAACGCCGCGCCAACATCGCCGCGCAGGGTGTCCGCAACCTCAAGCAGAATGTGGACGCCCTCATCCTCATCCACAACGACCGTCTCATCGATACAGCCGACCATAACATCCCTATCACCGAAGCGTACCGCATCGCCGATGATGTGCTACGACACGCGGTACAGGGAATCGTCGATGTGATTTATAATGCTGGCTTCATCAATGTGGACTTCGCGGATGTGCGCACCGTTCTCCAGAACGCGGGCACGGCGCTGATGGGCATCGGCAAAGGCACAGGAGAGAATGCCCTGCTGCAAGCCGTGCAGGAAGCCATCAACAGCCGCCTGCTGGAAAGCTCCATCGAGGGCGCGCGCGGCATGCTGGTGAACATCACCTCCAGCGAGGAGCTCAACACCCAGCAGTTCCGCGAGGCGATGCTCTACCTGCACGAACTGGGCGACCCCGAAGAGGCGAACATCTTCTACGGGCATGTCATCAACCCTGAAATGCGCGATGTGGTGCAGGTAACTATTATCGCCACGGGATTCCCTGAGGCGCCAGAAGGCAAAGCAGTGGTAACGCCGCGCGCCCAGCGCGACCCGCACCCTCTGGAGCAACCCAACTCGCGCCTGCATTCGAACCCGTTCGCTCCGCCCCGCACCAGCGAACGCCAGCCGAACCAGCCGCCCGAAACACGCCCAGGCAGACCCAGCCCCGAAGAGCTGGAAGTCCCCTCGTTCTTGCGGAACCGCAAACCACCCATCTAAACTTTCAAAAGCCCCTCCAGTGCTGGAGGGGCTTTTCCGATTTTACCAGCGCAGCTCGCGCTCGCTGATGGTGCGCTCCCATAAACGGTTGCCGTCTTTGTCGTACACGCCGAGTACCAGCTCCCGCTCGCCACGCTTGCCGCGCACCCGGATCAGGGCGAAATTGCGCTGAGTCACCCACGTGCCCTCCACACGCGCAGGGTTCTTCGCCTCGTCAGGATGCCCCCGCCCAGGTCCGGAGGTGAGGGGGCTGCAGGTCAGCTCGTATAGAGGATAGCCGCCTGGGGGCGTCACGCGCAGCAGCTCCGTCATATGCCGATCGCCCGACAGAAACACCACCCCCGTAATCTTCTCCCGCACGATAAACTCCAGCAGCTCTTTCTGCTCTTCAGGGAACAGCCCGAAGCCTTCAAAGTAGACCATCGGGTTTATCATCTGTCCTCCGTTGGCGATAATCTTGAAGGTCGCCTGAGAGTTTCGCAGGGCGTTTTTGAGCCACTCCATCTGCGCCTTGCCCAGCATGCGCTTCTCGGACGAGACGCTCATTTTGTTGGGCGTGCGATAGGTGCGGTCGTCCAGCATAAAGAACTCCACATCGCCCCACTCAAAGCGGTAGAAACAGCCGGGCGCTTCGGGCAACCCGTAGCGCACCTGCGGGAAGTAGTCGGCGAACACCTTCAGCGCCACATCTTTGAGTCGAAAACTGGAATCGCTGTCGTTGGGACCGTAGTCGTGGTCATCCCATATCGCATAGTGGTGCGTGCTACCCAACAACGGCTGGAGCTGGGGATAGCGTCGACTCATGCGCCAACGGTGGCGCATCCCCGATTCGGTGAGCCAGTCGGGTTCCACATAATAGATATTATCGCCCAGCCAGAGCATAAAATCGGGACGCATGCGGTGGATTGCGAGAAAAATCTCGTAATCGCCGCCATAGGGAGTGCCAGGGCGGTCTACTATCGGGTCGTTGAAGTAGGCGCATGAGCCAACCGCGAAGGTGAACTCTGGCGGCTCGGTGCGCCAGCGCCAGTGAGGCTGTGTCTGAAACTCCAGCGGGTAGTCGCGTGCAATCCGCTCGCCATCAATATAGAGTTCATACTCAAAGCGCGTGCCAAACGGCAGATTCGTCAGGCGGAACAAGGCGATATGGTCGCCTTCTGCATTCGTGTGAATGGGCGGGGTCAGGCGGCTCGTTTCAGGGCGCCCTTTCTGCC
>CAZQPV010000030.1:19119-20178 GCA_964595265.1 uncultured Fimbriimonadales bacterium
GCATTCGTGTGAATGGGCGGGGTCAGGCGGCTCGTTTCAGGGCGCCCTTTCTGCCAATAGCGAATCTGCACGCTCGCAGGGCGGGTTGTCTGCACCCAAATCGCGGTCTCGGTCATCTCGGCATATGCCAGCATCGGTCCCGCGTTCAGCAGCGGGTGGGGCTGGGCAAACGCAGAGACGACACACAATAGAACCCAGAGGCTCCATCCGTAGCGTCGCATGGCTCCCATGCATAAGATTGTATCCGATGGAGAGGTTAAGGGAGGGTTATATGCCAGAGGCAGAGGCGGGTTCACCTGCTCTATCGCAAGGATTCGCATTCCACCTCGCGGCACGATTCATTTCGCCGCGTGGGGCGCGGCGACCGCGCCCCTACGCCACTCGCACAGACGCGGTTCCCGCGTCCTGTTCAGCGAATCCCCTGTTCTTTGCGACGCGACAGAGCCGCTAAAGCCGTTCCTATGAAATGAAGCCGACCTCCGTCCGCGATCTGAGCCAGCGCAGGCGGGCTTTGTCTATCAAGAACGGCTTCAGCCGTCGGCGCGAATCACCCAGCATGCCTTCTTGCTCGTTTCCCTATATCGCTCCTTACAGCGAAGTGTCGATTCGCACCTCGCGCCCGGTCTCGGACGACTCGTAGATGGCGTCCAGAATGGCGTTCAGATAGAACCCGTGTTCGCCGGGCACGGGCGAGGGCTTGTTGTTCAGAATCGCATCGATAAACGCCTCCACCTCTGCATGGTAGGCGTTCACCTGCGGCAGGTGGGCAGGCTCAATATTGTAGAGCGTGCGGTTATGCTCCGTGAAGATACGCACAGGCGGCTGCCCAATCGGGTTCGCGAACACGCCGCCCTTGTCGCCCAGCAACAGGGTGTTGAACTCGTCGCCCTCGATATTGGCGCAGAAACTGGACTCCAGCGTAATCGTCGCGCCGTTCTCGAGGCGGATGAGACCCACCGCGAAATCCTCAACGGTGAACTTCGTGTAGTCCCACTGCCCCATCAGCCCGACGACATCGGGGCGGTTTCCGAACTTGGTATAGGTGGCGCCGAACGCCGC
>CAZQPV010000031.1:0-20131 GCA_964595265.1 uncultured Fimbriimonadales bacterium
GTGCGCCGCACGATTGAATACACCAGCCCCGAAGGCAAGCACTACCGCCTGAATGAGCAGACCGCCGTGCTGTGTGTGCGCCCGCGCGGCTGGCATCTGGTGGAAAAACATCTCTGGATAGACGGCGAGCCTGCTCCCGCCGCCCTGTTTGACTTTGGGCTGTATTTTTATCACAACGCGGAAGAGCTCCTGCGGCGCGGCACGGGTCCCTACTTCTACCTGCCCAAGCTGGAGAGCCATCTGGAGGCGCGCCTCTGGAACGAGGTGTTCGTGATGGCACAGCAGCAGCTGGGCATCCCGCGCGGCACGATTCGCGCGACTGTGTTGATAGAAAACATCCTCGCCGCGTTTGAAACCCACGAGATTCTCTACGAACTGCGCGAACACGCTGGCGGACTCAACAGCGGACGCTGGGACTACCTGTTCAGTATCATCCGCAAGTTCCGAAACCGCCCCGATATTGTGCTGCCCGACCGCGCCACGCTCACGATGACCGTGCCCTTCATGAAAGCCTATTCCGAGCTGGTGGTGCAGACCTGCCATCAGCACGGCATTCACGCGATCGGTGGCATGTCGGCGTACATCCCCCGTCGGGATGACCCCGAAGCGAACGCCGCCGCGATTGCGCAGGTGGTCGCCGACAAAGAGCGCGAGGTCAGCGAGGGTTACGACGGCACATGGGTGGCTCACCCCGGTCTGGTGCCCATAGTGATGGAGGTGTTCAACAAGCACCTGCCGACGCCGAACCAGATCCATGTTAAGCCCACGCGCGCCATTACGGCACAAGAGTTGCTGAACTTCCCCACAGGCGACATCACCGAACGGGGCATGCGTGTGAACATCAATGTCAGTTTGCGCTATCTGGATTCATGGCTGCGTGGCACTGGTGCGGCCGCGATTAACTATCTGATGGAAGACGCGGCGACGGTGGAAATCTCGCGCTCGCAGCTGTGGCAGTGGATCCAGCGAGGCGCAAAACTCACCGACGGGCGCACCATCACGCCCGAACTCTTCTTATCCATGCTCGACGAAGAGCTGACCACAATCGCCGAAGAACTGGGCAACGACGCCTTCCAGCAACGACGCTTCACCGAAGCCAGCGAGATTCTCAAGCGCGTCGTCCTTTCGCCTGAGTTCATCGACTTTATCACGGTGGTCGCTTACGAATACATCGACTGAGGAGGTATAGAGGATGAATCGGCAGCAAGCGATTGAGCAATTGGAGCGCGACTGGCGCGGGAATCCGCGCTGGCAGGGCATTCGGCGCCCTTATAAAGCCGAGGATGTGGTGCGTCTGCGCGGCTCCGTGCAGATTGAATACACTCTCGCCAAACTGGGCGCGCAACGACTGTGGGAACTGATGCACACTGAGCCGTATGTGGCGGCGCTCGGCGCACTCACCGGCACGCAAGCGGTGCAGATGGTGCAGGCAGGGCTGAAAGCCATCTATCTCAGCGGATGGCAGGTCGCCGCCGACGCGAACCTTTCTTTCCAGACCTACCCCGACCTGAGCCTGTACCCAGTCAATAGCGTGCCTGCCGTCGTGAAGCGCATCAACAACGCCTTCCGCCGCGAGGACGAGAAACAACATGCTCAGGGACGCAACGACATCTACTGGTACGCGCCGATTGTCGCCGACGGCGAGGCGGGTTTCGGCGGCGTGCTACACACTTTTGAACTCACCAAAGCGCTGATTGAGGCGGGCGCGGCGGGCGTGCATTACGAGGACCAGCTCGCCTCCGCCAAAAAGTGCGGGCATCTCGGCGGCAAGGTGCTGGTGCCCACGCGCGAGTTCATCCAGAAACTGATTGCCGCGCGGTTCGCCGCCGATGTGATGGGTGTGCCGACGGTGATTATCGCCCGTACCGACGCCCTGAACGCCACCCTGCTCACCAGCGATATCGACCCCTACGACCAGCCGTTTATCACGGGCGAGCGCACTTACGAGGGGTTCTATGTGGTGCGCAACGGTATTGAGGCGGCGATTGCCCGCGGGCTGGCTTACGCGCCTTATGCCGACCTGCTCTGGTTTGAGACCTCCGAACCCGATCTGGAGCAGGCGCGCCAGTTCGCCGAAGCGATTCACAAGCAGTATCCGGGCAAGCTGCTAGCGTACAACTGCTCGCCGTCGTTCAACTGGAAGAAGAAACTGGACGAGGCGACAATTGCGAAGTTTCAGCGCGAGCTGGGCGCGATGGGCTACAAGTTCCAGTTCATCACCTTAGCGGGTTTCCACGCGCTGAACTACATCACCTTCCAGCTGGCGCGAGGCTATGCGCAACACGGCATGAGCGCCTACGCTGACCTGCAGGAAGCCGAGTTCAAAGCGCGCGAGGAAGGCTACCGCGCGATGGAGCATCAGGCTTTCGTCGGCACGAGCTACTTTGACATGGTGCAGGAAGCCATCACGGGCGGTCAGGCGTCCACGCTGGCGATGCACGGCTCCACCGAGGAAGAGCAGTTCTGAACTGGGCGTGGCTGGGATAGCCCCAGCCACGCGGATACGCGTGGCTCTATATATAAATCCGATAAGTCGGCACCTGAAACACGAGCGTAATCAGCGACCAGAGCGACCCCATCGTGAAATCGCCCAGAATCAGCCCCAGCGCGAAGGGGTAGCCCAGCCGATGCGCGTGCCAGCCCCCGAAGCGAATCAGCGCCATCTTCAGCACCCAGCCCAGCATAAAAGCAAACCAGAAATAGTCCACCGCGAAGCTCACGCCCAGCGCATAGCCCGTCGGATGGAGCAGGAAGCCCGGAACCACGCTCCGAATCGCCGATAAGCCCGCCACCACCAGCGCGCCTCCTACCAGATAGTACCAGCGGTTCGGATGACGGAATGGCTCGTTCTGCAGCCAGCTATCCAACCGCCCAAACGACTCCTGCCCCACCCAGTTCTTGAAACCCAGACACTCCCCCTCCGCGCCGTACAGATAGGTAACATGCAGATTCGCCCAGCACACCAGCCCGAACGCCACGACCGAACAGCCCAGCAAAAATAGCCCCATCTTCACAGGCGAAAGGTGATGCTCCTGCGCCATGCGTAACGACTCCAGCTGATTCGGCATCGGATGACAGCGGTAGCCCCGATTGAACCAGTAGAGCGACTGCAGGACGGTGAGGTTTTCGGCGCCCAGCCCGCGCAGGGTGAACACATCGAAGAGAATACGCTGGGGATTGACAAAGTAAATTTCGTGTGGCGCGCCCAGCTCCGCCCGCACGCGCGTAATCGTGAGCGCCAGCAGGAAGTAAATCCCGAAAAAGAGCGCTGCGACCCAGCCGCTGAGGTGAAGCACAAACAGGTTATAAAGCGTCAACACTCCAACCCCGCCCGCCAGACCCAGCCAGCACGCCCGAAATAGCGTTTTGTTCGGGTGCGCCTCGTGCGACCATGCGATTCGCCACGCTTCCGAGAAGGCATGGCGCGCCCGCGCCAGCAAAATCAGCCCCAGCGTTAGCCACGCCCCCGCCGCCTGCTCGTTCAAGAACGGGAAACCGCGATTCTCCGCGCTGTCCCAGCCCATCGTCGCGCCGAACACCTGAAACAGCTTGCGCATCACAAAAAAGAACCACGCCGAAAACCCCAGGTCAGGCGGCATCAGATACACCAGCCCAATCGCAAACGGGTAGGTCGCAATCCGAATGGGGTTCATCGCGCTCCAGGGGCGGTCGGGGAACAGAAAACTGATGTCGTACTGCTTAATCCACGGCAGGTTCGGCAGGGAGGGGAACAACACATGCAGTCCGTTCAAGCCGCTGACGGTCAGCGCGGTCGCAAACCCCGCCCACATCGCCTTGCTGCGCCAGAACGCGCCCGACGGCTCCGCCATCGCCAGCGGGAGCTGCACCAGCGGAAACGCAAGCCGCTCCTCGCGCGCCCACCGATCCAAAACCAGATAGTTCAGGCACAGGAACATCCCCACCAGCGTGAGAATGAACCCAGCCCACAGCATCAGGGGCAACACCCACGCCTGAAGCCACTCCCAGCGGTACGGCAGGCTGCCCGCGTAGTAATAAGGGCGCAGGACATCCATATCCCACACAAAGAGCGGTTTGGGGATATACTCAAAGAACCGTTCGCGCCAGCCCGTTTCCACTTGCGAGCGCCACTGGGCATGCCCAATCGCTCCAAAGAGATTCTGGAGCATGTCGTGCCCTGCGAACACCGCGCCCGTGACCATCGCGACATAGAGCAACACCAGCTCGGCAGGGCGGAGCGCCCACGCAGGACGCGCCCGACTCACCCAGCGGTTCACCCCCACTGCCGCCATCAAGCAGAAAATCGGCGTGATGAAGATGGGCAAGCTTGTAACATCCAGCGAGTACCAGCGCACCTCTATCACGGTAATCCAGAAGATGTTGGCGCCCATCAGCAGCAGGCAGAGCGCGAGCGTCCGCGCCCGCAGCGGAAACCCCTCCTTTTGGGGTGTCTCCCTCGTGCTTATCTGCCCACCCCGCCTCGCGAACACACCCTGTCTAATTCCCCCCGCAAAGCGCGACTCCTGCCTCATCAGGTATAATCCTTGCGGAGGCGCGTATGAATGTAGAGTTCATTCTGGGGCGCGAGCTGATGCCCCTGTATGAAAAAGTCGTTAACGGCGAACGCCTGAGTTATGAAGATGGTTTATTGCTCTATCGCACGCCGAACCTGACAGGCGTGGGCTATCTCGCGAATCTTGTGCGCGAGCGCCTGCACGGCAACCGCGCCTACTATATCCGCAATCAGCATATCAACTACACCAACATCTGCAACAAGGGCTGCAAGTTCTGCTCTTTCTACGCGAAAAAGGGCGGACCGAAACCCTACACCCTCACGATGGACGAGGTGCGCGAGCGCCTGCGCGCCTATAAGCATGTGCCCATCACCGAGGTGCATATCGTGGGGGGCGTGAACCCGCGCCTGCCCTACAGCTACTACCTGGACCTCATCCGCACGGTCAAAGAGGAGCGCCCTGAGGTTCACATCAAAGCGTTCACCGCTGTGGAGTGGGAAGAGATTGCCCGCGTGGCGCGGAAACCGCTCGCTGAGGTGCTGGCGGAGATGAAAACGTTAGGGCTGGGCAGTGTGCCCGGCGGCGGAATTGAGGTGCTGAGCGACCGCATCCACGCCGAACTGTTCCCCAAAAAGATAAACGGCGCCCGCTGGATGGAAATTGCCCGCGAGATTGCCCGCGCCGGGTTGAAGCAATACGCCACGCTACTCTACGGCATGGGCGAAACCGTCGAAGAGCGCGTGGAGCATTTCGTCCGTCTGCGCGAGCTGCAGGACGAGACGGGGCACTTTCTCGCCATGACCCCGCTGGCGTTCCACCCCGAAGGCACGGAGCTGGAACACCTGCCCCACACCTCTGGCGACGATGACCTGCGCAACATCGCCGTCGCCCGCCTGATGTTGGATAACTTCCCGCACATCAAATCGTTCTGGATTATGAACACCCCCGCCGTTACCCAGATTGCGCTCTGGTATGGCGCCGACGATGTGGACGGCACGGTGCATGAGTATGAGATTGTCTATCAGGACGATGCGCCAGGCGTGCGCCAGCAGGTGCTGACCCGCAAAGCGCTGATTCGGCTGATTCGGGAGGCGGGGCGCGAACCTGTGGAGCGCGATAGCCTCTATCAGATTGTTCACCGCCCCGACGAGGAACCCGACACACCTCACTCCCTGCGCCTGCTGCCTGTGGTGGGCTGAGCGCCGCATCTGCTGGGGGATGCGATGGGCGAAGACCTGCTTTCCCCCTTGCAATTGCCGTCAAGAATGGGGTATAATCTTCACATTGTGCGCCCGTAGCTCAGGGGATAGAGCGCAAGGTTGCGGACCTTGAGGTCGGGGGTTCGAATCCCTCCGGGCGCGCCAGAAAACCTCCGAAGTTGCGCCCTCGTAGCTCAGTGGATAGAGCGCCTCCGTCCTAAGGAGGGCGTCGGGGGTTCGAATCCCTCCGAGGGCGCCATTCCCACTTTAAAAAGCGAGGGAGCCTATGAAAACCGTCTACGCGCTTGTCGGGATGCTCGCCGCTGGAGTGTGCTTTGCGCAACCCCCTGTTCAGATTGTCCCCGTAGACCCCGCGCCGAAACCGAACCTCGTGCGCAACAGCAGCTTCGAGGAGGTTCAGAACGACCTTCCCGTTGGCTGGAGCTGGGATGGGCGCAACACACAGGCAACAGTTGCCGTCGTTTCCGAGCCGGGCGCCGTTGGAGCGCGATGCCTGAAGTTCACCAATACAACCCCCTTCGCGCCAGAACAGTACGCTTTGCTCCGCTATGAGGGCGGCGTGCCCGTGAAACCGGGCACGGTCTACACGCTCAGTTGCCGCTACAAGACTCGCTCCAGCTTTGTGGGGTTTATCGGCGGCGGGCAGAACTGGCGCGTGCGTTTGCTGCTGGAAAACACAGATGGTCAGTGGCAGACCGCCTCGCTCACCTTTGCCACGCGCGAGAACGAAACCCAGTTTGACCTCGTGATTGTGATCGAAGCGCCCACTGACGCGCTCTGGATCGACGCGGTGAAGCTGGAGGAGAACCGCACCGCCACGCCCTATGTGCCCGCCGAGGCGATGAGCCAGCCGCTGATGGTGTTCGCACCCTTGCCCCCTCGCCTGTACCTCGCCGAACGCCGCTGGCAGGCTGAGGTGGAGTTTTACACACCCCAGCCCCTGCCAAACGCCGAACTAACCGCACAGCTGGGGCGTCAGCGCGTCCACCAGCGCGTAGACCTGCCCGCAGGTGCTTCGAAAGCTGTGATTCGGCTCCCCGAACCGCGCAAGAGCGAGACCACCCTGCAGGTCAGCCTGCACACGGGCAATCGGACCTTCGCGATAGAGCATCCGCTTATCGTGTTCACGCGACGCCAGGCGGAGTCGCGCCTTAGAGCCATCCAGAATCGGCTCCCGCGCTGGCAACAGCAACTGGAGCAGGTGCGGCGTAGGGGTCAGGATGTCGCCTACCCGCAAGCCAGCCTCACGATTCTGCAGGAGTTCGTGGGCTATGTGGCGGACGACCTGCGTAAAGGTCAAATCGAGCGCGCCTTCGCTCAACTGGACGAGATGGAGGCGATCGCCAATCGCCTGGAACACACCCTTCGCGAGTGCCTGCAGGGCGCCCGCACGCTCCCCACAGTGCCGCGCTATATCACCTCGCGCGTAGCCATCCAGAACGCCTCGCTGATTGCCGAAACCGAAGACCCCCTCACTCGAGAGCGCCAGCGACGCCCCGTCTTCTTCGTCGGCTTCGGGCACTTCGGGCAGGTGCGCCGCGATATTGAGAAGTTTCCCCTGATGGGCTTCAACCTGATTCAGATTGAGCGCGGCGTGTGGGACTTCCTGCCCGAGCCAAACAAGGTGAGCCGTCAGGCGCTGGAGGAGGACATCCTGCCCACTTTTGAGCGCGCCGCCCGCGCGAACGTGAAAATAGACTTTCTCATCAGCCCCCACTACATGCCCGAATGGGTCTATCAGGTCTATCCCCACCTCAAGCAGCCGCGTGAGGGGTTTATCAAATATAGCCTCTTCGCGCCTGAAAGCCTGACGGTGTTGCGGGAATATCTCTCGGTGTTATTGCCCGCGCTGAGTCGCCAGCCCGCCCTGCTGAGTCTCTGTCTCTCCAACGAGCCAGTGAACCGCGAGTCGCCCGAATCGCCGCTGCACCAGCAGGCATGGCGGCGATGGCTCCAGAACCGCCATAAAACGCTGATCACGCTCAACAGCCGCTGGCAGACCCGCTATCAGAGCTGGGACGAAATCTCCATCCCCACGGAGGGCATCCCCTACACCGAGTGGCTCGAGTTTAATGCCGACGCGCTGGCAGACTGGCATCGCCAGCTGGCAGGGACTGTCTCCGAGTTCATGCCCCACATTCCCAAACACGCCAAACTGATGAGCTGGACCTTCTTGAACGACCGCGAACTCCATCAGGGCGTGGACCCCGAACGCTTCGCCGATTTTTGCGAGCTGAACGGTAACGATTCCTTCAACAGCTATGTCCATGACCAGAACGCGCCGTGGGCGTTTGAATGGATCCGCAACTGGATGGCGTACGATTTTCAGCGCTCCCTGAAAGACGCGCCGATTATTAACTCGGAGAACCACATTATTCCCGACCGGGAGCGCCGCAGGGTTCCGCCGGCGCACGCGCGCGCCGTGCTGTGGGAAGGCGCTGTTCGCGGCATGTCGGCGACCACCTTCTGGGTGTGGGAGCGCACTGACGACCCACAAAGCGACTTCGCGGGGAGCCTGCTCCATCGCCCTGCGATTGTGGAAGCGCTGGCGCACACGACGCTGGATCTAAACCGCCTTGCGCCCTATGTCGCCGCCCTGCAAAACCAGCCCTTTGAAGTGCATATCCTGCACGCTCGTACTGACCTCGCCGTGCAGGGACCAGAGCAGATTATCCCGCGCGATAACCTGTATACCGCGCTCTCGATGCTGGGCGTCAAAGTGGGGTTCATCACGGAGCGCCAGCTCATCACAGGGCGCGTGCCCGAAACGGTGAAGCGTATTCTCATCCCGAATGTGCAATATCTTTCGGATGAGGCGGTTTTCGCACTGGATCAGTTGCGCCAGCGTCGGGGCGTGATCCTGATTGGGGTCGGCGAGCCGCTGCTGAGCTTTGATCTCTACGGCAGGCGTCGCTCCACACGCCCGCCCATCCAGACGCTGGAGCGCAACACTGAGCTGGACGCGCTTCTACTGGCGCGTAAGCTAGAGCCACAACTGCAGACATGGGGTGTGTCGCGCCCCCTGCGCCTGCTCAAGCCCGACGCTGACCAGCCTGCGTGGGGCGTCGCCCATCGCACGGCGCCTTACGAGAACGGATTCCTCGCCAACCTGTGCAACTACACCCATCAGCCCATCACGGTACGCCTCGTAGACCCGCAGGGCAACCCGATTAAGGCGACCAACCTGCTGGACGGCAGCACGGTGGACGGCTCGCTCACCCTCCAGCCGCTGGAGCCAGTGCTGCTGAAATGGTGAGCGGTGTGCTATACTATGCGTATGCAGGAGTTGCTGGCAGGCGCGAGCCGTGTGGATATCACGCCCGATATCCAGAAGATTCGGATTCAACTGGGAGGCTACGGGGCGCGCCTCAACATGCCGCCCACGGGCGTGCATGACCCACTCTACGCGCGGGCATTAGCGCTTCAGACAGGCGAGCAGCAGGTGGTGCTGGTCGCACTGGATCAGTTGCTGGTGCCTGCCAGCCTGACAGAGGCGGTTTTGCGCGAGGCGAAACTGCGCCCGGAGCAGCTGTTTATGGCGGCGAGCCACACTCACTGTGCGCCCGACTCGATGGGTTTGAACGCGCGCGCCCGTTTCGCCCTGCCGGGAGTGGGCCGCTTTTTGCCAGAGTTTTTGAAGTTCACCACCGGGCGGATTGTGGAGGCGATGCATCAGGCGCGTGCCCGCATGCGCCCCGCGCGGCTCAGCGTCGCTGCCGAAGCGCTGCCGAATCTCAACCGCAACCGGAGGGGTGCGAAAATCACCGACCCCATGATGACCGTGTTGCGTGTGGAGGAGGCTGCCCGCCAGCGCCCGATTGGCGCACTGGTGGTCTATGCCGCGCATCCCACCATCTACCCCCACACGATGATGCAGGTCTCCGCCGAGTTTCCGGGCGTGCTTCAGAGCCGTCTGGAGGCGGCGCTGGGCGCGGGCGCCGTCGCGCTTTATATGAACGGAGCGCAGGGAGATGTGTCGCCCGTCGCCGATGAAGGCAAAGACGACCACGAGCGCGTGCGCCTCTACGGGGAGAAACTGGCGACCCATGCCATGCGCCTGCTCCGCAACACGAAGCCGTTAGCCCCCAAACTGCGTACAGCCCAGATCAGCGTCGCGTTGCCCGAAGCGCGCCCCCATCCGCAGTTTTCCGAATCGGCAGGACGCGAATACAAAGTGCCCGAATCGCTCCTGAAGCAGCTGGTGAAGCAACTGATTCCCCCCACCGCACCCGTAAGTCTTGTGGGGCTGGGTGCGCTGGCGCTGGTGGGATTTCCGGGCGAGCCGATTACCGCGCTGGGGCTGGAAGCGCGCGCAATCGGGCAAAAGCATGGTTTTCAACATATTGCCCCTGTCGCGCTGGTCAACGACTGGATTGGCTACATCCTCACCCGCGAGGAGTACGAAAAGGGCGGCTACGAGGCGACGGTCTCATTCAACGGTCCCGAGGCAGGCGAGGCGGTGATGAAAGCCGTGTGGGAAGGGTTCGCGCGGCTCTGATTCTTCGCGCCCTCTGTTGCGCACAAAACCCTCTTATGCCCTTTGCTTGGGGGGATTCGTGTGCTTCCATCGGGATGGCATCCGCATGAGGGTCAGCGTGCGTTTCTGGAGGCGCAGGCGCCGATTCGTGTGCTGGCGTGTGGCAGGCGCTGGGGCAAAACTGAGGTGGTGGCGGTGGAGTGCTGGCGCGCCCTGCTAACGCCTGCGCCCCGCACCGTTCTGCTGGTCGCGCCTTCGCTGGATCAGGCGACGCTGGCGTTTCTGCGTGTGTTGGATTTGCTGGAGCGCAACGGCATCACCCCGCAGGTGCGCCAGACGCCCACACCGTCCATACGGCTTAACCGCTCCATGCTTCAGGTCAAAAGCGCCGCGCGGGAGGGGATGTACCTGCGCGGGCGCAAGGCGCACCTGATTATCGTGGACGAAGCCGCCTATGTGCCCGAAGCAGTGGTCTACGAGGTGCTGATGCCGATGCTTGCAGACACAAGGGGACGGCTTGCACTGGTCTCCACGCCGCGCGGGCAGAACTACTTCTATCGCCTCTATCAGCGGGGTCAGTCGGGCGACCCTGCGGTCTGGAGCCTGCGCAGCCCCTCGTGGGCGAACCCGATGCTCTCGCCCGCCACGCTCCGCATGCAGGCGCAGATGATGACCGCCCGCCAGTATCGCGTGGAGTATGGCGCGGAGTTTTTAGACCCTGCAGGGCAAGTGTTCCGCACCGAGTGGGTGGATCGGGCGCTCATGCTCCAGCCCGAAACCGTGTATGGGACAGTGGTGGCGGGCGTGGACTGGGCGCGCTATCGCGACTGGACGGCGGCAGTGGTGCTGTACGGCTCGCGGGAACGGGCGCAGATGCTCGGCGCGAGACGCTGGCAGGGGCTGGCATGGAACCAGCAGGTGCAGCAGGTGGCGCAGTTTCTGCAGGGGTTCGGGGTTCAGCGCGTGCTGTGCGACCGTACGGGCGTCGGCGACCCGCTGGTGGAAGCGCTTCAGGAGGCAGGGATGCCCTTCGCCGACGGCGTCGCCTTCACGCAGGCGTTCAAGCAGACTCTGGTAGAGACGCTCGCCCTGATGCTGGAGCAGGGGCGACTGGCGCTGATGCCCGAACCAACCCTGCTTCAGGAGCTGTATCACTTCGAGGCGCAGCCTACCCCCTCAGGCGTGCGTTTCGCCGCCAGCACAGGCGTGCATGACGATATGGTGATGGCGCTCGCGCTGGCAGTGCGGGCGCTACCGCCCGCGCCCGCTGGCGAAGTGATTCAGACCAGCGGACGCGGACGCTTTCAGTAGCGCCGTCGGCGCGTGGGTCTCGGTGGTTCGGGAACCTGAGCCGAAAGCCAGCGAATCAATCCGAACACGGCGCCGCCTCCCAGCAGGAAAAACCCCGCAAACAGCGCCAGCGGACGCCAGAAGGGCGCGGCGCTTTGCTTCAAATCGCGCGAGGCGGTCTGAATCACCTGCGCGCCATCAATCGCCTTCGGGATGCCCTGCGTGCCCGTCGCCCCTTCGGGCGCAATCACCAGATGATCGGGCACGCCCGTGCCGCTGGAGCGTGTGGCAGCCTCTTCAATCACCGCAGGGGGCGCTCCCGACGGCGGCTTCACCTCAGGCGCGACCTCCATCGGCGCCGCATTCTCGTAGGCTCTCCACCAGTCGGGACGCTCATGTGGACTGCGCCCCTCCGTGCCGATCCCAAAGGCACGGCTTATCAAACCAAGCGTCAAAAGACCTCCCCATAGCCAGAGTTTCATCGTTTGCAACCTCCCCTGTTGCTGGCTTCCTGAAAGGCGATGCGGCTTCAGCGCGCACGTTGCCACACCACCCGCCGCGCCGAAGCCACGCGCGGCAGCTCGATATTGATTAACGGGTTATCGTCCAGACTGCGCTCGCGGATACGCCAGTCGTAGTTGAAGCGCAACGGCAGGCTATAGAGCACCATCGCCTCGTCTTTGGCGATAATCGTGCCGTTGACGGTCAGCCCCCACCCGTCGGTGGCGAGGTTCCCCCCGCCCACGAAGTTTGTGAACATAATCGCGTCGATTCGGGAGATACCCTTCTCATCGGCGCTGATAGTGCCGTTGCGGTCGATGTCCACATTGAGGGATAGTTGCTCGATGGTGCTTTGATCGGCGTTGCCGTAGGCGGACTGGTAGCGCATGCGCCCTGTGTAGTCGCGTTCCAGCGCATTAAAGGGCGGGATCCAGTTGCCGTTCTCGTCGTAGCGCCCGCGTGTGAAGGGCGGCGTCATGTAGCGCAGGGGGTAGGGGTCGCGGAACCGGCGCGTGTTGCCCATCATGATGCTGCCGCGTGCCGCCAGCCCCAGCGCGTCCTTGCGCTCGTTGGTGTTCCAGATGGTGTTCAGGTTCGTGCCGCGAAAATCGGGCGGGTTGGTGTAAATAATGTCCCCTACGATATGCACATTCCGCCCTGCGTAAATCGTGCCCTGCCCCTCCACATACCCGCGAATCACCACATCTTCGGTTACGGTGATGGGACCGCGAATGCGAATGGGTTTGTCGCGGTAGCCGATCAGCGCGACGCTCCCGCTGATGACGCCGTTGGTATCTATGCGCTCGTAGCGGTTGCGCTGGGGGTTCCACACCTCAATTGAGGCGGGCTGGTTATAGTTGGGGTTGGGTGTACCGTCGCTGAAGGTGGGGCGTGGGTCGCGCCATGTTTGCGACAGCGTGCGGTAATAGTTCAGGTCGTTGAGGTCGGGTAGCACCAGCTCGTTGGTAGGGCGGTTATCTAATACAGTGCCGTCGAAGCGTCGTGTGCCGTTCACATCCGCCAGCACGGCGCCGAACGGCGTGTTGTTGACCATGCTCCCCTGCGCATGGTACACATAATCACGCCAGAGGTTAAAAGTGCTGCTCCCGAACGCCCCGTGCAGACTGGAGTTATACGCCTGACGCATAAACTGGTTCTGGCGGCTGGCGTAGGTCGCGTTATCCCACTGGCGTGGGGCGGTTCCCCCTTCCACAATGATGCGTCCGTCGGCGCGTGGTGTGAGCTTCTCGTTACGCGAAGCAATCACAGAGCCATTCATCACGGGGCGCCCACCGCGGAACTCAAAATCGCCGTTGGCGCGTGCGTCGCCGTTCATCACCAGCTGCTCGTTGTCAAAGCCGTACATCCAGCCGTAGTTGTTCACGAAATAGGCGTAATCAAACACCGCGGAGCGGGTCAGCGCGAGGTCTATCGTTTGATCCAGCACCTGGCGCGGCTCGTTGGCGTCCAGCGCGCCGTTGTTGTTACGGTCTTGCCAGCCCACGGCGCGTAGGGTGAGCCGTCGGGTGTAGGTGTCTACTTGCTGATAGCCAATCACCGAGGCGGTGTAGTTGCCCACACCAACCAGCACGCCGTTCATCACGCGGCGCGGGTTCGTGGGCGATGCTCCTGTGAGTGCGCTGTCCAGGTTGGTGAAGCGCTGATTAATCTTGAACTCGCGCCAGAGGTCCTGACTGAGCGCGTTCAAGCCAGCTTCGGCAAGGTTCATCGTGGCGACCTCGCGCAGTCGTGCTGAAGCCGTGCGCAAATCCTGAGTCGCCATCTCCAGATAGGCGGTTGCGGTTACAATCGCCAGCCCGCTCATGATGAGCGTGGCGACCAGCGTGCTACCTCGATTCGTGCGTTGCTTCCCTCGCATAGCCTGCCCCTCCTAACTCGTTGTTGCGTTTCGCAGGAGAATCATCTCCTCGTACCAGATCTGGCTCTCCCCCTGTTGCACGCTAAGGCGCACCTGCAGCGCCAACACTCCTGGCGCGTACTGCTGAACTGAGAAGGGCACATAGCTCCCCCCTTGCGGGCGTGTGGAGCGTACCCCCCTTAGAAGAGTGGTGGTGACGCCGTTCTGGGTCATGGTGAGCGTGCCCGCAGCGTAGTTCACCTGTACGATGACCGGGTTTGTGGTGTCGGGTTGCACGGGCGTCAGCAGGGCGCCCGTGTGGTCGCGCCGGGGCAGTAGCAGGCGCACTTCCGTGCCGCCGCCGAAAACCAATGCTTGCACTGCCCCCTGCGCCTGTTCCCGCACACTGCGGAGTGCATTATAGGCTGTGCGGTTGGCTGTGTTCGCGTCAAGAGCGCGCTGAAAATTGCGCAAAACCTGAATCTGCACGCTGACCAGAAGTAGCACCACCATCCCCATCAGCGCACTGGCGATGGCGACTTCCACTAAAGTCATGCCACGTTGAGCATGCGTTCGTGTTCGCATGGTCGCTCCCTCCCCTGAGCGAGTGTTTTTGGGTTAGCGCAAACTGGCAATCGTTGTAGCGAGTTGCACCTGCTGGGTGCGCCCCGTGCGGGGTTCCTCCCAGCGAATGGTAACATACACGGTTTTCAGTCCCATCGAGATGTTGTTGTTCGTGGTCAGGTTGAAGACCTCAATTGTGCCCTGGGCGTTGCGCAGCTGGCTGTTCAGATTCAGTGTGTCGCCGCCCGGCGTGGTAATCTGCGTGAATCGCACGCGCCAGTAGTTGGTATCGTTCGCTTCCAGAGTCTGCCCCAATCCTGCCTGGATCAACCCGTTTCCTGTGATCTGGAGAAAGTCGAGCGTTCGGATTCGCTCCAGCACGCTCTGGGCGACCTGCGTGGCGTAAGTATACTGGCGTGCCTGCGTTTGCAGGCGCGAGGTCATCGGCGAGATGGCGGCAATGCTCAACACCAGCAGCGCCACGATGAAGAGCGCAATCATGAGTTCCACGAATGCCGAGCCGCGCCGCGTGTACCGCGCCACAACTAATCACCTCCCCAGGGCAGGATGTGGTTCGGCAGTCCCGTTGGGCAGGTGGGGTCTGTGCCAATGGGATTGAGGGCGTAGGGCGCGCCGCCTGCCGCCGGGCAAAACGGCTCCGCCTGCAAAAAGTTGGGCACTAAGTCATTCATCTGCACGGGCGTGCCGTTGCTGAGTCGGTTCGCCAGCGCGTACATCTCTTTCGCCTGATGGAGCTGGCGCAGGTTGGCAGAGCATGTGCGGGCTTGCGCGCGCGTGCGGGCATTCATCCAGCTGGGGATGGCAACGGCTACCAGAACCCCCAGGATGAACACCACGACCATAATCTCCAACAGAGTGAACCCGTATCGGTTTCTCATTACAGCCCCCTTGAGCGTGCTTCCCACAGCCCGCCTGAACCGATTGTTCCACTTCGGGCGTGCGCACTACCTGTCAGAGATGGCAGATTTGGGGTATAATTTTTCACCCAATCAAGCGCGAGGGTGGAATAACCCCCTTATCAGCAGGCGTCCCCAGCCGTCTGGTACGACGCCACTTGAAGGAGGCACAGCATGTTCGAACAGGATAAGATTTACCTGACCGAAGAGGGCTACCGCCATCTCGAGGCGGAACTCCGCAGACTTCAGACTGTGGAGCGCGCCCGTATCGCCGAAGAGTTTCGCGCCCACAAGGACCACGGCGAGTTTAGCCCCGAAGACACCGAACTCGAAACCCTCAAAAACGAGCAAGCCTATGTCGAATCCCGTATTCAGGAGATTCGGAGCCTGCTGCAAAGCGCCACCATTGTCCGCTACGAGGACATCCCCACCGACTATGTAGGGATTGGCTCCACGGTGGAGGTGGAGGAGATCGACACGGGCGAACGCAAACAGTTCCGCATCGTGGGCGCGATGGAAGCCGACCCGGAACACGGCAAGCTCTCCTACCTCGCGCCGTTAGCCAGCGCCCTGATTGGCTATAAAGTCGGAGACACGGTAACGGTGCATCTGCCCAAGGGGGACGCGCACTACAAAATCCTGCGCATCTCCAAGTGAGCATGCGGTTTCTCACCTGTATCCCGCAAGGCGAGTCGTCGCCCTGTCTTGTCGTGTGGTGGGACGACGCATGGCATCGAATTGAGGGCTGTCGCGACTTTCGCGACTGGCTCTTGCTGGACGCGAACACGCGCGAGGCACGCCTCCGAAGCGCCCCCCCTATCACGCCCGCACGCTACTGCCCTCCAATCCTTCAGCCGCCCAGCGTGCGCGACTTCTATGCCTTCGAAGCGCATGTGCGCAACGCCCGCCAGAAACGCGGACTGCCCGTGCCCCCCGAATGGTACGAAATCCCTGCCTTCTACTTCTCCAACCCTGCCTGTCTGGTAGGGCACGAAGAGCCGGTGCGCAAGCCGCCTGAAACCAAACAGCTGGACTACGAGCTGGAACTGGCAGTGATTATTGGGCGCGCAGGCGGCGACTGGACGCCCCTCGAAGCCGAAGCGGCGATTGCAGGCTTCACGCTGATGAACGACTGGAGCGCCCGCGACCTCCAGCAACGGGAAATGAAAATCGGGCTGGGTCCCGCCAAAGGCAAAGATTTCGCCACCTCGCTCGGTCCGATTGTCGTAACGCCCGACGAGCTGGAGGCGTGGCGCGAGACCGACCCCCAGCGCGGCAGCCGCTGGCACCTGCGTATGCAGGCACGGGTGAACGGCAAGACCCTCTCCGAGAACTATGCCCACACAATGTATTGGACCTTCGGCGAACTGATTGCTCACGCCTCACGCAACACCCGGCTCCAGATTGGCGATGTGATTGGCTCTGGCACCGTCGGCTTCGGCTGCCTGCTGGAGTTTCCCGACGGCACCCATCCCTGGCTCCAGCCCGGCGATGTGGTGGAGCTGGAAGCGGAAGGGATCGGCATTCTGCGTAACCCGATTGTGGCAGCGCTTTAGCCGTAAACGGGGATCGCCGCGCCGTGAATCGCCCGCGCCGCCGGCGAGCAGAGAAACATGATGACCTCCCCAATCGCCTCTGGAGGAACCCACTGGCTGAAGTCGGCGTCGGGGCGTGCCGCGCGGTTCGCAGGGGTATCAATCGTGCCTGGCAGCACGCAGTTCACATTCACGCCGTGGGGTTTCAACTCCGCCGAAAGCACCTCCACCAGCCGAATCAGCGCGCTCTTGGAGGCACAGTAGCCCGCCGCCCCTGCGAACCCCATCAAACCCGCGCGTCCACCTACATGCACCATCGCGCCTCCGCCTGTGTCGATGAGCAACGGCGCCGTCGCCCGCGCCACCAGAAACGCCGAGCGCACATTTAAGTTCATCATGCGGTCCCACGCCTCCACAGGGGTCTCATGCACGGGCGGTCCCGCCTCATAACCCCCCACAGTGTTGACCACAATGTGGAGGTGCCCGAATTGCTGGCGGAGCCTCTGACCCAGTTGCTCGGCATCTTCAGGGCGCGTGAGGTCCATATCGCCTATCAGCAGGTGGTCGGGGTTCAGCGCCAGATCGGCGAACAGGGCGTGGAGCGCTTCCCCGTTGCGTGCGGTGAGCGCCAGCGTCGCGCCCGCCTGCTGGAATTGGCGCGCCACCACCCGCCCCAGCGCACCCGTCGCACCCGTTACCAGCACAATCTTGCCCGAAAAATCAAAAGTAACCATCGTTCACTCCTCGCCAGAAGCTTTTGCGGTATGGGCGATTTCCTCGCCCAGATGCATCTGGTTTACCATCCGCACGGTGGGGTGGTTCCAGTTGATAATCGCTACGGAATAAGGATAGGGGTTGCCCTCACGCTTTTCCACGCGAATTGCCCCCAGCGACACCAGATTGCTGATTAACGCCTGACGCTCGTAGTTCGCCAGCAACGGAAACTCCTCGTTAAGGCGCCGCAAAAACGGCGTCAACCACACCTCATGGTAGGCTCCGAATTCGTTCACCAGAATAGCGAGGCAGCGGTAAGTGTCGGGGTCTTCCACAGGGAGGATCGGATTGAAGGCAGCGGGAGTAGCGGGCGCTATCGTAGGCTTCGCGCGCGTGCTGGTGCGCGCATGCAACAGGCGCGCGACCGACTCGCTTACTAACTGCTCTGCGTCCACGAAGTTCGATTCCCCTACAATATGGAGCAAATCGCCCGACAGATTCCCGCGAAAAGACACAATCAACACCTGCCGCGCCTGACGCTGAAGATGTTGCACCAGCGGAATATAATCCCTGTCGCCTGCAATCAGCACAAAAGTCTGAATATCGGGGCGCGTGTAGAGAACTTCCAGCGCATCGATGCACAGGCGCATATCGGCGGCGTTTTTATGCTCCGTGCTAACGACAGTGCGCGGCTCCAGCCCCATCAGATACAAGTCGCCCAGCGAAATATCTAACTGATCAAAGTCTGCATATCCAATCATAATAATGCACGGCTCCTGCCACTCGCGCTGGAGCCGGTTGCGGGTTTCCCGAATCAGCTCTCCCATTACCTGTTCAGGATTGGGAACGCCATTATTTTTGAGATAATAATAAATGTTCTCAAGGTCGGCAAAAAGCGCCGAATAGCGTGCGCCAGCACCTGGCACCGAAAGGGTTGCCATCGTGTTCGCCTCCTACCCATAGGATACCCCAGCGGGGGCACGAACCGTTTGGCACAAAAGTTGCTGTTATGCTCTCTTGCCGACCAAGTGAAGGCGGGGGTTCACTCAGCATGCATACACAGAGCGACTACATGGAAATGGAGTTTTATGATTCGGTGGATTTTGTGAGTGAGGAGTCTCCGGAAACCGAGACGGGGCTGGAACAGGGCTTGAACGGCACTGCTCTGGAAAGCATTTTTGGTCATCTACTGCGGCGTCCCCTGTTGACTCCTGAGGAGGAAATGGAGTTGCTGGCGCGCGCGAAGGCGGGCGACGAGGAGGCGCAGGCGCGACTGGTGGAGTCGAATCTGCGGCTGGTGGTCAGCATCGCGCGACGCTATGTACGTCCCGGAATCCCTCTGGAAGACCTCGTTCAGGAAGGCGCCCTGGGCTTAATCAAGGCGATCCAGCACTTTGATACCTCGCGAGGGTTGCGCTTCAGCACCTATGCGGTTCACTGGATTCGCCAGAGTGTGGGGCGCGCGGCAGACGCTCAGACCAATATGATTCGCCTGCCCAACCATGCGATCGACTCGCTGCGTAAGATTGAGCGCACGCGCAACGAACTGCGCGCGCTTAATGGGCGTGAGCCGACCGACGAGGAGATTGCCCAGACACTGGGCATGCCCACCAGCAAGGTGCAACGCCTCTCCCGATTTGCAAAAGGCAACTACTCGCTGGATTACCGCACCCACGAGGGGCAATCACCCTATGAAAACCTGTTGGTACGCCCCGAAGAGGCAGACCCGGAAGCCGTCGCGATTGAGCGGGTGTGGCTCTCGCAGCTGTTCGAGTTGATGGAAAAGGAGCTCACCCCTCGCGAGCGATGGGCGATCTATCGCCTGCTGGGCTTTGATGTGAGCGATACACCTCCTGGCAGCGTCAAACGGCTCTCGCGCGAACGCATGAGCCAGCTGGAGCGTCAGGCGCTCACTAAGTTGCGTGCCTTAGCCCGAGAACACCTGATGGCGGACAAATAACGCCTACGGCACAGCGACAATCGTCGCGGGAAAGCCCTGGCTTTCCAGCTTCTGCTTCGCCTGCTCGGCTTTAGCGCGATCGCGCGTCACCAGCGTCTGCACCCGATAGAGTGTGCGCCCATCGCGCTGGAAAGGCACAATGCTCGCCTCGAAACCGCTGGCGATCAGGGTTTGGAGCACCTGGTTCGCGTTCTCGCGCGATTCGTAGACGCCGACCTGTACCCGATAGAGGCGCGCCTGCGGAGGCGGTGTTTCCGATTCGATCTCCAGCTCCTGAGAAGGGGCAGCAGGCGGCTCTGCAGACGGAACCGAAGGCGGTTCGGGTTCCGTCGGGGATGTCGCCGGCGCTTCAGGCACGGGTGCAGGGGTTTCTGGCTCCTCTTCAGGTACCAGCACCAGCGGCTCTTCGGGGTCGGAGGGGGTCGCTTCGGCGGGGCGCTGCTTCTGGGCTTTGCGCTTGCGGTCAAACTCTTCATAGTTAAAAGGCGCCACCTCGCGTGAGCCAATTATCGTGCCCGTGGCGGCGGTTATGTCGCTGGGGAGCTTCTCGTAAATTTCGACTTTCGGTGGGGGTGTTTGCAACGCTCTTTGCTCGGCTGGAG
>CAZQPV010000032.1:0-8473 GCA_964595265.1 uncultured Fimbriimonadales bacterium
CGGATGCGGTTGGTCATTATCAAAAAGGGGTCTAAGTTTTTGATAAGGAGCGATTTGCGATGGGTGCTAATCCAGCCTTTGCGTTCCCAGCGGCTGAGCGTTCGGCTCACCGTTTCGCGGCTGGCGCCCACATAGTCGGCAATTTCCTGATGCGTGAGCCGTACTTCCAGCCCGCCGTCAACAGGAGTGCCAATCTGTTGCGCCAACCCAATCAGGGCGTGCGCAATCCGGTGGCTGATTTTAAGCCGGGAGATGTGGTAAACGCGCTCCTGCGACTCGCGAATCTGTTCCGCCAGCACGCGCAGAAGCGCCAGTGCGAAGTCAGGCTGCTCTTTGAGAAGCGCCTCGAACCGTTTAGGATGCAAGTGTAGCACTTCTGTGGGTTCCAGCGCCTCTACAATCGCGCGCACCCAGTGCCCCGTGAGGATGTTGGTCTCCCCGAACGAGTCGCCCGGTCCCAGAAACGCGTAGGTCAGCGCGCTTCCGTCAGGGGCAATCGTGTAGGCTTTCATCAGCCCCTTCTCCACGACCCACCAGCCACCAGGCTCACATCCCAGATTGAGCGTATCGCCGGGGCGATAAGTCTCACGCACCATCAGGCTCCGAATATAGTCCGCTTCTTCGCGAGTCAACAGCTCAAACGGGCGTACTCTCACCAATGCCCACTTAAGTGTCATGTTCCCCTCCGTTTCTGCCCATCGGGATTATACCCCAGCAGGTACACTATGGCTATGCCGTTGCTGGCATTCCTGATTCCTGTTCGTAACGAGCGCGAGAACCTCCCGCATCTGCTCACTTCCCTTGTAGAGCAGTGCGCTGAAGGCGACGAAATCTGGGTCTGCGACGACGAGTCGGACGATGGCACTACCGAATGGCTGGAGACCCATGCAGAATCGCTGGGTGTGCGCTGGTTCCGCTCCATGCCGCGCCCTGAGGGCTGGGTCGGCAAGAACTGGGCGTGCTACCAGCTGGCGCAACGCGCCCAGGCGGACTGGCTGGTGTTTCTGGACGCTGATATGCAAATAGGGTATCACTTTGTGCAGGTTTTGCGCTATAAACTTGTACAAACCTCCGCCCAGCTGGTATCTGGTATCCCGACGCTTCAGCCGCCCAACCTCGCGGTGGGCTTGCTGAAGGCGATGCTCCCCTTCTCTATCTTCACGCTGCTGCCCCTCTACTGTGCAGAGCGTATCCCCAACCCTGCGTTCGCCTTTGCCAATGGGCAGATTCTGGCAATGCGCCGCGAGGATTACATGCGACTCTACCCACACGAAGCGGTGCGCCAGCAGGTGCTGGAAGATGTAGCAATCGCGGTTCTGGTCAAGCGCCACGGCGGGCGTGTGGCGATTCTGGATTTGCGCCCATACCTGAAAGTACAGATGTACCGCACTCTGGGCGAGGCGTTTCGCGGGTTGGCGAAAAATGCGGTTGCAATTTGCCGTGGCGTGCCGATGGCGCTAACAGTTGCCGTAATGCTCACCGTAGTTTACCTGCTGCCCCCAATCTCGCTGCTCTGGAGCGCTACACCCCTTGTGTGGGGGGCGATGGGTCTATCAGCCCTCATCTACGGCGCGTCGGCGCGCATGGCAGGGCTGCCCCTATGGTATGGCGCACTCTACCCTGTCGGCGTTGCGCTGGGGATTGCGACTCTGCTCTATTCGGTGCGATGGTATCTGCGTGGCGAAGTTTACTGGAAAGGTCGCGCCTACCGAACCCGATAGCGGCGCTGGGGCGTTGTTTCACTGAGTGGCTCATTCAGTGGAGCTTGCGCCGCCACTTTCGCGTCCTCTATGTGCGCGGGATGGAAACACCTGACCCCTCACGCGGCTGGGTGTTTTACGCGAATCATCACTACTGGTGGGATGGCTACTTGTGCTATCAGCTGGCGCGTGCGTGGCGCCGCGAAACGATTGCGTGGATGGAGGTCTATCGGCGCTTTCCCCCGTTTGGGTTGCTGGGTGCGCTCCCCTTCCCGCCTGACAACCCCGCGCGACGCGCCCAGACTGTGCGTCAGACGCTTGAATGGCTCCAGAACGAAAAGCGGGTTCTCTTTCTGTTCCCAGAGGGGCGCTTGCATCCGAACACGCACGCGCTGCTTCCGTTTCAGCGTTCGCTGGCATGGCTTGCGAGACGGCTCCCCGAAGTCGGCGTTGCCCCACTTGCCATCACCATCCAGCCAGGCTATCACCAGTATCCCTGTGCCTACCTGACTGTCGGGGAGCCGCTGCCAGAAGCGTGGCGCACCCTCCCAGAGGAAAAATACACCTGCAAAGCGCAGGCGCGCCTGAAAGCGCTCCTCGATGAGCAGTACGTTCAAAGCCTGCAGATAGTCTCTGAGCAGGACGCCCAGCAGTTTGGCTATCGCCTGTTGCTACGGGGTAAACTATCGGCACATGAGCGCTATGGCGGGTAGGGGCATGGCTGGAGGGAGTGCGCCTCCGCTGGCTTCGGAGGCGGATTACGCCTATTGCCGCGCCGTCATGCGCCAGCACGGCGCCAGCTATTACTTCGCCACGCTCTTTTTTCCCCGTGAGCTGCGCAAAGCGGTTTTCAGCCTTTATGCTTTCGTGCGCTACCCCGACCAGTGGGTGGACTGCCCCAACCCCGGCATGACCCCTGAACGCATCCGCCAGCTGCTGGATGGCTACGAACGGGAGTGGCTCCGTGCAGTATGCGGACAGCCTGTGGAGCATCCCATACTGCGAACATTCGCCCATACCGTGCGCCAGTATGGCATCCCCGTCAAACTCACTGCCGACTTTCTCGATGCGATGCGGATGGACCTAACCCGAACCCGCTACTCCACCTTCGAGGCGCTTCAGCAGTATACCTGGGGTAGCGCCTCCGTAATCGGCGTAATGATGTGTTATCTGTTTCGTCAGACCGACCCCCAGACACTCTTTTACGCGAGCCAGATGGGACTGGCGATGCAGCTGACCAACTTCCTGCGCGATATGGGCGAAGATTACGCGCGTGGACGCAGCTACCTCCCCCAGGACGAGATGGTGCGCTTCGGCGTTCATGAGGCGCACTTTGTACAGGGGTGTGTGGACGACTGCTGGCGGGCGTTTATGCGCTTCCAGATTGCACGCTGTCGCAAACTGTATGCGATTGCAGAGCAGGGAATCCCCTTACTCCCACTTCGGGTGCAGTTTCCCGTGCTGTTAGGAGCGCGGCTTTACGCGGAGATTCTCAACAAAATAGAGCAAAACGGCTACGATGTGTTCCGCTATCGCGCCCATACCACCCACTTTGAGAAAGTGCGCATAGCCAGCCGACTCTACTGGCAGTGGCGACGCGGGGTGTGGGCTAACGGGCGAACGCCTGTTTGATCTCTTCGGTCAGCAGCTCCGCCGCAATCAGCACCATCGGAATGCCGTTGCCAGGGCGCGTGCTGGCGCCCACCTGATACAGCCGTTCAAAAGGCGTGCGATAGCCCGGGCGGAAATAGGTGGACTGGAAAAAGTTCGCGCTGATGCCAAACGCCGCGCCCTGCCATAGCCCCATCGCCTGCCAGTCGTGGGGCGTGCAGGTCTTCACGAAGCGTACGCGCGACATGTCCAGCCCCACGCGCTCTGCCACATAGTTCAAAATTCGCTCCTGATGCAGGCTGGCGTCCTCCCCTGCCAGATTCGGCACGGGCACCAGCACATAGAGGTTCTCGCAGCCCGCGGGAGCGTCCGATGGGTCGGTGCGGTTGGAAAGACAAGTGTAAAACGAGGGTTCGGTGGGCGTTTTCCGTTCCACGAACAGCTCGTGCAGGTTGCGCTCGAAGTCGGCGGCGAAATGCACATTATGGTGTAGCAGATGAGGCAAAGGCGCCTCATAGCCGATGTAGAACATCAGCGCGCTACAGGAGTTGCGATAGTTTCGCTGTGCGTGGCGCGTGGGGGGCAACAGGCTGCGATACAGGGTGGGCACATCGGTGTTCAGCACAATCAGGTCGGCGCGCTCCACCTCGCCCGACTCCAGCACAACCCCCGTCGCGCGATTACCCTCCACCTGCACCTTCTGCACGCGCTGGCAGAGGTGTATCTGACCGCCCTCTTCACGCACAATCTGCGCCAGCGCTTCCGCCAGCCGATGCATGCCCCCGCGCGGATACCAGACACCCTCGCCCGACTCCATATAGGTCAGAATGCCGTACACCCACAGCGCCTCTTTCGGGGACAGCCCCAGATACATCGTCTGGAACGAAAACAGCACTTGCAGGCGCGGGTCGCGTACATAGCGCGGGATGCGCCGCCAGAGCCGCGCCGTCAGGCGATAGCGCATCAGCAGCGCGATTCGCGAGGGGCTGAACAAATCCCACAGCGAGCGATAGGGATTGCGCACGAACGCGGGCACAACCGCCTGATACATCTGCGCCAGATCGCCCATCAGGCGCAGATACCCCGCTACCTCGTCGGGGCTGATTTTGTGCCGAATCTCCTGCACCATGCGAGCAATGCAAGGCGAGGAATCAAACTCCGTGCCATCCCCAAAGAACACGCGATAGGAGGGGTCTATCAGCACGAGGCTCATGTAGTCTTCCAGCCGTCGGTGCAGGTCGCTGAAGAGCCGTTCCAGCGGCTCCAGCATCATCAGCAGCGTGGGACCCGTGTCGAATCGGTATCCGTCGTGTCGGAGCTCGCCGACGCGCCCGCCTACCTGGCGGCGCGCCTCGAACACCTCCACTTTCCAGCCTGCGTGCGCCAGCCGCGCGGCGGTCGCTAGACCGCCCATCCCCGCGCCCACCACAATCGCTTTACCCTGCATGGACACGCCCCCTGTTTGGTAAAATCACACGCCAGTAAAGTAGCCCCAGCAACACCACAGCGCCCCCCGCCCATAGCACCGTCGCCCAGATGCGCCCAAACACCCACGCCAGCCCCGCCATCTGCCCTCCCTGAATGAGCCAGAGCGTGAGCGGTATCCCGATAGGCGCAGGCTTCCACTCTGGCGCGAAACGCAGGTAAACGACGCTAATCACCAGCCCCGTCGCATACCAGCCCAGCCAGTTCATCAGCGGCATGCCGTAAAACTCCCCTTCCACATGCCACACCCAGTAGGGGAAACCCGTCGTGACTGCAGGGTCCATCGCCACATCCCACCATGTCAGCAGCAACGCCGCCACGAACGGCACGCCCCAGCGCGGCACCCCCAGCGCATAACTCAGATGAATCGCGGGATACAGCACCATGAACCACGAAGGCGGAATCAAATAGGGCACATGCCCTAAAAATTTGGGTCCCAGCCTGTCGGTGTAGTTGTAGGGTCCGAAAGGGAAACCTGTGGTCGTGCCCAGCAGCTCGGCGCCGCCCGCAATCAGCACGCATAAGCCCATCAGCATCGCGGTAGCGCGCCAGCCCTGCGTTAGCCCCATGTGCCCCACCGCCGCCCCAATCCCCAGAAGCACATTCGCAATTCCCAGCCAGTACGCCAGCGCGTTATAGTCCAGTGGAGGCAGATTGGAGATACCGCCAAAGAGAGCCCAGCTCCCTGCAACCGAGAACAGTGCCACAAGACCACCCAGAACAACCAGAAAAACGACCGTTTTCATACGGCGCTATTATACCTACAGAATCAGCATCGCGTCTCCGAAGCTCAGGAAGCGATAGCGCAGGCGTACTGCCTCGTGATAGGCGCGCAATACCTTCTCGCGCCCTGCAAACGCCGAGACCAGCACCAGCATCGTGGTGCGCGGCATATGGAAGTTCGTAATCAGCCCCTCCACCACTTTGAACTCGTAGCCAGGGGTGATGTAAAGTTTCGTTTCAGCGGTTTGCGCCTGCACGCGCCGTTTGCCCACCGCCGCGCTCTCCAACGTGCGTACGGAGGTCGTACCCACTGCCACAATCCGCCCGCGCGTGTTGTTAATAATCTCCGCCGCCTCAGGGCTGACGGTGTACCACTCCCCATGCATCTTATGCTCTTCAACCTGTTCGGCTTGCAGGGGGCGGAAGGTGTCAAGACTAATGTGTAAGGTTATCGTCGTAACTTGCACACCTTGCTGGCGCAGGGTTTCCAGCAATTGCGGCGTAAAGTGCAAGCCAGCGGTGGGCGCGGCGGCGCTGCCTGGTTGGCGTGCCACTACCGTCTGATACCGTTCGGGGTCAGGCAGGTCGCGACGGATATAGGGGGGCAACGGCACGCGCCCCACCTTTGGCAGAATCTCCTGAATGGGCTGATTCGCAAACAGGCGCACAATGCGCGTGCCGTTCTCCAGCCGCGCCTCGATGTGGACCTCCATCTCAATCGGCGGCTCGTGGAGTGGGGCGTCAATCAGCACGCGCGTGCCTTCTGGCAAGCGCCTGCCCGGTCGCACCAGCGCCTGCCAGCGCTCCCCATCCAGCGGGCGCATCAGCAGCACCTCCACGCGCCCACCCGTCGGCTTGCGCCCAAACAGCCGCCACGCCGACACGCGTGTGTCGTTCAGCACGAGCGTATCCCCCTCCCGCAAATACTCAGGCAGGTTATAAAAGCGGCGATGTTCTATCGCGCCCGTTTCGCGGTGTAGCACCAGCATCCGTGCATGGTCGCGCGGCTCTATCGGCTCCTGCGCAATCAACTCTTCGGGCAGTTCGTAATCAAACAGGCTGGCGTCCATCGTTATCGCGCTCCCCGTGTCGCAAGCCACGCGAGAAAGGTCAGAATCAGGCTCAACACGATGCTAATCAGAAGGCTCGTGCCGAGCGGAAAGTAGAAGTGGAACCCGTCACGCTCTATTGCAATATCGCCTGGCAAGCGCCACTGGCGCACGCCAACCCGCTCCAGCGCCAGAAACAGCAATCCCACGCCCACCATAATCACGCCCAGCAGAACCAGCGTTTTGCCTATCGCGCCCATCACAGGAATTGTACCTGGAGGGAAGATAACGACCGGTGATCCCACAGATTCCTGAGTCGTTCCTGTCCGCTTTCGGGCGAATTTTATAGAAATAGAAAACCGATAAGACGAGGTGGTGTTGCAATGAGATGGCATTTGCACAGGCTTGGGTTAACCGTGGTACTTGGGCTTACAGCCCTGCTGGTTGTGCCTGCACAGCAAGTGCAGGGTACGGTCGCCCAGTTAGACTCGGGCTGGAGTTTACCAAACGGCGCAGGTCCGACCCAGCATATTCGTTTACGCGGCGACCAGAACGTTCCACCCCGTACCGCTCGCCATGCACGCCTGACCCCCATCCAGGTGACAGGAGGCGGCGATGCGTATGGGCGCGTCTCCACCTACTGGACAGGCTGGGAAGGAAATGGTACCGACCGCACTGAATACTGGCTCCTGAATGTTTACAAATCGGGGCCTCGACAAGTAGGTGCAAAAGTTGGCGACTCCTGGAGCGGTAACGACATCTTCCGGGGACGACTATGGAACGAACAATACTTCTCTTGGCAGCAACGCCGGGCGGAGCTGAGCCTTTATGTGGCGAATGCGCCCACACCTACTCTGCTGGGATCCCCTACCCCGACTACAAACCTGACTGCGTACGACGCCGATGCAGACCTCTCGAACGGCATCCAGATTGACAAGTCCCTAGGCTCTATTGCCCTGACATGGGCAACTGGCAGCACAAACGCCTTCCGCAGTCTTATCTCCGGTAACCCCCGCGTCGTGGGGTTGGACAGCTATGTCTATGACACACTCCCCTCCCCACACAGGGATGTGGTCTCGCTATTAGGCGAACTGTTTATTGACGCTGTTAGTGTCCAGACCAGTGGTCTTTCAAGCGTTACATGGAACGCCTTCGATAGCACAACGACCTACGCTATTGGTCCTGCTGGAAACACCTATACGCTCGATATTACTCCCTACGCGGTTGGCACTATCGTAACGGTACAGGTGCAAGTGTACTTCAAACACGACGCCTGGTACCGGAACGACTATGTACTGGGTTCCAGCACGGTTACTGCTGCCACCCTCACTCAGCAGTTTGAGGTTGTGCCAGAGCCAGCAAGCCTTCTGGCGCTGGGTGTGGGCGTGATTGGCTTGCTCGCCAGGCGTTCACGCAAACGTTAGCCGCACATAGTTTTGGGAGAACCTGATTCACGCCGCGCTCGGAATACGCAGGGCGCGGCGTCTTTTCACGACTTTACGAATTGAGCCTGCAGAGTCGAGGCGCTCCAGCCGACGATGGAGAGGCATGCGCTCAAACCCCCCGCGTCGCCTCAAACAGCACCCGATGCAGCTGCGGGAGCAGGCGCACGCGATAGAGCCTGTCCTCATGAAGCCAGCAAAGCACCGACTCTGTTAAGTCGCGGAAGTGCTGCACCAGCTCCTGAGGGGTCTGCAATTTGGTAGGCGTGCCCAGCTGGAGAACTGCTGGCAGGTGTGGGAACGCTTCGAACATGGCGCGGGCGTAGAGGTAGTCTTCGCGTCCGAACACGACGATTTTGAGGTGGGTCTCGTCGGGCGCCACCTGCAGGCAGGCACGCACTGCTTCCACGGAAGTGGTTTGCCCCGCGCTGGGCGGCTTGGGCGAAAGCACCAGCACATCCAG
>CAZQPV010000032.1:8573-9854 GCA_964595265.1 uncultured Fimbriimonadales bacterium
AACCCTTCCCCCTGCACTGTCGGACCGAACACCTCCACAATCGGATAGCGGGAGGATGGCTCACTGCGTGGATCCATCCCTCTCTCCCTCCTCTGTTGCGGATGACACCAGCGGCGCCGACCAGTATGCAATAGCCGTTTTGGTCGGCGTCTCGCTAACCTCTACGGCTACCAGATCGATGCGGTCGGAAACTTGCAATTCACGAAGCAGATCCAGCGTCCATTCGTCCAGCACCTGCGCAATCCGCTCAGCAGTGGGCGGGAAGTGTGCAAACTCTGGAAGGTCGTTCAGCACCTGATGATCCCAGCACTGCTGCACTCGTTCACGCAGTGGGCGGAGCGCTCCAAAGTCCAGCACCCAGTGGAACTGGTCATCCAGTTCCCGCGCGCTGAGCCAGATGCGCGCACTATAAGAATGCCCGTGCAGGCGCGCGCACGGATGTTCGGGCGGCAGCTGCGGTAAGTAGTGTGCTGCCTCCCAGCGAATCTCCTTGCTGATGCTCCAACGGACTGGCTTCCTCGCGTCTCTCATCGCCAGAGTCTCACCAGAGGCAAGCAGTAGTGCAGAGGTACGAATATCGCTCGCCATACCCCTTGATTTTACCCTTTCCGATGGGGTATAATTGAGAGAACCGAATAGGTCAAATGAATTAAGTGCGGGAGACGCCGAACATGCGGTGGATTGTGCGCTTGCTTGCGCTGGCGCTGATGGCTCTCAGCATGCCTCCAATAGAGCGGCAGGCAAGCCGTAATGTTCACGGCGTCGCCGCATGTTTCTGTAAAGACTGTAGCGGGGGCGACCAGTGTTGCTGTGCGCTCAAGGGTGAAGGACTGGGCAAGGCAATCAGCCTCACTCACTGCGACCGCGCCCAGCAGCATGAAAAAGCCTTGCGTGCCGCGCCCCGCTTTGTGCCCCCTCCGATTGCTCTCATTGCACTACCCGAACTCCGTTTTGTGGGCTATCATCCTCTCGTGGTCTCCCCTGTCTCTCGTGTTGTTTTGCCGCGCGATCCGCCGCCGCGCCCCCTTCAGGTTGCGTAGGCTCGGGCGCAGGCGACTTTGAAAGTCGTCTGGCGATTTCCATCTCAATTGGCTTCGGTATCGTGCAACGATGCCGTGTCAAAAGCAACCTGAAGGAGGTTCCTATGCGAAACAGAGGCTTTACGCTGATTGAACTGCTGGTGGTGATTGCGATTATTGCGATTCTGGCAGCAATTCTGTTCCCTGTGTTCGCCCAGGCGCGCGAGAAGGCACGCCAGACGATGTGCCTTTCCAACTCGCG
>CAZQPV010000032.1:9954-19258 GCA_964595265.1 uncultured Fimbriimonadales bacterium
CAGACGCCAGGTCAACCCCCTTCTCGCGACTGGTACGACCCCATGCGCGAGTCGGACGCTCACTGAACTCAGGGCGCTGGAGTCGGGCTGACTCCAGCGCCCTGAACAAACGCCAAGCCCCAGTGTTTATAAGGTATCAGGAACCACTGGTGCTATGCCAAACCTGAGAGAGTGCTTAAGGGCGAAACGGACGGAGGTGCTGGCAATCTGTGACAGGCATGGGGCGCATAATGTACGCCTTTTCGGCTCCGTTGCGCGCGGCGAACACGACGAAGCCAGCGATATCGATTTACTGGTGGACATGGAAGCAGGACGCACGCTCCTGGACCTTGCGGCACTCCAGCAGAAGCTGGAGGCGTTGCTTGGCTGCCGCGTGGATGTCGTTACGCTAAAGGGGCTGAAGGCAAGAATTCGCCGGCGTGTTGTGCAAGAGGCAATTCCGTTATGAGAGACCCTCTTGAAAGGCTGTACGACATTCTTCAAGCAATAGAGGCGATACAGCGCTTCCAGCATGGGAATCGCGAAGCTTTTGAGCAGGACGAAATGCTGCAAGTCTGGCTCGTCCATCATTTACGCATCATCGGCGAGGATACCTGAAGTGTCCTGGAAGCAGATTATCGCGATGCGCAATATTCTGGTTCATAGCTACTTTGAAATTGACACGGATATTGTCTGGAATACCGTCCAGCAGCATATACCCGTGCTGAAAGCTTCTGTAGAGGCGCTACTCAGGCGTCTACAAAACGCGTAGCAACAATATCCGCGTCCCAAATGGATGCATCCCTACAGGGGTTGTCCCCCTACGGTATCTCCACCGTGCCCAGGTCAATCACCGTGTTCAGGCTCTGCACGCTAATCTGGCGCTCTACCTGACGCCCCGAAAATGAGAACACCAGCCGATAGTCGCCGGGCAACAGCCAGAGCGCGAACGCGCCCGAAATCTGGTTCACTACCTCCGTCTCCGCAGGCGTGCTGGCGTCAGGCGGGGTGTAGATTAAAATCAGGGTTCCTATCGGATTGCCGCCGCCTGCCACCTGCACCACACCCCGCACATTGCCCGGTGCATCCGGGGGGTTGTCGTCGCTTTGTGGCGCCAGCTGAATGTCGCCCAGCTGAATGACCCCGCTGTTATCGGGTCCCACATCCACGAGAAACCGCTGGGGCACAAAGCCTGCTTTTTCCACCTGCCCCTCGGCGTCCAGAATGCCGTTGGGGTCAAAGGGCACATCGTTCAGGGTGAACTTGCCGTCGGTCTCGTTGCTGAGCGTGCGCTGTCCGAGCAGCGTAATCAGCGCGTCGCCCACAGGCTGCTGCGTGAGCGCGTTCACAATCCGCCCCTGCACCGCGACTTTCTGGGGTCCCACATATAACACGCCGAGGTCGTTCACCTGATCCGTGCGTAGGGGGGGCAGGTTGAAAGTGTAAGTGGGGTAATCGGGCGCTTCCACCGTGAGCTGGGTGGTATTGGGCGGCACGCGCAGGGTAAAAGTGCCTTCCTGCAGGTCGGTTCGGGTAGAGGCGCCGCCTGCACGCACGATCGCGGCTGGGTTCGGCGGGTTGCCCGTGCCGACCAGCGCCACGCGCCCTTGAATCACCGCGCCGCCGAAGCCGCCCCCGCCGCCACAGCCCGACAGGAGCCACACGCACAACACGCACCAGAGCCAGAAACCGCGTTTTGCCATCGTCTTTGCCTACCTTGTTAGCAGAATCGGAGTCACGGCGCGCGCTACACGCCCCTCACTGTCAACCGCTTCAAGATGGAGCTGATACGCTCCCGGGGGCAACGCGCGCTCCTGCTGGTCGCGCCCATTCCATGTAAGAGTCTGCACACCTGCACGGGTCGCGCGCGAGGGTTGCAGGATTCTCACCACCTCGCCCCGCGCGGAGCGCACCTCCGCTTTCACGCTCGCCTCACCCGTCAACTGGTACTCAATCGCGAAGTTACCCCCGCGCGCGGACGCCACACGCACCTGCGTAATCCGCACAGGCGCTGCCATAGTGGGTTCCACCACCACACGCAGTGTTCGCCCTTCGGAGGGCACAAATCGGTAGAAACTGTGCTGACGCATGTCCACGCGATTGCCCGTTGTGGGGTCTTCCAGGAGGATACGCCAGCGCTGTGCGGTGTTCGGCGGCAGGTTCCAGGTGAGCGTATGCTCGCTTTCTGGCTCGGCTGGTAGCACGCGCAGCTCCCACACCTGCCGCCCGCCCAGTGGGCGCACAGAGCTTATCTGGAGCGCACCCGACTCGCTCACGACTCCGAACCCCAGCATATCGGGCAGCAGGGGCGGCAGTTCGGCGTCCCACTTCGCCGAACGAGTCGTCGCGCTGGGGTCCATGCCGAGCGTAATCACGCCGCCCCCCGCACGCGACTGCAAGGTCAGCATCATCTCCCATACAGGACGCGGCTCGTCCCTTTCGCTTCGCGAGCGGGAGGCAGTGCGGTTGCTCGGCGGCGGAATTAGCAGCGTAACGCCCTCCGCACGCAGAGTCCGTACCCAGTAGGCTTTGCCCGGCTCCAGCTGCGTCGCCTGCACATAGCCGCCGACGCCGCCCAGCGTGAAAATCTGATTGCCCACCAGCGGCGGCTGCCCACCAATCGATTCGGTCGCCGTCTCCCACGATACAGGCGAATCGAACTGCCACACCACCTGCAGGTCGCCCACATTCACGGGCGCATTGAAAGGCATGCCAATCAGGTTCCAGCCGGGCTGGAGCGCAATCGCGAAGGGGCGATCGGCAGGCGTTGCTTCGCCTTCAATCAGGCGGTCGATTCCGCTGTCTGGTACGCGCAGGAAGTAGCCCACGCCGGGCGCGGGCGGCGGCGTTTCGGGGTAATAGACATAGCTAAATCGCTCCTGACGCCAGTGCGCCAGTCGCAGCTCGCTGGCAGGGATGCCCAGCACCCGCGCCATATCGGTCTGATAGGGGCGTAGCGGTAGGCTAATCATCTGCAGTCCTGCCGCCCGCTGGAGCCGAAAACTGCCCGCAGGCGAGGCTAAATGCGCCAGCACATACTGAAAGCCCAGCCCCTTGTTGACCTGCACGCGCCCCACCTCTTCCCCAGCCCGATAAAACACCAGCTGCGCCACCTGCTCCTGATTCATCACCGATTCGGGGAACGCCGTGCCAAACGCGCCGCGAGTCACCTCGACCGTGCGCCGCTCCGAGCCAATCTGAATCTCCACAGTGCCGTCGTCCAAGCCATACACCACGCCGAAAAAGTTGTTCCGAACCGTCGCCGTCTGCACCTTACTGCTGGGGAACGCCACCTGAGCGTACTCCGTGCCGACCGCGAAGTCCACAGTCAGCCGCTGGTTCGCCACATCGCTCCCGACAAAGCTGGGTACCACCGCGCCCGTGCCCACGCGAATGTCCACGCGCTCGTACTGGGGCGAGAGCGTCAGCCGCTGCAGATTGAAATCCCAGTAAATTGGATAGCAGGTTCCGTTCAGCAGCGCCTCATCCCACGAGTTGCCCGAGCGCACCGTCTGGAAGTAGGTCAAAAACACCACGAAGACCGCCTCTTCGCCGGGCTGCACCTCGCCCACATAGGGGAGCATCTGCGCGTGCAGTTTGCGCCCGTAGGTTACGCTGGTGTCTAAAATATATTGCTGGCGCACCCACTGTTCAAATGGAACCCCCTCCACCGTCGGGTTGGGGTTGCCCGAAATCTGGCTGAGCGCCTGGCGCGCCAGATCAATCAGCGCGCTGGTGTCGTTGCGCAGGGCGGGCGTGTAGTTCTGGTAATAGAGCTGATTGAACACACGGAAAAAGCTGGGGTATTCCATCGCCACTTTGAGCCACACACTGCCCGCCATCAGGTAGCGCACCAGCCAGATGCCGCCCGTCGTGCCCCCCTGAATGCTCGCCTGGCGGAGCGAGGGCGCGATAAACGCGGGACTGCCCAGCACGGGCTGGTTCCACGCGTCGTAGTAGGGGCGCGCGTCATAAGTGTTCTCCAGCGTGCGCTCCACGAAGTCGGGGTTCAGCCCCAGTTGCGTGCGAAATATTGCCTTCCGCGCCACGCGCGTCGTAACGGCTCGCGCAAACCCCTCCGCCCAAGCGTCAAAGGCGAACCCCACATCGGCATGGAACGCCAGCGTAATCAGATGTGTCAGGTTTACCGCCGCCGCTTCGGGCGAGTTGTAAATCGGGAACAGGAATCGGTTGTTGGACACATCGTAAATCCCGCCCACCACCGCATCGCGGTCGCCAATCTGGTCATCATAGTTCACCACCTGAATGGTCAGCGTACGGGCAGGCTTGCCGTACTCCGCCTCCACCAGCGGCGGCGCGACATTCAGCACCTGCTGAAGAAGGGTTTTGTAATTGGCAGGGAACGGGTTCGCGCCATCCACAATCTCAAACGAGAGCGTGCCGTTGCCCAATCCCCCATCGCGTGAGCGTGTCGGTGAAATCAGCTGCCCATTCCGCCGCAAGGCGACCGTGTAAATCAGCGGGAACCGATAGTCTTCGGGCAGGAAGCCGTAGCGCTTGTAGAGCCGTATGAGCGGGCGTGCGCCTTGAATCTGAGCGCGGGCAACCTGCTCCACACGCTGGCGAATCAACCGGTCTATCGCCTCCGCAGAACGTCCCGCGCGGTCTATATCCACAATCACCAGATTCTGAGGACCGTTGCTGACCGCCGCAAAAGGCTTGTTCACGATGTTGCGATAAATTTGCGCAGGGGCGGAAGCAATCAGCACGCCGAGCAGAAGCCAGCAGAGAACCGTCCTTGCCATAGCCGTCCTATCCTTAGACGCCCACAGTGAAAAGAGCGTTTCATGAGTGTACCCAACAGGAATATCTCCCGCCGGGACGAATTTCCAAATTCAGACCCATGCTCCCCGTTGATGGCATCGACTACACCGCCCAGCTGGAGGCGCTCATTGCCCAGATTCGGGCAAAGGGGGTTCGCGATGAGCGTGTGCTGAACGCTATTTGCCAGATGCCCCGCCATCTGATGGTGCCGCCCGAATACCGCTCGCAAGCCTACATAGACCACGCCCTGCCGATTGGCGAGGGGCAGACCATCTCCCAACCGTCGCTGGTGGCGCAGATGACCGCGATTTTAGAGCTGCAGGGCATCGAGCGCGTGCTGGAGGTTGGCACCGGCTCGGGCTATCAGGCGGGGATTCTGAGCCTGCTGGCGAAACAGGTGATTACGGTGGAGCGGTTCCCCCGACTGGCGCTCCGGGCTTATCAGACCCTGCGCCAGCTGAACCTGCCCCCCATCATCTGGGTGATGGGCGACGGCACGCGCGGCTTTCCCCCCTTCGCGCCGTACGACCGCATCATCGTAACAGCGGGCGCGCCGGGCAAGCCCCCAGAGCCACTGCTCCAGCAACTCTCGCCCAGAGGGGGGCGACTGCTGATTCCGCTCGGCACGCGCCACTATCAGGTGCTGACCCTGTTTATTCGGCATGGCGACCGCTACACCACGCGCACCTACGGCGAGTGCGTGTTCGTGCCGCTCGTGGGCAAATACGGCTGGAAGCCCGATGAGGTTTAGCCCCAGCGCAGGCGGTAAATCTGCCCGTGAATCGCCCGCGCCGCCGAGACCATCTCAGGATAGGGGGTATCGGTAATCGTGATAAACCCAATATTGTAGTTCTCGCCGTCAAACCAGCGCCCCGTGAGCGGCTGGTCCATATATTGAAACCAATGGCATCCCACAAAGGAGGGGTGTTCCGCCACGCTTCGGACATACTCCGCGTACATCTGGGCGCGTTCCTGCTGATTGCGTGCAGGCACCAGCCCCGTGTGGAACATGCCCCGATCCAGCGCGCCGAAATGGAACTCGCCAATCAGAATCGGGCGGTTATAGGCTTCCAGAAACTGCCAGCGGGCGCGCTCAATCCGCGGCACATAGAGGTTGAAGCTCAGCACCTCGCTCACCTCTGCCGCTGCTTCCATGGCTTCGGGTGTGTACCACGCGAAACGGCAGCCCAGATAGAGATGATTCGGCGCACACCGTCGCAGAGTCTCGCGCACGCTCCGAAAATATTGCAGGGCGAACGCCTTCACATAGGCGCGTAAATCCTGCAGGCATTCGGGGGTGGGCGCGTGGGCACGCAGGTCGTGCGGGCGTTCCAACGCCTCCCAGCTGGGGAAGGCGGTGTTCCACGCCCTGTTGAGCGCTTCAATCGTGCAGTACTTGCAACGCAACTGCTCCATCAGGGCGCGTTTGGCGGGCGATTCGCGGGCGTCCAGTTCCAGCGCGCCGTAAGCCAGCCCATAGCGCTTCGCTGGCTCGCCGTCAACACCCCAGCTCAGCTCGTTATCCACGAAGTACCCAAGGCACCACGGGTCATCGCCCACCTGAGCGGCGACTTGCTTGATGCTCGCCTCCAGATTGCGCTGGAAGTCCTCGTCAAACGGGTCGTGCATCTTGCCCCAGTAGTCCACACCGCTACGCACGCGCTTATGCTCGCCCCAGATGCCAACCGTCGCCACATAGGGGATTTTGCCGTTGCGGTAAAACTCGCTGGCAGACCAGTTGCCGATGGTGTTGAAACCCCACGCCCGCAAACGCCTGAGCGTGTGTTCGCGCCATATTTCACGACAGCGCTCGCCGTACTTGCGCTCTAGATTCGCGAGAAAGAAGTTATACGCCCTGCCCTCCCTGATGGGTCCCATCAGCGCGCCCGAAAGATGGGCGTAGTATTTCGCGAGCGGGTCTTTCTCATCGGGCAGCCAGCGGAACATCTTCTCGCGCCCCGTGATGTAGGTATACTCGCCCCAGTTCACGCAGTCCACACCCACCGAGAAGAAGAGCGTGCCATCGGGTGTAATCAGCGCCCATTTGCCGTCCACCTTCTCCACGCGGAAATAGCCTGTCGCCTCGCGCTTGGGTCCGTTTGCCCAGCCGCCGAAGCGGTCGCGCTCCGCCAGTTCAGGCTTGCGCTCCAGCGTGCGCTGTTCAGCTTGCAGCTGGCGACGCATCTGTTCAACACTGCGCACCTTGTGCGACCAGCGGGCATGCGCGTACTGCCCGAACTCGTCCACAATCCCCTCCAGCGGCTGGTAGTAGCGTATCAGGTGGATGTTGTCCACAATCAGTCGCTTCGGGGTGTGGGGATGGTCTAGAAAAATCTGGAACGCCACGATATGCGAGAGGTTCAGAGTGTTGCTGACCGTAATGTTGACTGCCTGATAGCCTTTGAGCGCGGGCAGCCCACGCATGCCGTAGTCCATCGGGTTCGGGGCGAGCGGCATCACGAAGCGCACGCGCTGTTTCGGGGGGACTGTGGCTCCGCCCTGTCGGCAGAATCGCACGCCGTCGGCGCGGGGGTCTTCGTCCACGCGCACGCCAAACACAATCGGCTCCGCCGTGGGGTTCAGCAGGTCAAACGCCAGCCCGTTGTAGGCGCTCCAGTCCCATGCGGTCTCCGCACGGAACATCAGGTTGGGCCAGTCGGTCTTCGGCAGGAACTCCACCTGTAGGGCGTAGCGTCCGTGGGTGGCGCCCTGTCGCACGCGAGTCAGGCGCACATGGTTCGCGCGCGCCGCCGCGACTTCCGCTTCCGTCTCAAACGAGTAAAGCCTCTGCATGCTGGCTCACTCCTCAAACGGATAGCGCACGCCCCACTCCGCACGCAGCCGATCCATCAGGCGCACGATGCGCAGGGTCTCCTCCAGCGGCATCAGGGGGCTCTCGCGCAAACCCTGTTGCAAACACGCATGCACATGCCGAATCTCAAACTGCAACCCATCGCCCTCGTAGGGGTACAGCAAATGCTCCTGCGAGCCGTCAGGGCGTATCCAAAACGCTTCCGAAGGCTTCCACCACGGCGCGGGGAAGTGAATCATCCCCTCTGTGCCGCACAAAAACGCCTGCTTGGGTGTATTGACCTGAATGCTGGCGCTGAGAGTCGCAATCGCGCCGTTCGGGTAGCGGAACACCACCCCTTCCAGCACATCCACTCCCGTCTCGCCGTGCGTCGCCAGCGAGACCACCTCCTGCGGTGCGCCGAGGAACCAGAACGCCAGCGCAATCGGGTAGATGCCCACATCCAGCAGCGCGCCGCCCGCTAATTCGGGGTTGAACAGTCGGCTGCTGGGGTCAAACGGCGGTCGGAAGCCGAAGTCCGCCTGCAGATAGCGCACTTTACCGATTTCGCCCGCCTGTACGCGCCGATACACCTCCTGCATCATGGGGAAACAGCGCGTCCACATCCCCTCCATCACGAAGCGGTCGGTCTGGCGTGCGGCAGCAATCACCTCTTCTGCTTGCTGGGCGTTCACCGTGAAAGGCTTCTCACACAGCACATGTTTACCTGCCTGAAGCGCGGCGAGCGTGTTCTCGGCGTGCAGGTTATGCGGCGTCGCCACATAGACAATCTCCACTTCGGGGTCGTTCAACACGCCCTCGTAGCTGCCATAGCGTTTCGGGATGCCGAAATGACTGCCGAACTGATAGGCGGTTTCCTGCGTGCGCGAGCCGACAGCGACCACCTGCGCTTCGGGCACATAAAACGCCGCCTGCATGAACCGCTTCGCAATCTTGCCCGTGCCCAGAATACCCCACTTTACCATTTCAGGGGATAGGATACCCTGAAAGGCTCTGTAGGCTCAAAACGGTGGGTTGGGTGGCGGGGCAATCAGCTCGTCGGTGGCGCGTTCGTTCCCAGCGCGGTCGTGGGCAATCAGGCTGACGCGAGCCGTGTTGCTGGGCAAGGCGCCCTCGTAGCGGTTGCCGCTCTGTGCCTGGAGCGCCACCGTCTGGGTCTGGTTCCCAGCCACAACACGCGCTATGACGCTGGCGACGCCCGTCTCCGCGTCCTGAACCACCGCGGATACATAGAGCGTCTGGCCCCGCCAGCCCAGCTCTATCAGGGTAATCTGGGGGGCGGCGGTGTCGGTGATTCCGCCACCGCCACCACAAGCAGACAGGCAGAACATGAGAGTCCACAACAGCCACCGCTTTCGCATAAAGCACCTCCTGTTAGCGGGTCAGCACCAAGGGCGTCGTGGCGCGGGCAACCTGTCCTTCGGTCGTCTCGGCGACGACAACCAGCGTGTAGGCGCCTGGCGGCAGGGCACGCCTCTGCTGGTCGCGACCGTCCCAGACGAGCTGCTGGACGCCCGCATTACGACTGCGCCCCTGCTCCAGCGTGCGCACGACCTGACCACCCGCCTGCACGCTGACCGTAACTTTCGCCGCCTCGCTCAGGTTGAATTGCACCGTGTAAGTACCGCCCATGTTGCGCCCACCCTGCACCTGCAAGCTGGTGATACGGAGCAGGCGACTGGAAGCGACAAGGCTCAACTCGTAGCGGCGCGTCATTCCTTCAGGCGG
>CAZQPV010000033.1:0-10489 GCA_964595265.1 uncultured Fimbriimonadales bacterium
CGATGTTTCGCGCCGCCTCAATGAGCGCCTCCTCAGGCATCTGCTGACCCGCCTCACGCTGTTTCGGTTTGTGCCTCTCCAGGTAGCGCTGAAGCAGAAGCCCTGCGTGAGTCGCGTGACAGCGGTCCACGCTCAGGAGGCTATCACGGCATGCCTGCACGCCGGTATTGCTCATTCAGACTCACCTCCCGACTCCACCTTGAGAATAGAGACCGCGAAACGCTTGAAGTAGACCCATGCGTTCAGCACCCGGCGTGTGTAGAGCAGGTAGGTGGCGGCGTCGGCTGCAAGTATCTCGTTCAGAAGGCTCTGCGGGGGCAGTTCCAGAATCCGCGCGACATGGTTTAGCAGAAGCTGATGCGCCTCGGCTCTGTTGGAATCATTGCTTTGTGCTTTATCTGCCGAAAACGCGACCGCCTGACACAAGCCGCAGGTGCGCACCATAACAGGGAAGCTGTGGCATAATCCCCCGTAGTACCGATGCACATCCTTGTCAGGATTTGTTGCAACTTCGCGAACGCAATTCAGTGCCAGCTCCATGTCCCGCTGTGCGCGCGTTTTCATTGTATCACCACCTTACACACGCCCCGACCGATAGTGGCGTCGCCACCTATCTGAAGGGTCAGCCCTGAAGGCAGATTGTCAAGGAGAGCAGTGTTCTGGGAACGGGGATAGTCCGCAAGCCCGATGAAGCCGTAAAGCAGGCTCTCGGCGGGTAAAGCCTCCTCGTACCAGAGCGCGCCTGACGCAACCGTCTTTGTATCGTCTTGCAAGCGCACTCGCGCCACCACCTCGGTCGCTGTTTCGGCAAGGAAGCTGAAGGTACTATCGGAGACAATCGCAAACCGCTCGGTAAATAGGCGGGGCTGATCTGCACAAAATATTTTCGCAAATACATCCGCGACTTGCGACACTTTTATGCTGTCAACCTCCAGGTCAAGGTCTTCAAGGTAGACACGCCCTTCGCTACTTAGCACGCTGCCGTCGCAAAGAGCAACTCTCAGGCTGTTTGCACCATCGCTTATGTCGGGGATGTCCGGTATCTGTTGCCCAGCGCCGAAAGCCCCGACCATACGGTTGTAGCGCTGCAATACCAGTGGGCAGGTTACATACGCGAAGGTGCCGAAGTAGCTGCGCACGGGCAGGCAGAGCAGACGCAGGTCGGTGAACACAAAAGCACCTGCTTTGTCGGAATAGCCGAAGGCATCGTCTACCCAGTCGCTCCCCCTAAGATAGTCACGCAGGACCCCTTTGAAGGAGGAAGCAGGCACCATCGGGAAACCTGTTGCTTTCTCGCGCGCAATTGGCAGGTCAAGGTTCGCCACTGCCTGTCCTGTGCCCACATGCAGGGGTGTCAGCGCGTGCAAAGAGACTACCTTTGCCTGGCTCATATTGTGTTCCCTCCTGTGCTTTTGTCGTTCCAGACGCCCCACAGAGCCAGTCCGTAGCCGCTGTCGCGGTCTTTTTCGTTATCACTTACGGGCTGAAGCCATGCATCGTTAATCAGGCTCTCTGCAGAGCCGCTGAGAATCTCAAAAAAGTAAACGGAGCCAGTGGGTGCTAGCCAGCGCACAGGCTTGGGGCGTCCACGAGCGTATTCCCATCCGCTGACAGCCCCGTGGCGCTTTACCGCGGCGCCCACCAGCTTGAGCCGCACGCTGGTTCCTGGGGGAGTGCCTTGCAGGTCGTTGTTCAGCCAGCCGGGTTTCCAGCCGTCCTTGAAGATAGCAGGCGTCGCCAGCACCATGCGTACTTTTCTTGCGTGTGAAAGCGCATTCCGTATCGTTTCGGGGCACTCCAGCCATACCTGAGTCTCGTGTAGAAAGCTGGCGCGTCGCTCGCCGCCCAGCGTGCCCACGCCGTTCAGAGGCACGGCGAGGTCATCGGGCAGTGCCACCCGCGCCAGCATTGCCCAGCGGTAATAGACGACACCGTTCCGGTGCAGGTGTTCGAAGGTACGAAACTCCACCGTGAACAGATGTCGGTCTTTGCTGGTGCCGCTCGCATCGTCAATCTCTACATGGGTACGCACCTCACGGGATAGAGCCTCTATCCGTTCTGAAGGCGGCTGCCCCTCCCCTAGGAGCCATGACTTCATATCGCTCCATTTCCAGAAGTTGTAGCCCCCCGCAGGCTTCGCCGCTACCGAGACCTTGAGCGGTTTCAGTTTCGGATTGGGCAGAATGCAGCCACTTCCCTCCGGTGGCTCGTAGGGAACCAGAACATCCACCTGCAAGGTGTCGTTTTGATCACAGTAAACCAGGGCGTCCGCAGGTGCGGGGAACACGAACTCGCCCTGAGCCTCCGCCCCCTGGAGGCGGTACAGCAGAGGGGCATGCATTTTGATTTGGGACGCTCTGAACCCTTCGTCGTCCCATGCCCACCTCTGCTGGTTGCCGACGAAGGTGCGAATGAAGCCCGCGATTGTGCTGGGCATCGGGACTGTGAGGCTACGTGCGTCCAGCGCGCCTAACTCCGCGGCAAAAGGACGCCCATCTCGAAACAGCAACGGGTCAAACGCCTCAATCCGCACGATTTTCGTCGTCATCTGCCACCTCCGGATAAGATGTGAGGAAGCGAGCAATCACAAGAAGGTGCGCGAACTCCCGGATGCGCGAAGCGTTCTGGAACGCCCAATCCGGGAATTGAACCTGCACGCGCTCGGCGCCTTCCTTGCGCTTCAGGACTCATTCCGCCTCCGCTTTCAGGACCGCGGCGTCGATGGAAGTTTTTTCGTACTCCTGCCCCAGCGCATAAAGTTCGTACGGGAAGCCGCGCGCAAGCCCCTGCCGAAAGGCTCCGATCCACTCTTGCCAGATAGCGAAATGGTTCCACTGGGTTGTGGCGGTAATCGCCTCGCCGCTGCGCGGGTGCAGGGCGACGGCGACCGCGTTTCGTGAGTGTTTTGCCTCGCGCTCCGCCTGACGCGCCCGTTCCACCGCGTTCTGCAGGTTTTCCAGGAAATGCACCAGCGCAATACCAGCCGAGAGCGTCGCGCCAGGAACCTTTTGCTGGAAAGTGTCGCGCAGTGCCTTAGCGCAGGCAAGCGCCCGATTCGCGGGCAACAGTGCCATCACATCGTCCCCACCACAGTAGACGAGGTAACCCCCATGCCTTTCAACAATCCCGTGGACCTCTCCTGCGAAGCTGGCGACTTGCTGCGAGAAGGTTTTGTGTGCCTCTATGGTTTTGAGGGTGCTGATGCGCTCGCCCATTCTGTCGCCGTCGGCAACCAGAATGGCGTAGTAACCGAGCTGATCTTCGGGCACGCCCACTGCTGTGATAATCTCGTGGCGCAGCTTTTTGACATCGTTCCTGGTCTCTTCATCGATGGGTTGCTCGGTTTCAAGGTCATTCCACCGCAGGAAGAAGAGACCCCCCACTTCCGCGAGACCGAGGTTTTCCTTTATCTGGTTCAGCTTATAAACAGTAGTAGGAGCGTTTTGTTCTGCGACTTTCCAGAAGGAGCGCAACGCCATCTCGATGGTGGAAGGCACTTTGCCCGCGAGCTGGCGTCCCTTGACGCGCTTCAGCAGGGAGATGGCATCCAGAGTGTCTCGGGGCTTGAGGCGGAGGTTGGCATCCTTCTGCGCGTCGTCAACAACTTCGAGATTGCCTTTTAGCCTCACCACTGTATCGCGCGAGGGGTCAAGGGGGCTTTTGGGCAGTCCGGGCAGGCTGTGCAGTTGTACAAAGTCGCGCAGCGCCTTGCGCCCCGCCAGTAAACGCTCTGCCTGCTGTTGCGCCGCCGCATATTCGCCCTGAAACGGCGCCCATGCCACATAAAACTCAAGGAAGTTCCGAATCTGGTGTGTTGCCAGTTCAGCGTTAATCAGCGCGGCGAGAGCGCCTTCGATGCTTTTCCATTCGCTCTGCAGGTGTTCCTGCGCTATCTTGCGTGCCTCTACAGCCAGCGTCTTGGGGTCGCCCCCGACGATGCAGACGATCTTATTAGGGGGGCGATATGGGTGTTTGCAGGGAAAATCAGTTCGGCACCCTGAGCTTCCAGATGCGCTGCCACCTTCCGCGCGGTTTCTACCAGCAATTGAGAGCCTGCTTTAAGGTCTGCAGTGCGCCGTGCCGCAGCGATGAACTCCTGAACAGGTCCCAGCGCAATGGTGAGCAGATACTTCATTGTGTGCCTCCTGCAGGTATATGGATGACCTGCGTTCCGTCGAAGTGCTGTTTTGCTGCTTTGACCACCGCATCCAGCACATCTGAGGCTTGCAGTGACTCCAGCACATCTTTCAGCGCCCTCAGCTCGGAATCGTCCTGCGGGGGCTGGAGGGCATACACCCTCTCGTGACTATCCTGTTTGATTTTGATATTTTCAGGCGCCTTTGCACGCAGTACAACAATCAATGGGGCATATTTGCCTTTACTTAGAGCAACAGGTTTGAGAATCACGGGCGACGCCATCCGACCCGACTCAGCGGGTGCAATTGTGCCCTTAAAGCTGGCGTTTGGAAACGCTTGATAAATGATCGGCAAGCCTAAAAACGGCTTGGCGAGAGATTGTATCTGATAACTCCTCTAAACGGCACAGCACATCCCGATAGTCGTTCCACTTTCCTCCTGACATCGGCTCGTATTCCCTATTAAAATGCCCTTTACGGAATCGTGCCCCAAATTGCCCCAGCTCAGCCCAGACCTTCGTGGGGTCGTTCTGGGGGTTCCCAACCACCACGATCGCCCCTGCCAGCGTCGGATAGTCGCGCTCGCTGGAAGGGCAAGCCAGAAGTTGTTTGAGAAATTGCTCGCGCTCGTTGGGATTATCGGGTAGGAGCCAATCTGAGCCATTTAGCGCTCTGAGAGCGCCGCAGCCTCGCCGCGTGCGTGCGCCCACACCTCCAAAAGTGAGCCATGCCTTGATTGCCGTTTGCACCTCCTGCTTTTGCCGGTCGTCAACTGCGCCAGTGTAGTCAATATATAGCTTAAATCTCACTCCCTCCAGCCCGCTTGCTGCTGGAATTTCCTGCTTCTTGACTTCCTGAAAGAGAAATAGAAAGAAACCGTGTCGCGGACCCTCCTTAGAAGTCGATTTAGGGGCAATTTCGTTGAAGGGCTTTGCAGTGCCTTTTTGTAGAATCTCCACACGCACCCCCCACCTTGCCGACGCGAGACTTCTCCTTTGTGGAGGGACCGCCCCAGAGTTCGCATTCCCTTTCGTAGAGTTCCTGCACAGAGCTGAATTGCGCTCCTGTGGTTGCACGCCACCAGAAGCGCAGATGCCCGCGCACGGTCGCAGAGCGGATGGGGATTAGCTCATCACACTCGCGCGTCTTATAGCCCCCACCGAACAGCGGGGTAATGGTCTCTATCTCCAGCGAGAACGCATTCGGACTGGCTGAGCCTCCCAAGCGGGCGCCTCTACATGCAGCATGCGCTTGCTCATCATCTCACCTGTCCTGAATAGTGTGCTAATTATACCTGATAGCTCCGTCCTTAAGGACTAGCCTTATTCACTATAATTTAGCGACGCCGATTCCTGCTCTGTCGCCAAAAATTTGCATTCCGCCTCGTAGCACGCTTCATTTCGCCGCGTGGGGCGCGGCGACTGCGCCCCTCCCAGATGCCCGGACGGACGCGGTTCCCGCGTCCTGTTCCATGAGTCCTTTGTTTTTTGCAACAGATCCCAGATTCCTGCCAACCCTGCAACAGTTTTCGCGTCAGCCGAGTCATCTCCTATTGATGAGCCAATTTGCCGAAGGAGGTATCGGATGATGGCACATCGGCTGATTGTGGGATTGAGCGTGTTGGTCGTTGCGATGGCGTGGCTTTCGGGCTACGCGCAAGCGACAATTACCTATCAGGGCTACCTGCGCATGGCAGGGGCGCCTGCCAATGGGAACTTTGATTTTATTTTCACCCTGTACGATGCGCCGAACGCTGGAAACCAGATTGGCAATGTGGTGCAGATTAACAATCACCCTGTGCGAAACGGGCTATTCACAGTGGAGTTGAACTTCGGTCCGCAGATTCTGGTTTGGACGAATATTCCGAACCGATGGTTGGAGATTCGCGTGCGCCCAGCAGGCGGGGGTAACTTCACCTTGCTGACGCCTCGTGTGCGCATCAATGCGGCGCCTTACGCTTGGGCGGCGTTTCCTGTGGGGGCTGCGGCAGGCGACTTGATGGGCAACTACCCCAATCCGATGGTCGTGGGGCTGCGTGGCTTTCCGATTGCCCCAATTCCGGGAGGTCCGAAAATGGGTGACTTTCTGTTCTGGAATGGTGCTTTCTGGTCTCCTGCAGGCGGCGCGCCTGGCGGTCCCGCACGAGGCGACATTCTGTTCTGGGACGGAATGACCTGGAAACCAGCAGGGGGCGCACCAGGCGGTCCTCTCAACGGCGCTATCCTGTTCTGGAACGCAGGAGCACGAATATGGCAGCCCATGGGGATAGCGCCTGCTGTGGGGAATGTGATCCGATGGAACGGCGCCGCGTGGGTGCCTGCGATTTGCGCCCCTGAAGGTCCCGCAGGCGGCGACCTGTTTGGCAATTATCCAAACCCGATGGTAGCTGGCTTGCGTGGACGCCCGATAGACCCCTCCGTGCCCCAAACAGGGCAGGTGCTGAAGTGGAACGGCACGATGTGGGCGCCCGCGAACGACCTGACCGATGGCAACTTCACGCTTCCCTTCACGGGCAGTGCGGCGGTTCCAAATGGCGCCGCGTTCGCGATTACTAATCCAGCCACCTCGGGGCAAGCCGTTGCTCTCTCTGGAGTGTCTGCCAGCCCGAATGGCGCCGGTGTTGTGGGCGAAGCCAGCGCTTCCACAGGAGCCAACTACGGCGTCTTCGGGCGTTCCTTCAGTGTCGCTGGCTACGGCGTTTACGGTGAAGCGATTGCAACCACGGGTCAGCCTTACGGCATCTACGGGAGAAACCAGAGTGCAGGCGGCGGTGCAGGCGTGCTGGGAGAATCGACCGCTACCACGGGGAGTACCTACGGTGTTCACGGGCGCGTGAGTAGCTCCAGTGGGACTGGGGTATTCGGCGAAGCGACCGCCAGCACCGGCAATACCTACGGCGTTGTCGGGCGTGTTAGCAGCTCCAGCGGCATCGCGGTGTTTGGCGACGCTACGGCGACCACAGGGAACACACACGCGGGGCTATTCCAAAACGCTTCGAGCAGCGGGATCGGCGCTTATGGATATGCCAGCGCCACAACAGGGATAAACTTTGGTCTGGTGGGGCGCTCCGAGAGCCCGCAGGGGCGTGGGGTCGTCGGGGTTGTGGAGGCGTCCACAGGAACCAACTACGGCGTGCTGGGACGCACCAATAGCAGCGCCAACGGCTGGGGCGTCTTCGCTCAGGGACGGCTTGGCGCCAGCGGCACCAAATCGTTCCAGATTGACCACCCGCTGATGCCTGAAACCCACTTCCTGAACCATTTCTGCACCGAGTCCCCCGAACCGCTGAACAGCTATTCTGGGAATGTGGTCACCGATGCGCGCGGCTACGCCGTCGTGCAGCTACCTCCTTATTTTGAAGCCATCAACCGCGACTTCCGTTATCAGCTCACCGTGATTGACGCCAGCGACGATTTCGTGCTGGCAAAAGTCGTGCAGAAGATTCAGAACAACCGGTTCGTGATTCGTACGAGCAAGCCCTTCGTCGAGGTCAGCTGGCGCGTCGAAGCCGTGCGGAACGACCTGTGGATCCAGCGGTATGGCTTCCAGACCGAGCCAGAGAAGCCCGACGAACTCAAAGGGAAGTACCTGCACCCGGAGCTTTACGACCAGCCCAAAGAGCGCGGGATCTTCGAGTCGTCCGAACTCACGCCCAGCAAACCCTACTGAAGGAGGAGTACGACGATGAGAGCGACGCTGATTAGCCTGATGATGTGCTTGCTGCTCAGCTTCAGCAACGCGCAGCAGGGAGGCGACTTTGACCTGAGCTGGTGGAGCATCGACGCAGGAGGGTACACCTTCGCAACAGGCGGACAGTTTGAACTGGGATTGACCATAGGACAACACGACGCCCATGCAGAGTTGTATGTCCCAGGGGGCACCTTCCTGAACGGGGGCTTCTGGTTCGAACCCTGCTTGACTGCTAATGGCGATGTTGACCGCAACGGCTGCGTCGATGACGCTGACCTGCTTCAGGTTCTGTTCGCCTTTGGCGCCGAAGGACCAAACAGTGCCGACCAGAACTGCGACCTGAGAGTCGACGACGCCGACCTGCTGATTGTGCTGTTCAACTTCGGCACAGGGTGCTAAACCGCGCGCCGTGGCATCGCCAAGCCGCGGGGGAGAGCCTCTCCATGCTCTCCCCCTTGATTTTCGCCCCTAAAATAGGCTATAATATAAGGTGATGCAAGCGCACTACCCGACTCGGTTCGATTCGGAACGATGGAGCACAGGCTCCTGGTTCGGCACGCGCGGTCGCTACCGTTGCCTTCTATCCAGGCGCGTGTCGACTGGGGAGCCTGCACGGGTGTGTGCGTTTGGCTCCCCATTTTTAATTCGGGAGGTCGCTGATCGATGCCAGAGGTTTTAGTGCTAAATCAGAACTATGAGCCGTTGAACATCTGCACCATGCGCCGCGCCGTCAATATGGTGCTGACGGGCAAGGCGGAAGTGGTGCGTACCAACGGACACTTTGTGCGCACGGTCAACGGGGGCTTTGAAGCGCCGTCAGTGGTGCGCCTGCGCTATATGATTAAGCGCCCCCTGCCGCAGGTGCGGGTGAGCCGCCGCGCTATTCTGGCACGCGATAACTACACCTGCCAGTATTGCGGGCATGTGTCCAGGGATTTGACGATTGACCATGTGGTGCCGCGGAGCATGGGCGGCGGCGATACATGGGAGAACCTCGTGGCATGCTGTCGCAAGTGCAACCTGATTAAGGGCGACCGCACCCCCAGCCAGGCGGGGATGAAGCTGTTGCGCAAGCCGCGGCGCCCGCACTTCGTACCGTATTTAAGCCTGACCCAGTATGTGAAAGCGATCTCCCGCGAAGCGTGGCGCGATTTTCTGCCGGTATACGACGATATCGCGCCGAACGCCGAGCAGTAACCTTACGGGAGGCGGCGCCGCCCGCCTCCCTCAGTATCCGAACACAGGAATAAACTTTTCATCCTCGTAGCGAAGCACCATCCCCTGGCGTTGAACCGCAAGCGGCACGATGAGCTTGTCAGGCATCACGATAACTTCATCGCCCGGTGGAGTGCGCACGCCTTCGGGGGGCAGGAAGATGTCCTGCCGGCTGAAAAGCGTTGCAACGCCTTCCACAAAGCGAACCGCGATATCGGTGTGTAAGCGCATCGTGAAACGACTCATCACATACACGGGCTGCTGGGCGCGTTCGGGCAATAGCAAAGCCACCGCCTCGTGGAACCCTGCGCGCCAGATGTAGGCTCCGTGAAAGTGGTCGGGCAGGCTCAGAATCAAAAGGGTGGTATCAGGTGGGGTGTCTCGGAGCGACATCAGCGACGCGCGCGCGATATGCCCCGCCTCGCGCCATGCATCCACCTGACGCAACGCGCCCCCATAGTAGGTAAGTAGAACAACCGCCAGCCCAGCGCGTACCCACACCCCACGGCGCGACGCCAGATAGAGCCACGCCCCAACCCCAACCACCCCAAACGCCGACGCCAGATAGGTGTAGCGGCTGTTGAGAAAGTAAAACGGCGACGGTTTGAAAATTATCACGGGTACTATCGCCAGCAAGACTATGCTCGCCAGCAGACGCCAGTCTATCGGCGGAGCAGGCTTTTCCCTATCCCAGCGGCGCCAGCCGTAGAGCGCAGACAACACCCCCAGCCCCCAGATGCCCCAGATGAGCGTATCCCAGCGGTCGCGCCCCAGACCATACAAAATGGCGGGCATGCCCATCTGGAGCAGATAGGCAACCCCATTTACCACCAGCATCCAGGGGCGGGTGAGCGTCTCCCATGCTTCAGGATAAGCGCCCAATCCCTGAGTCGCCCAGGTGCGCAACACGAGATAGAACAGCCACACCGCCCAGAAGGACAGAGTGAGCCGCCCCGCTGAAGGCACTTTCAGATAGCGCAGCCACAGCCATGCAATCAGGGGAAAGGTCAGTAGCGATTCTTTGCAAAACAGACCGCCCGCAAAGCACAGTATCGCGCTCCAGTAGAGGAGCGCTTGCCCCTGCTTCTGAAACTGCTCCAGCAGAATCAGCGCGCCCAGAGTGCCCGCGGTGGCGACCATATCGGCGCGCGCCGCAAACCACGCCACCGCCTCTACATTCGCGGGCAAAATCATAAAAAGCACCGCGCCCCAATACGCCGCAGGCTCCGCCTGAAACGGAGTCCAGCCCCAGCGAATCAGCAGGCGGTAGGTCAGCCTCCACACGAGAATCCCGCACAGGGTGTGCCACAACAGATTGACGAAATGCGAAAGCAGGGGATAGACCCCCCACAGCACATAATCCAGATAATAGTGGAGCGAGATGAGCGGCCGGAAAAACATCGAAGGCGGCTGCGAAGCGAAACCAAACGCGCCCCCCTGCTGGAGTT
>CAZQPV010000033.1:10589-19248 GCA_964595265.1 uncultured Fimbriimonadales bacterium
TAGCGGATTCCGCTCACAGTAGGGCGGTGGCGCTGCAGAAGCGCTTTCAGGTCGCGCCCGCGGATTTCGAAACGCACGATGGTGTTACCAAAAGGGAGCATGCGCGCCAAATCGTAATAAGTAATCGCGCCCTTCGCCAGCTCGATGCGCACGCCGAACATGTTCTGCACATCGAAGTCGGAGCCGAAGGTTTCGCGGATGGCGTCGCTCACGAGGTTGTAGTGAGCGTAATCGTCGCCGCGTTGCACGAAATCGTCGGTCGCCACGCCCACGACGCGCCCGTAGCGCCTGGCGATGCGCTTCCAGTAGCCGTCCAGCACCTTGCGAGTGGCGGGATCTTCGGGAATATCGGCGGTGATGGGAATCAGCTGCCCCCGATAGGCGACCATCTCCCAGCGGTTCGTATCGGGATTGCGCCAGAAGGTGAGGTCCAGCCGTCCCAGTTCGCCGCCCCACTGGAACGCCTGTACAATCAGCGTGCCGCCCAGGTTGGGCGCGTCTTTTTTGCCCCACTCAATAAAAGTAGGCTCGGTCAGGCGCGTATGAGAGTGTCCGCCGACAATCACATCGATGCCAGGCACTTCACGGGCGAGGCGCTGGTCGTCCTCGTACCCCAGATGAGAGATGAGAATCACCAGGTCCGCCTGAGAGCGCAGCTGGGGCACGAGCTGGCGCGCCGTCTCGAAGGGGTCTAAAATCTCCACTCCTTCACGCGCGCCGCGGTAGTTCTGGGTGTCGCGCACAATCAGCCCAAGCAGCGCGATTTTCAGCCCGAACCGCTCCACAATCACATACGGCTGGCACAGGGGTTGCCCATTTGCGCGCAGGCGCGCGTTTGCCAGCACATTCGTGTAGCGGCTCATCGCGAGAAGCTTCTGAATCTGGGGCAGGCTGTTGCTGAACTCGTGGTTGCCCAGCGTGGCGAACTCGTAGCCCACGGCGTTCATGCAGGCGACATCTGCCTCACCCAGAAACTCCAGCGAGAAGGGCGTACCGTCCATATAGTCGCCCGCGTCGATCACCAGGGTCTGCCCATGGAGCGACTCGCGCAGGTTTTTGATGAGCGTGGCGCGGCGAGCAATCCCGCCGATGTTCTCTTTGAAAGGCATCTGTGCCGCAGGCGAATCAGGGGCGATTCCCTGAGGGTAGCTGAAGGGGAGCAGGTGTCCGTGTGTGTCGTTGGTGTGCAGGATCGTGAGTCGGAGCCAGCGCCCGCTGGAGTCTAAGGCGAAACTAAGATGCAGGCTCAGTCCCAGCAGGCTCACCGAGAAGAGCCACTTTCTCATGCCTTACTCTCCGCTTTCTGAGCCTGAGCCTTGAGTCGTGCTTCGCGTCGACGCGCCTTCAGGCGTTTCATGCGTCGGTGTCGTCGCTGTCGCAGTTCGCGTTCGCGCATTCGCATCGGTTGTGAACCTCCTCCGTTGAGCTTGGGTTAATTAGCATACCCGAATCGGCTTCGGGCTGGAAAGTGTAGTAGTAGATTCGGCGCCCGTCGGGCTTGGTCTCCTCACGCCGGTGCATGCGCCACCTGCGGCTTACCGGGCGACCTTCTGCCATGCCAGAGCGCCTCCTCCGAGGATGCCTGCGTCCTCTATCCGTTCCGCAGGCACAATTCGGCAGCCTTCGAGCAGCGTGGGAATGGCATAGGCGCGCACCGTGCGGTGAATCGCCTCAAAGAGTGGCTTGCCCGCTTTGGCAATCTGCCCGCCAATCGCCACGACTTCAGGGTTGAATATGTGAATGTAGTTCGCAATGGCGACGCCGAGATAGAATCCGATCTGTTCCCATATCTGCGCGGCGAGGGGGTCGCCCTGGGCACAGGCTTCACTCACGAGCGCAGGGGTGATGTTGGCGGGATCGCCCTGCGCCAGCTGGTAGAGCGCGCTGTCGGGGTGGCGGCGCATCAGCTCGCGGGCGAGTTCCACAATCGCGTCGCGTCGTGCAAAGGCTTCTACACAGCCCTGCGCCCCGCAGCCGCAACGCGGTCCGTTGAAAGCGATAATCACATGCCCCAGCTCGCCCGCGCCGCCGCTGAACCCCACCAGCAGCGCGCCCCCTTCCCAGTCGGCGTTGCCCTGAATCTGCTCGCGCGTGAGCACCACGCCGCCGCCGATTCCCGTGCCCAGCGTAATCATGACCAGCCCACGCGCCGTGCCGCGCCCGGAACCGTAATAATATTCGCCCAGGGCTGCCAGATTCGCGTCGTTGCCCATCACCACGGGGATATTCAGGCGTGATTCCACGGCTGCCGCCAGCGGGATGTCGCGCCATGCCTCAAAAACGCCGTCGGCGCGGGTGTAGCCGAAGTTGGGCGCCCAGCGCACGAGTCCGTGCGTCGAATCGATATGCCCCGGCACCGCCATCCCAATCGCGCCAATGGCGTCGCGCGGAACGCCAGAAGTCTCTATTGCGTGCTCAAGAGTCAGCACAATCTGCTCCAGCGTCGCTTCGAAGCCTTCCTGCGCACGGGATGGGTTTTGCACTGGAGGCGCGAGCAGCTCGCCCGCTTGCGTCAGCACGCCTGCCCGCACATTGGTGCCGCCTAAATCCACGCCCATAACCGCCCGAACTGCCATGCTTCCCAGAGTATACCCGTCGGGTATACTCCCCTGCGGTGAAAAACATGGCGCTCACTACGGTGCGCGGCTACTATCGCAACGGGCAGATTGAGCTGCTTGTGCATACTCCATACATATTCCAATTGGCAACCTACGCACCGGATGCATTTGATTTGTAGCATGACCTCGCTTGACGCGCCGAAGCACTCGCTTACGAGCATGTAAAACAGCATGTCAAATGCGGGGTATACTCACATGTGATTTAGCATGCTGATTGACATGCTGGCAGGTGAGACCATGCTGAGAGACGAATTAATCGCGCTGCTGGAGCGACTACGCTACACGGGATGCGATTTGCGCGAGGTAGAGGTCAAGCGAGCAGAGCGCCGGCTGCCCGAAAAGCTATGGAAAACGCTTTCTGCGTTTGCGAACGCAAGCGGTGGTGTGCTGTTGCTCGGCGTAGATGAGTCAGAGGGTTTCGAGGTTGTCGGCGTTAGTGATCCCGCTAAAATCCAAGCAGATTTAGCTTCTCTGTGTGACCAGATGGAGCCTCCTCTACGACCTGTAGTTAGTGTCTATGATATAGAAGGTCGGCAAGTAGTGGTTGCTGAAGTGCCTCAAGTGCCCGCTGATCAGAAGCCCTGCTACTATCGTCCTGCGGGTATGGTAGAGGGAAGCTATATTCGTGTTGCAGACGGCGACAGACGCTTGACAGACTACGAGGTGCAGTTATTTTTGTCGTGGAGGCAGCGACCGCGCTTTGATCGGCAGCCCGTTCACGGCAAGTCGCTCGATGACTTGAACAAAGAGCGGATTCAGGAGTTTCTAAGGCATGTGCGCACGCACAAGCCGTACGCACCATACCACAACTGGTCAGACGAGCAACTGCTCAGAACCTTCGGAATTGTCTTAGAACAAAGAGGTATCCTTACCCCTACCCTCGCAGGCTATCTCTGCTTTGCTGACTTCCCTCAGGATGAGTTTCCTGGACTGCACTTAACCGTGGTTCGCTATCCGTCTATCCACGCTGGGCAGATTGGACATCGTGGGGAGCGACTCATGGAGAATGTGAAAGTGGAAGGTTCTATAGCCAATCTGGTGATAGGTGGCATGAAGGTCATCCTGCGCAATCTACAAAGCCGTGTAATCGTCAGCGGGCTGTTTGCGGAAACAATACCCGAATACCCACAGGAGTTCTTACGGGAAGTGCTTGTCAACGCGGTTGCCCATCGTGATTACTCTGCACAAGCACAGGGGACACCTGTGCAAGTGAGGTTGTTCCCTGACCGAATCGAGGTGGAGAATCCGGGAGGGCTATTCGGACCCGTCACGGTAGACCGTCTGGGCGAGCCAGGGTTAACGGCAGCACGCAACGAGACCCTGATGCGAATTCTGGAAGATTTGCCTGCTGAGGAGGGGCGAACTCTGTGTGAGAATCGCGGCACGGGAATAGTCTCCATGTTGGAGGCACTGCGCCAGGCTGGTCTCCAGCCTCCGCGTTTTGACGATTTGCGGACAACCTTCAAAGTGACGGCAATGAACACCGCTCTGCTGGACGAGCCAACAGTGAGCTGGCTAAATTCCCTGCGAGCCGTTCCACTCTCCGATGAGCAGCGGCTTATACTTGCTTATACCTATAAAACAGGGCAGGTAACGCATGCGGAGGTACGCCGACTATGCCCTTCACTGGACACGCCCAGAATCACTCGACTGCTCGCCGACCTGGTAACCAAAGGGCTTTTACAACAGCTCGGAGTGCGCCGCTGGACAGTGTACACGCTCCGAGACCAACCAACACTTCAAAAGATGTCCGCTAAGATGAAAAAGCAGACAATCCGAGAGACTCTCCTGCAAACGCTGGCACGCAGTGGCGAGCTGAGCGCTTTGGAGTTGGCGGAGCAACTGGGTGTTAAGGCGGTAACTGTGCGTTATCATCTGCGGCGCCTGCGCCAAGAAGGGTTGGTTGAACCTACAACGGATAAGATAAAAAGTCCTGAAGTGCGCTACCGTCTTACCAAGCCGCCAGAGAGATAAGCACGGGTGCAGATGCCCCATGCCCCGATGCTTTCGGTTCACCGTGCGGCATAAATCGCTATCAGCGATTTGCTGAATCTGCTAAGGGCATCTCCACCACCGCTATGCGCCCCCGTCGGGTATAATCCCGCTGGAGGTAAGGCGATGAAGCCCGCAACGATGGAAGAACGCACAGGACTACCGAAGCTCGAGCTATTGCGACTGATGATGCTCTCACGGGAGGGCGATCGGCGCGAGGGCATCCTCATGCGGCAGGGCAAAGGCTGGTTCCAGGTGCCCGCCATGGGACATGAAGCGCTCGCGGCGGTGGCATATCACCTGCGCCCCGACGACTACATTTTCCCCACCTATCGCGACCGGGCGCTGATGCTGGCGCGCGGCATGACCACCCGTGAGATTGCGCTGGACTTTCTGGCGCGCGCGGGTTCCAGCTCGGAGGGGCGCAACATGCCCGCCCACTACTCCTCTCGTGCGCTGAACGTGTTTTCGGTGGCAACGCCCACTGGCGCCCAGTGTCTGCCCGCTGCAGGCGCCGCCTGGGGCATCAAGATGGCAGGTGACGACCGTGTGGTGCTGTGCAATATCGGCGATGCTGCCACACGACAGGGCGAATTTTATGAGGCGGTCTGCTTCGCCATTCAGGAGAAGCTGCCGATTGTGTTCATGGTAGAAGACAATCAATACGGCATCAGCACACCCACTCGCAACATGCTGCCCATGCGGCTTGGCGTGTTTGACGAGCGCTGGGTGGTGTTTGTGAACGGGCGCGACGCGCTGGAAGTGTACGAAAAAGGCGGAGAAGCGATACGCAAAGCGCGTGCTGGCGAAGGTCCCACCATCCTCTGGTGCGAGATTGACCGACTCAGCTCGCACACCAGCGCCGATGACCACCGCGTCTACCGCCCTGCCGACGAGATTGATGCCATGCAGCAGCGCGACCCCCTCAAACTGCTGGCGGAACATCTGATCAGCACAGGCGAGCTTACGCGCGAGCAATGGGAGCGCATGCAGGAAGAGATTGTGCAGGAAGTGGACGCGATTTATCAGGAAGTGGAGCGCGTGCCCTTGCCAGACCCCGCCCATGTGCTGGATCATCTCTACGGCGAGCCGCCCGCGCAGTATCTGCCTATCCCCTTTGAGCCAGAGCCAGAGCCCACCACGATGGTGGCAGCCATCAACCGCACCTTCCACGCGATGCTGGAGACCTTCCCCGAAGTGGTGATGTTCGGCGAAGATATCGAAGACCCCAAAGGCGGCGTGTTTGGCTTTACGAAAGGTCTCAGCACGCGCTTCCCCGGCAGGGTGGTGAACTCGCCGCTGGCGGAAGCCACGATTGTGGGCACGGCAGTGGGCTTAGCTGCGATGGGCTACCGCCCCGTGTTCGAGATTCAGTTTATTGATTTCATCACGCCGGGCTTTCATCAGTTGGTATCCCAGATAGCGACGCTCCGCTGGCGGAGCAAGGGCGAATGGAAATGCCCGCTGATTATCTATTCGCCTTACGGCGCATACCTGCCTGCGGGCGGCATGTGGCACAGCCAGAGCAACGACGGCTGGTGGGCGCATACGCCCGGCTTGCGAGTCGCCATTCCCAGCACGCCCGAGGATGTAGCGGGCTTGTTCTGGAGCGCGGTGCAGGATGACGACCCCTCGCTGATTCTAATCCCCAAACACATTTTCCGTGTGCGCCGCCCTGTGGAGCGCTACGAACCCGTGCCGTTTGGCAAAGCGGTGGTGCGCCGCGAGGGCAAAGATGTCACGGTGGTCGCGTGGGGCAACACGCTGGAGCTGGCGGAGCAAGCGGCGGACGCACTCGCCCCCCAGGGCATTTCCCTGGAGATTATTGACCCCCGCACGCTCGTGCCGTTTGACTGGCAAACCGTGGAAGAGTCACTTGCCAGGACGGGGCGTCTGGTCGTGATTCACGAAGATAACCGCACCTGTGGCTTCGGGCAGGCGATTATCACCGAGATGACCAGTGTGCCAGAGCGGTTCAACCTGCTACTGGCGCCGCCGCAACTGGTCGCGCGCTACGATGTCCATATCCCGTTCTGCCCCGAACTGGAGTATGCTGTCCTGCCCGATTTAGCGCGCGTGATGAATGCTATTCGAACGGTGATGGAGTAAAAACGGGCGGATGGATGGGTATTATTAAAGACCTGCTAATCAGGTCAGAAACAAGGGAGGACTATCGGTATGAGAGAAAAAGCAAGACGCTTGGCAGAGCGGCGGCACGCCGCTCGGCTGGGGTTCCTGGCACTCGTATGGCTGTGGAGCAGCCCCTATGGGTTTGCGGCGGAGGCGGTGGAGCTCCCCCCCTTCGGCTCGCAGGAATATCTGATTCTGGCGATTGTGTTGGGGATGGCGTTCGTGGCGCTCGGCTACGGACTCTACCTGATGCGCTGGACGCTGGCGCAGGATCCCGGCACCCCCAAGATGCAAGAAGTCGCAAAAGCGATTCAAGACGGGGCGAACGCCTATCTCAAGCGCCAGATTGGCACGATGATCTGGTTCGTGCTCGCCATCACCGTTGGGCTGTTTGTGCTGTATCGCCCTGTGTACGAGCGTCTCTATCCAGGTGAAGGGTTGACCCTGGCGTTGGGAATTGCGGTGGCGTTCTTTCTGGGCGTGTTTGCTTCCTACGGCGCGGGCTATGTGGGCATGTATATGGCGGTGCGCGGCAATCTGCGCACGGCAGCCAAGGCCCTGACGACTTTCAAGGGCGCACTGGAGACGGCTTTCCGCGCGGGCGCGGTGAGCGGCATGTTCACCGTCGGACTGGGCTTGCTCGGCGCGACGATTATCTTCTTGCTGTTCCGCGAGAAGGCGATGTTTGTGCTGGTAGGATTCGGGTTCGGCGGCTCGCTCGCAGCGCTGTTTATGCGCGTGGGCGGCGGAATCTACACCAAGGGCGCCGATGTGGGCGCCGACCTTGTGGGGAAGGTCGAGGCAGGCATCCCCGAAGACGACCCGCGCAACCCCGCCACAATTGCCGATAATGTGGGCGATAATGTCGGCGACTGCGCGGGAATGGCAGCCGATGTGTTCGAGTCGTACGAAGTGACTCTCGTCGCCGCGATTATTCTCGGCGTGGCTGCCAGCGTCGTGCTGACCCCCGAAAGCGCGATGAAACTGGTGATGTTCGCTCTACTGGTGCGCGGCGTGGGCATTCTGGCGTCCATCATTGGCGTGCAGTCGGTCAAGGGCGAAGACCGCGCCGATCTGAACCCGATGAAACCCATCAATCGCGGGTTCTGGGTCTCAGCGATTCTGGCGGCGCTGGGCAATCTGGGCGTCGCCTACTTCTTCATGCAGGATGTGACCTTGAAACCCGCGCTGGGAAGCGTTATAGTGGATTGGTGGCGCTTCTGGCTGGCAACCTCGTTCGGGATTGTGGTCGCCGTGCTCATTGAGCGCATCACCGAATATTTCACGGGCACCGAAAAGAAGCCAGTGAAAGAGATCTCGTCTGCGGCGTCTACAGGTCCTGCCACCCTGATTATTCAGGGATTCGCGTATGGGTTGGAGTCGAGCGTGTGGGCGGTCTTTTCGATTGCACTGGCGTTGCTGGCGCCTCTGTTCATTTTCCCGCCCGCTGCGTTCGGCGGTCCGATGCTCTCGTTCTACGGGATTGCACTGACCGGGCTGGGACTGCTGGCAACCACGGGCTACATTCTGGCGATGGACACTTTCGGTCCTATCTCCGATAATGCGAACGGGATTTTTGAGATGTCGGGCGCGCTCAAAGAGCAGGGGCATCAGCCTGCTGCAGGCGGCTTGACGGGCGACCGAATTGTGCATCGTCTCGACTCGGTGGGCAACACGACCAAAGCGCTCACCAAAGGCTTCGCGATTGCCACCGCGGTTGTGGCAGCCGTAGCGCTCTTCCACTCGTTTGTGGAAGACTCGCGCCTTGTGGAGCTAATTAACCTAGCCACGCAGGGCAACGCGGCACTGAAAGATGCTTTTGGCGGGCTGCCTGTCGATGTCCCGATTGTGTTTATCGGGCTGCTGATTGGGGGCGCGGCGCCGTTTCTGTTCAGCGCGTTCTCGATTCTGGCGGTGGG
>CAZQPV010000034.1:0-19107 GCA_964595265.1 uncultured Fimbriimonadales bacterium
CTGCTTTGGATTTGACATCGACGATATTGTAGGTTCGCAGGACGCCCGTCGCATTAATGGTGCGCACCACATCTTCGCGAGTAACTTCCGCAGTACGGAATTCGGGCTGATTACTCTGAGTTTCCTGATTCACGCGGGCACGCCACCAGAAGATCGCAACAACAGCAACGACGATTGCCACAATCACCACAACGCGCCTTTTCATAGCTTCTACCCTTCCATAGGATACCTGATGGCTATAGACGCAGGGGCAGGGCAAATGTTCTCTTTCCTACACGACAGGGGTAAGCTTTGGGGCTAAAACAGGTGTACTCTGGAAGGGTATGAGTCGTTTCAACATGAATGTAGAGCAAATAATCGGTATAGTCAAAAACCTGCCCGATGATCAGAAGCGCCAGGTATTCCGCAAGTTGGCGAAAGAAATGCGCCAGAAACGCCAGGAACTGATGCTGGCGCCCGGACTGGCGGCGCTGTGGGTGGGACTGGTAACGCCCATCCCGAATCGTCTGGCAGTGCCGCTGGTGGAGGGGATTGTTCACTCGCTGGTAGCGGACACCACCCGTGCGCGGGCGATTTTTCCCACGATCCAGCCGATGTCGTATCGGGAAGCAGTACGGCTGGCGCTTTTACGAATCAAGGAGAATCAGGTGGAGACCCACTGGAGCGGCGCTCAGAACGATCTATCAACCTATCATCTGACGGACCGGGAGGGTTTGATTCGTGAGGAACAGTCGGTGTGGGTTCGTGCGACGCCTGAAGCCGTGTTTGCCGTGTTCAGTTCGCTGGGGGGCGAGCGTGGCTGGCTGGTGTGGAACTGGGCGTGGCGGATTCGCGGTATTATAGATAAGGTTGTGGAAATGCGCCTGCCTGGCAAGGCGTGGCTGGAGTTTGAGGCGATACCCGAATTGGGCGGGACGCGCCTGATTCAGCGCGCTCTGTTCGAGCCGCGCGGGTTGGCGGGCACGCTCTACTGGTATGCGCTCTGCCCGGCACATCGGGTTATCTTCCGCCAGATGGTGCAGAAGATTGCTCAACTCGCCGAAACTGTGCCACAGGAGGTATCTCGATAAGACGCCGTTTGGGATACAATATAGGATGGAGGTCAATCATAGCGTGAAGCGTAAATGGATTGGTGGAGCCGTTAGCCTGCTCCTGCTGGGGCTTGCCTTTGGGGGCGGTTGGTGGGCGCGCATGTCGATGCGTCCCTACGCCGCAACCGCTGGCAGTTCCGTCGTAGTGCAACGCGACTTCGCTCCGATGATTGCCGATGCGCGCACCCCCAAATCCGATGCATCCGTCTCGGAGCCGTCGATGGTCGCACTCTACTGGCGTGTGCTGGATCTGGTCAAGCGGGAATATGTGGAGCCTGTAGACGAGACAAAGCTGATGCGCAGTTCGCTCGATGCGATGCTGGCGGCGCTGGACGACCCGCATTCGCAATACATGGAACCGCAACAGTTCGAACAGTATCTCCGGGCGCTGAACGGGGAAGTGAGCGGTATTGGCGCAGTGCTGAACCTGATACAACGCAAATCGGTCGTCAAGCTCGGCAACACAGGCGAAACAGTTCCTGTAGACCAGCGCCTGATTCAGGTGGTGGCGGTGGCGCCTAGCTCGCCTGCCGAAAAAGCCGGGCTGAAGTCGGGCGACCTGATTATGGAAATTGACGGGCAGTGGGTTCTGTCGGAGGACCCGTTTGCTGAAGTGGTAGGCTTACAGCGTCTCCATCAAGAGCGCCAGCAGATTCTGGATGCCGATCGCCGCGCCCGTGAACGGCTCCGCAAATCGATCACCATCAGCGAAGCGATTCAGAAACTGACCCAGGTTCCCCAAGCCGATGAGAAGCCCGAACTCATCCTCAAGGTACAGCGTGGGGGGCAGACTCTGGAGGTCAAGGTCAGTCGCACGCTGACAAAAGTGAAGCCTGTGGAATACGGGCGCGTGCGGGGTCAGTTCGGCTACATGCGTCTGAACGCCTTAAATGCGCAGGCGGAGCGCGAGTTCACCCAGGCGTTGCGCACGCTGCAGCAGGGCGGCGTGAAAGGGCTGGTGATTGACCTGCGTCAAACAGCAATCGGGCAGCAGGAGCTTGCTCTCAAGATTCTGGGTCAACTGGTGCGCACGCGGCGTGTCGGCACGGTGGAGTATCGCGAGGGGAACACCTATAAAAAGCGCCCGCTGAACCTGCCTTCCGAGCCGCGTGGGAAAACACTCCCGATTGCCGTGCTGGTGGATCAGGGCACTTATAATGTCGCCGAGTTGATGGCGATCGCGCTCAAAACAGGCGCGAAGGCGCGTCTTTTTGGCATGCCGACTGCGGGCGACGCAGCACAGACCGCACTCTATCGCCTCAAGGATGGCTCAGCGTTCACGCTGACCGTGGGGCGCTACTACGGCGCCGAAGGAAGCAGCTTCGACAAACGCGGAGTGCAACCAGATGAACGCATCGCCGCAGCGCCCACTATGCGCGGGCAACCCAACGGCGATCCTGCACTGGACAAGGCACTGGCATGGCTGACCAAAGCACAGAAGGAGGCACGCTCATGAGAAGGGGACGCGCACTGCTGCAGGCATTGCTCCTTTTGCCTGCGCTCGGATTGCTGTTTATTCTGGGATTTGTGAGCGCCGACATGTGGGCGAACCCCTCGGGGCGCCCGCACGAAGCGCTGGCGCTCCTGCGCCACCGCTGGAACCCTATTGCACAGAATAGTGAGGCAAAAATAGACCCCGTGGAAGCCTTCCAGAGCGTGCTGGCGGAAATCGAGAACCATTACTATGGAAAGCCTCCCGCCATCGACAAACTGACCTACACCAGTATCGATGGCATGCTCAGCGCGGTGGGAGACCCCTACACCCGTTTTATGGAGCCTGAGGCGTTCAAGCGGATGCAGGAAGACACCTCTGGCAAGTTCACGGGTATCGGCGCACTCCTGGAAGATGCTCCGGGCGGTGCGCGCGTTGTGCGCCCTCTCCCTAACAGCCCTGCGGAAAAGGCAGGCTTGAAAGCGGGCGATGTGATTATCGCGGTGGATGGTAAGAGCCTGGAGCGCATCTCGGTGGATGAAGCCGTGCGCCTGATTCGCGGTCCCCGATACTCCACTGTGGTGCTGACTGTGCGCCGCGAGGGTGAACCCGCCCCGCTCAAGATCACCATCCGACGGGATGTGATTGAAAGCCCCACGGTGGATGTCTATCTGGAAGACACCGAGAACAAAATCTATCGCATCTGGCTCCAGCAGTTCAATGAGAAAGCCCCCGAGCTGGTCGCCAAAGCGCTGCGCGACATCCAGAAAAACGGCGGGCGTGCTGTGATTTTAGACCTGCGCACCAACCCTGGCGGATTGCTGGACTCGGCAGTGAAGGTGGCGAGCCTCTTTGTGCCAGGGCGCAAAACCGTCGTGCAGATTGTGGGGCGACAGGGACTGCTGGATAAACTCCAGTCCGACCCGTCGCTGTACATGGATTTGCAAATGCCGATAGTAGTGCTGATAAACGGCAGCAGCGCCAGCGCATCGGAGATTGTCGCGGGCGCGCTTCGGGACCACAAAGTGGCAATCCTGGTCGGTGAAGACTCCTTCGGGAAAGGGCTGGTGCAGACCGTGATTCCCACCTCGCAAGAGACCGCCATTGCGATTACCACTGCCAAGTATCTCACGCCGAACGGCACCGACCTGAACGCGAAAATTGTGGACGGCAAGCGCGTGGGCGGGCTGAAACCCGATATTGAGGTCAAAGCCGACGAGAACTGGCGCATTACCGACGAGGATCGCTCTAAAGACAAGCAGCTCCAGAAAGCACTGGAGGTGCTTCGGGAGCAGTTGCATGCGCCGTTAGCAGGCGCCGCGGCGATGCGCGCCTCCGCCGACGAGGCTGAGAGACGATGAGAACGATACTGATAGGTTCTGACCATGCAGGCTACAGGCTCAAAGAGGCACTGAAGGCGTATCTTCAGGAGCAGGGCTACCGAGTGGAAGATGTCGGCGTCTATTCTGAGTCGCCTGCGGATTACCCCGATGTGGCACATGCGCTTACCGCACGCCTCACGGAGCTTCCCGAAGCGCTGGGCGTTCTCATCTGTGGCACGGGGATTGGCATGTGCATCGCGGCGAACAAGCGCAGAGGGATTCGCGCGGCGCATGCGAGCGACCCGGTGTCTGCCGCGCTGGCGCGCGCTCACAACGACGCGAATGTGTTGTGTATGGGCGCCCGCATCGTCGGGGAGGAACTCGCGAAAGGGATTGTGGCGGCGTTTCTGCAAACGCCCTTCAGCGCCGAGCCACGCCATCAGCGGCGCGTGGCCAAACTGGAACTGAACGCAGGAGGTGAACCTTTATCTCGCACCGAATGAGCGAAGTGGGCACGCCAGAACGCGCGGTGCTGGTGTTTTGCCACCCTGAAATGGGGGATGAGGAGTCTTACTGGACGGAAGAGGTGCGTTCGCTGGCGCAGTCGGCAGGGGTGAAACTCATCGCCGAGATGCGCCAGAAGCGCCACGCGCTCGATGTCGCCACTGCCATCGGACGCGGCAAAGCGGAGGAACTCTTCGCGCTCGCCCGCGAAAAGCAGGCAGATGTGATTATCTTCGACACAGAGCTTACCCCTGTTCAGCAGCGGAATCTGGAGGAAATCACACGGACCCGCGTGATTGACCGCACCCAGTTGATACTGGACATCTTCGCCCAGCGCGCCCGCACGCGCGAAGGCGCTCTGCAGGTGGAGCTGGCGCAACTGCTCTATCTGATGCCGCGCCTGTCGGGGCTGGGCACGGCGCTCTCGAGGCTCGGCGGCGGTATCGGCACGCGCGGTCCCGGCGAGACCAAGCTGGAGATTGACAAGCGTCGCGTGCGGGAGCGAATTGCCCACCTGCGCCAGGAGATTGAGGAGGTTCGCCGCAAACGCGCCCACCAGCGCAGCTCCCGACGCAAGCTCCCATTCCCGCATGGCGCGATTGTCGGCTACACAAACGCGGGCAAGTCCACCCTGCTGAATGTGCTTTCGGGCGCGGAGGTGTTGGTGGATAACCGCGTGTTCGCGACGCTGGATCCCACCACCCGTCGTGTAGTATTGCCCGACGGCTGGTCGGTGCTGCTGACCGATACCGTCGGATTTGTGGAGAACCTGCCCCCGATGCTGCTGGAGGCGTTTTACGCCACTCTGGAAGAGGTGCAGGAGGCGGACTTCCTGATTCATGTGATTGACATCTCCAGCCCGCACTGGGAGCTGCAGCGCGACGCGGTGGAGACCACGCTCGTGGAGCTGGGTGTGGACCAGAAGCCTGTGATTACGGTGTTCAACAAGTCGGACAGGGTGAGCGACCGGGCATGGCTCACCCGGCTGGTCGCCGAAACGCCCAACTCGGTCTACATTTCGGCGCGTCAGGCGCAGGGCATTCCCCACCTGATGGATCGGCTGGTGCATACGATTCGCTCCATGCTGGTCAGTGTGGATGTGTGGTTGCCTTACAGCGCGACCGCACTGCTTGCCGAGTGCTACGAATATGGCTTCGTGCTGTCGGTGGATTACAGGGAGGAAGGCATTCATCTGCGGGCGCAGGTGATTCCGGCGGTTGCCAGTCGCCTGCGCGAGGCGGGGAAATGAAAACGGGTACAATTGCCTCGCCATGGAGTGGGCAACCAAAATACTGAGCTGGACCCTTTGGATGCCGCTAATCGGCGCCTTCGTGCTGCTCTGGGTTCCCCGTCGTCAGGAGCTGATGGCGCGGGGGATTGCATGTGTGTTTGCGCTGATTACGCTGGGCTTGGCAGGCGTGCTGGTGGTGAGCTTTGACCCCAACGACCCCCGCTATCAGTTCATGGAGCGCATGGACTGGCTGCCCGATTACGGCGTGCAATATCTGCTCGGTGTGGATGGTGTGAGCCTGTGGCTGGTGGCGCTGACAGCCCTGTTGAGCGTGCTGGCGCTCTTTTTCTCGTTCAGTATCACAGAGCGCGTGAAAGAGTTTCTGATTCTGATGCTCCTTCTGGAGAGCGCGCTGCTGGGTGTTTTCATGGCGCTGGATTTAATCCTCTTCTATGTGTTTTTTGAGCTGACGCTGGCGCCGACCTACTTTTTGATTGCGCTCTGGGGCGGGCGCGACCGTGCGAGCGCGGCGCTCAAGTTCTTCCTTTACACCTTCTTCGGCTCGCTATTTATGCTGCTGGCGTCAATTGTGCTGGCGTTTGAGCATTATAAGGCGACGAATGTGATGACTTTTGAGCTGATGCGCCTGCAGGAGTTTCTGCGTCAGGGGGGTGTGGCGGCGGATTTGCGCACATGGCTCTTTCTGGGCTTTGCGATTGCGTTTGCGGTGAAGTTGCCGCTGGTACCGTTCCACACCTGGTGGCCCCAAGCGATGGGCGAGGCGCCGCTGCCTGTGGTGGTGGTGTTTCTCAAGACAGGGGCGTATGGCTTTTTGCGCTTCGCGTTGCCGATGTTCCCTGAAGAGGCGCAGGCGTTCGCGCCGCTGGGGATGGCGCTCGCCGCGATTGCTGTGGTCTACGCCGCGATTCTGGCGACGATGCAGTTTGATATGCGTCAGGTGGCGCTTTACGCCGTGCTGAGCCACGCAGGGTTTATTATGATGGGGCTGTTCGCCCGAAATGAGCAGGGCTTTGTCGGGAGCGTGCTGCAGCAGATTAATCACGGCGTAACGATGGGCGCGATGTTCCTGCTGCTTGGGTTTCTGGAGTTGCGCACACGCACGCTGGATGTGGATCGGCTTGGCGGTCTCAAGCAGCAGATGCCCCTCTTTTCCGCGCTGTTTTTGATTGTGCTGCTGGCGTCGGTGGCGTTGCCCGGCACGAACGGCTTTGTAGGCGAGTTTTTGTGCTTGCTGGGCGCGTTCCAGTCGGCGCAGGCGGGCAGTGTGCCGATGGTCTGGGTGGTGCTGGGCACGCTGGGCACGGTGCTGTCGGTGGTCTACATGCTCTGGATGTTCCAGCGGGCGTTTTACGGACCCACTCCCGAACGCCTGCGCGGCGTCCCGGACCTGCGTCCCCATGAGGTGGCGCTGGTGCTTCCCCTGATTGCGCTGATTTTCTGGATTGGCGTCCGCCCCCTCACCTTCACGAAGCCCATCACGACCGCTTATGAGAGCCTCCACAGCCAGCCATCAGGGGTTCTTTCGGCACACCAGTCGCGATAGCTGCGAGGGGGAAGGCGATGCGCATCATATTGGAGAAGGAAACGGTAATCGTGATTTTCGGGGCGACAGGCGACCTCGCCCGAAACCTGCTCATTCCAGCGCTGTATCAGCTCTGCCATGCGCACATGCTCCCCGAAAATGTGCGAATCCTGCTCTACGCCCGTCGCCCCTATACGCTGGAGCAGTATCTGACCGAGGTGGAGCAGTCGCTTCGCGCAGAGGGCAAAAAGCTGGACGGCTGGGAACAGTTCACCCCACGCTTTGTAGCGTATGTGCAGGGCGGCCTGGAGGAGAAAAGCCTTGAGCAGTTGAACGCCTGGGTCAAGGCAAATGCCGTGTTTTATCTGGCGCTGCCACCTGGGGTGTTTGCGCATGCGGCGGAGCTGCTGGCGCAACTCGGCTTCCACGATGAAACCCACGGCTACCGCCGACTGGTGATAGAAAAACCCTTCGGCTACGATATCGAAAGTGCGCGCACGCTGGATCAACAGGTGCGCGCCCACTGGCGCGAAGAGCAGATTTTTCGGATTGACCACTATCTGGGCAAGGAGACCGTCCAGAACATTCTCGTGTTCCGCTTCGCGAACCTGCTGCTGGAGCCGCTGTGGAACCGCAACCATGTGGAGCATGTGCAGATTACCGCAGCAGAGACGGCGGGGCTGGAGGGGCGCGCCAGCTACTACGATCAGGCAGGCGCCCTGCGTGATATGGTGCAAAATCACCTGATCCAGCTCTTCACCCTAACTGCGATGGAGCCGCCTTCCAGCCTGGTGTACGACGACCTGCGCACGGAGAAGGTGAAGGTTCTCAAAAGCGTGCGCCCTATCCCGCGCAGTGCGGTGAACGCCTTCGCGGTGCGGGCGCAGTATACCGCAGGCGTTGTGAAGGGCGAGCGCGTGCCCGGCTATCTGGAAGAGGAGGGGATTCCCCGCACCTCCACGACCGAGACCTACGCGGCGGTAAAGCTCTATGTGGACAACTGGCGGTGGCGCGGCGTGCCGTTCTACCTGCGCACGGGCAAGCGCCTCAGCGCCGACCGGAGCGAGATCGCAATTCAGTTCAAGACGCCGCCCCTGCATCTGTTTCGTGAGACTCCGCTAGATCGGCTGGAGCCGAACTGGTTTATCTTTGAGATGAAGCCTTCGGAAGCGATTTCGCTGGTGGCGCAGGCAAAAAAGGTGGGGCTGGATCTGACCCCGCGCACAATCGTGCTACGCGCCGCCTATCGCGAACCCCATCAGGAAGGGTTCGACGCCTACACCACCCTGCTGCTGGATGTGCTGGAGGGCAACCGCCAGCATTTCCTGCGCTTTGACGAGGTGGAGTGGGCGTGGCGCGTGTTAGACCCCATCCTCAAAGCGTGGCAGAGCGATGATAGCCCCCTGCCGACCTATCCCGCTGGCAGCGAGGGGCCCGAAGAAGCAACGCGCATTCTGGATTCGGAACATCACCGCTGGCGTCCGTTAGGAGGATAAAATGACAACATCCCAATCCATTCAAAATGTTTTCCCACAGCTGCGCATCACCGACTGGAGCCGTGCGCATCGCTTCTATGTGGAGGGACTGGGTTTTCAGGTGGACTGGACACACCAGTTTGCCCCTGGCATGCCCGTTTTCGCGCAGGTGAGCCGTGAGGGGCGCGCGCTGTTCCTGACCGAACACGCAGGCGACTGTCAGATCGGCGGCGCGGCGTATATTGTGCTGGACAATCTGGACGCCTTTTATCAGGAGATCTGCCAGCGTGGGGTGTTGCAGCCCGAACCGCCCGAAGAGACCCCGTGGGGGCGTCGGGAGATGACTCTCAAAGACCCCGATGGCAACACCCTACGCTTTGCGGCTCCGTTAGAGATACGGTAGGGTAGGCGTACCTCCCTCACTCGTAGTGTTGAGCGAGGGGTGGTGGGGCATTACGGCATTTGTTGGCACGCCGAGGGCAAGCCTGTGGCGTGGCGGTTCTATCCCGGTAAGATGTCCAGCGTGCCCTTCTGCTCGTTATAGTAGGCTTCCAGGATACGGAGCGCCACGGTTTCGGCGTCCAGCGCGTTCGGGGGCAGGCGGAAGGGCACGCGCTCCCAGAATCGGGTCGCCACCGCCGCAGGGCGCACGATGGTGATACGCCAGCGCGGGTTCTCTTTCGCCAGCACCTGCGTGAACACCTCCAGCCCCGCTTTCGCGCTGGCATAGGCGCTCAGACCGGGCAGAATGAGCTTCTCGGTGAGCGCCCCCACATAAAATAGATACGGCTCGGCGGAAAACAGGGGCGCGAAGAGATGCGTCGACAGAAACGCCCCCGTCAGATTCGCATTCAGAATGCGGAGCCACTCTTCGGGCGACATCTCCGTTACTTTGCGCGCGAGAATATCGCCAACCGTGTAGACCACCACCTCAATGGGGGGATTCCCACTCGATTGCAGGAAATTGTGCAGGGCGTCGCGTGCCTGGGTGAGTGAGTTGGGGTCGCTTACATCGCTAATCGCGTGCGCAAAGTGAACGCCGTTCGCAAAGCGCTCTGGATGGCGCCCAATCGCGAACACCTGCCACTCGTCCTCTATAAACGCCTTAGCAACATTCTGACCAATAGTACTGTCCGCTCCGATAAGTAACAGGGTTCCCATAGTGAGGGAATTGTACCTCACACTTAACTGTCTGCCAGCGAAACTGAGTTTTTTGCACCCTTGCGGGTATAATCGCCCTGTGAACAGGGGAGGACAGGGACAGGTGATAGCGCTGAGCGACGAGGCGATAGAAAATATCTATGCTCTTGTAAAGCAGCACTGGGAAAAGTACCTGAAGAAACACGGGGTCGGTCCGCTTCCTCAACTGCAGCGAGAGGGGAACTACACAAAAGCGGCTCTCGTGCTTGTATATCTGGCGTGGGGTTATCCGAACACCCGCTGGGTAACTAAGGAGGAGCTCACAGAGTTCGTCCGCAAGTATCATCCCAAAACGCCCGATGCGCAAGAAGGCAGGCATCTGGGAACGCAGAAGGGCTTCTATGTTGCCTCATCACAGCGCGGGAATGGTCTCAACGAGGAAGAGTTGAAAAATGCTCCAAGGAATGCATATCGGTTGATGACTTTAGAAAGACCGCATCCCAGCTGGATACCAAAAAGACAAAAGGTTGAGGATATAGACTTTGAAAGTATCAAGAAAAACTACGGCTATCGATGCGCTGCCTGCGGTTCGAGAGAGGGCGAAGCGAATTTGCGGTACCCTGGCGAACCAACGCGCTTACAGGAAGCCCATAGGAATCCGCATAAGCCGTTGACAGGCGATAATATAATTCCCCTCTGTGAACGGTGCAACCGTGCGGATAGGGACAAGTGGGTTTACGACAAAAGGGGGCGTGTTGTTGGTGTGGCGAAAGCAGAGGTTGTTATCAATTCAATCAAGAAGCGGTATTTGCCTGAGACGGAAGCTAAGAAGCTAAAGGATTTTCTCATGAAGCAGCTGGGAGGCGACTCTTCATGAAGACGATTCAGGATTGGATTGACCAGCTTATCTGCGGCGATGCGCTTCAGGTGCTTCCTGAAATGCCCTCGGAGTTCGTAGACGCCGTAATAACGGACCCGCCCTACTTTCTGGACAAGCTGGATAACCAGTGGAGTCTGGAGCAGGTAGAAAAGCGTTTGCCCAGCCAGCGCGTTATCACGCATCTGCCCCCAGGCATGAAGTTTGACCCTAATCAGGGGCGCGAGTTCTATCGGTGGTTCCTCAAAGTGGCGCAGGAGCTCTTGCGCGTCCTGAAGCCGGGCGGTTTCTTCTTCTGTTTTTCCAGTCCGCGCCTTTATCATCGCCTTGCCGCCGCCGTTGAGGATGCAGGGTTCTGGATTCGCGATAGCTTTATATGGCTCTATTTACAAAACCAGCCTAAGGCGATGGGGCTTGATCATTTTATAGAGCGTCTACCTGTTAGTGAAGCAACGAAACAACAACTGAAGGCGAAGCTGCGTGGCTGGAAAACTCCGCAGGTCAAGTCCTGTTATGAGCCGATTGTCGTCGCACAAAAGCCCTATGAAGGCACTTTTCTGGAAAACATGCTGAAGTATCAGGTGGGGTTGTTCAACACGGAAGTGCGTATCGGGAATAATATGTATCCTGCCAATGTGCTGATTGTCGACGGCTTCGGCGAGATTGTGGATCGGTACTTCCTTGTGCCCAAGCCCGATGTTCGAGAGAAGGGAATCTACAACACCCATCCCTCGGTAAAGCCAGTTGCCCTATGTGAGCATCTGATTCGCCTGTCCAGCCTCCCCGAAGCGATTGTTCTGGATCCCTTTATTGGAAGCGGCACGACCGCGATTGCTGCTCGGAGCACAGGGCGGCACTTTATTGGTATTGATATCAATCCAGAATACATCGCTATTGCCCAGCGTCGTTTGAAAGAGTGGAGTCCGAGTCTCTTTCAGGAAGATGCGCCATAACGGGGCTGTTTCGCGTATAATTAACTGGCTCTGCTGGCTGGCGGGTGGCTCCCCGAATGGGGGGAGGAAAGTCCGGGCTCCACAGGAGACTGTGCAGGGTAACGCCCTGGCGCCCGCAAGGGCGACGGAAAGTGCCACAGAAACGCAGACCGCCCGCAAGGGTAAGGGTGCAACGGTGCGGTAAGAGCGCACCAGCGTGCGCGCAAGCGCTCGGCTGGGCAAACCCCACAGGGAGCAAGGTCAAATAGGGAGGGGATGAAGCGCTCCGCAGACCCTCCGGGTAGACCGCGTGAGGCTTCGCGCAGGCGAACGCCCCAGAGAGATCACCCGCTCAAACAGAACCCGGCTTACACGCCAGCAGAGCGCCAGAAAGCAAAAAGCGCAACTCTGTTTAGAGTTGCGCTCTTATGGTTTGAAAGGACGACTCGCCGGGTCGGCTTTCATTCGCTCTCACCTGCCCGCAGCTGCGCCAGTCGCTTATTGAGGGCAATCATCAAGCGCGACTTCTTGCGGTTGCCTGTGTTTTTGTGCAGAATCCCGCGCTTGACCGCCTTGTCGATCAGGCTAATGGCGCGACGCAGGGTCGAGAGCGACGCCTCCACCTCGCCTTTCTCCGCCAGCTCCTTGACCCGCCGCGAATAAGTCTTAATCGCGGACTTGGTGGCGCGGTTGCGGAGATAGCGCTCCCGCGACTTAATCAGAGCCTTCTTCGCCGATTTGGTGTTTGGCATCGCTATGTTCCTCCTATGCCCCAGATTATACCCGATGGAATCGGGTACAATCCCCCTGTTATGCGCACGACGGTCCGAAAAACCTATAAGATGTGGTTGGGCGGTCAGTTTGTGCGTTCCGAGTCGGGGCGCGCCTACGAGGTCTCCGACGCGCAGGGGCGCTTCTTCGCGAATGTGCCGCTCGGCTCCCGTAAAGACTTGCGCGACGCCGTGCAGTTCGCCCGCCAGGCGCAAGCAGGATGGGCGAAACGCACCGCCTACAACCGGGGACAGATTCTCTATCGGGTAGCAGAGATGCTCGAAACCCGCCGCGAGGCGATGCGCGCGGATCTGAGTGCCGCTACAGGCAACCCGCCCGAAGTGGTGGAAGGGGAAATTGATAGCGCGGTAGACCGCTGGGTTTACTACGCAGGCTGGAGCGATAAGTGGAGCGCTCTGGTCTCCACTCTGAACCCCGTCGCGATGCCCATGCACAACTTCACGCAAGCAGAGCCGATGGGCGTGGTGGGGATTGTGTGCCCGAAGGAAGCGCCTCTCGCCTCGCTCAGCAGCCTGATTGCCCCCGTGATTGTGAGCGGAAACACCTGCGTGGTGCTACTTCCCGAAGCCACCCCCACGGTGGGGCTGACCTTCGCCGAGATTCTGGCGACTTCCGACCTGCCTGCAGGCGTGGTGAACTTGCTGACGGGTAAGCACGCGGAGCTGTTGCCCCATCTGTGTCAGCATGTGGAGGTGGACGCGCTCAACCTGTGCGGGGTCCCTCCCGAATCGCGTGCTGAATATGAGATTCTTGCCAGCGAAAGCGTGAAGCGACTGCACCACAGCCCGGTCTACACTGCCGAAGAATGGCGCTCCGATAAAGCATGCGGACTGGGCTGGATTGAGCCATTCGTGGAGATGAAAACCGTCTGGCATCCGATTGGGTGGTAACGATGACGCGCACGCGAATCGCGCTTGTGGTGGGCGCATTACTGGTGGTGCTGCTGGGGCTTCGGTTGACCCTATTCAATCAGCCGCCCCCAATCCCCCCGCAGGAGCGCATCCAGCAGATGTTTCGCGAGGGCAAAGCCGCGTTCGAAGCGAAGGATGTGGATGCCCTGATGGCGATGCTCGCCGACGATTTTGAGTGGGACGGCATGGACAAACAGCGCCTTCGCCTGCAACTGGTGCAGTTTTTCAGAAACATCAACAATCCCCGCGCCCACTACAAGGAACCGCTCCAGATTGAAGTATTCGGGGCGAAGGCGATTGCGCGAACCCAGGTGAGCATCATCTGGGATGAGATTGGTCCGAACGCCCAGCGCTACGGTCCGCTGGAGGTGGAGTTCCGCAAGGAGCAGGGGCGACGCTGGGGAATCTTCCCCTATGAGGAATGGAAAGTCATCCGGGTCAACGGCTTAACTTGGGAGACGATTCTGGGGCTATGAGCATAAGAGTGGAGTTTGAAGCAGAGCCGCGTGAGCCATTGCCACCCGCGCTGCGGGCGAAATACGAACGCCTGTGCGCCATCCTGCGCGAGATGGGCGGCGTAGTGATTGGCTTATCGGGTGGGGTGGATAGCACGCTGTTGACCGCTGTAGCGCACCGTGTGCTGGGTGAGCGGTGCCTCGCTGTGATTGGCAAATCCGAAGCGTTCCCCGAAGGCGAGATTGACGAAGCGCTACGGCTGGCAGAGCAGATCGGTGTGCGTGTGCGAATCGTGCCCACGCATGAGCTGGAGAATCCCCTGTTTCGGGTGAACCGTCCCGACAGGTGCTATCACTGCAAAACCGAGTTGTTTCGAATCTTGCGTCAGGTGGCGGATGAGGAGGGCTTGCCTCATATCGCCGACGGTTCCCACGCGGACGATCTGGGCGATTATCGCCCTGGCATGCGGGCAGGGGAGGAGTGGGGCGTGCGCTCGCCCCTGCTGGAGGCGGGGCTGACCAAGCGGGACATTCGTGCGCTGGCGCGCTGGCTCAGGCTGCCCATCTGGGACAAGCCCTCGTTCGCGTGTCTCTCCAGCCGATTCCCCTACGGCACGGTGATTACGCGCGAACTGCTCCAGAAGGTAGACCGCGCTGAGCGCTTTTTGCGTGCGCTGGGCTTCCGACAGGTGCGCGCTCGCCATCACGACACAATCCTGCGGATTGAAGTGCCCCCTGAAGACTTCGCGCGCCTGCTGGAACACGCCAGCGCGATTGTGGAATACATGCGCACGCTGGGCTACACTTATATCACTCTTGACCTTGAAGGCTACCGCTCTGGCAAGATGAACGATGTGCTGAAGGGGTCAGGCGGGTAAAGGGATATTCTTGCCATGCGGATTGGCGTGCTGAAAGAGACTCATCCTCTTGAAAAGCGTGTAGCGGTTGTGCCCCCGGTGGTGGAAGCCTATGGGCGTGCGGGGTTTGAGATTTTTGTGGAGTCGGGCGCAGGGGCAGCGACTCAGTTTTCTGATGAGGCGTACCAGCAGGCAGGTGCTACGGTGCTGCCGAGCCGCGCGGCGGTGATAGAGCAGGCAGAGATTATCCTCGCCGTGCGCTACGCGGGGGCGAACCCGGAGCGATTCGAGCAGGAACGCGGTGAGCTCCGCCCCGGACAGATTCTGATTGGCTTGGTGGAGCCGCTGTATCGGGCGTCGTATCTGACGCCGCTGGCGCAGCAGGGGATTACGGTGTTCGCAATGGAGCTGATGCCCCGTGAAACGCGCGCCCAGAACATGGATGTGCTGAGCTCGATGGCGACGGTGGCGGGCTACAAAGCGGTTCTGCTTGCGGCGAACCTTGCGCCCCGCATGTTCCCCTTGCTGATGACCGCCGCGGGTACGATCTCGCCTGCACGGGTGTTCGTGATTGGCGCGGGCGTGGCAGGACTCCAAGCGATGGCGACGGCGAAGCGGCTGGGCGCGGCGGTGGAGGGCTATGATGTGCGCCCCGCCACACGCGAGCAGTTGGAAAGCGTCGGCGCTAAATTCGTGGAAATCCCGCTCGAAGTGGCGCAGGCAGAGACCGCTGGAGGCTACGCCCGCGCATTGGAGGAGGAAACCCTGCGCAAACAGCAGGACCTGCTGGGCGAACACCTGATTCGGCAGGAGGTGGTCATCTGTACCGCCGCGGTGCCTGGCAAGCGCGCCCCTTTGTTGATTCCGAAACGGGTTGTGGAACAGATGCGTCCCGGCGCGGTGATTATCGACCTCGTTGCCGAGTATGGGGGCAACTGCGAACTGACCCAGCCAAATGAGATGGTGGAACATCACGGCGTGAAGATTGTGGGGGCGGTTAACCTCGCGGCGACCGTGCCGACCGACGCCAGCCTACTATACGCACGCAACCTCTACAACTTCATCAGCCACCTCAAAAAAGTGGGCATGCTCCCCCAACCGAACCCCGAAATTGCCGACTCGATTGCGCGCGAGACCCTCGTGGCGCATGGTGGAGCAATTGTGAACTCACGGGTGAAAGCAATCCTTGAAAACGAGTAACGATTTCCGACGGCTAATCGTCCATAATATTAGCAACGGAGGGGTTTCCCATGTCCGCGAAAACAGTTGCAGAAGGACAGGCGCCTTCCATCATATGGATGGCAGGGCGTGGAAGCAACCTCGTGAAGGTGGCAGTCTCTTCCGACGGCAGCCAGATTATCGGCATCGGCACAGGCGTCTTCTTCTGGCGTACCTCGGACCTGAGCCTGCAGCGGACTGTGCCAATTGGGGCTATCCCGAACTTCTCCAGAATCACGCTTGCGCTTGATGGTTCGCGCCTTGCGGTGGTTTCTTCTTGCGAAGCCTCTGTGTACGACCTGCGTACAGGGACACAACTTTGCCACTATGACGACCGCTCTTCCTGCCTTGCCGTGGATGTGAGCCAGAACCCGCCGCTTGCCATACGCCTCGAACGGAGGGGGCCCCGAACAGCTCTGGTAGACGCTCAAACAGGGCAAGAGATTGCTGAACTGCCTGATTACCTCACGGAGCCAGTTTGCTTCTCCCCCGATGGGCGCTGGCTGTTTGTCTGGGGTGGACTCAAGCTCATCGCGCTGGATCTCTCAGGGGATATGTCCCGTGCAAGGCTGGAGTGTGAGCGGAACCACGCGCCCTGTTTCGACCTTCGTTTTAGCGCCAACAGTGAGTGGGCAGTGTGTTACGGGAAGTCTCCGCGCGAACTGGTTGTGTGGGACCTGCGACGGGCACAGGTTCGGGTTCTGAGCGGAGGTGACGATGTTGCCTCCTTTCCGCTCGCAATCTCCAACGATGGGCAGCTGGTGGCAGCGTGTCGGGCGTGGCACTCCACCGACCCTGTGGCGATTCTGCGCACCGACACGGGTCAGAAAATCGCTGAATTCTCACCGCGTTCCCTGTTCGCTCCGATGGGTTTGGGAGAGGCTAAGCTGGGCGGCGTTGCGTTCCTGCCTGGAGGCAACACCCTTGTCTGCTATGCCCGCGAGGATTCGCGGAGCGCGCTGACAGCTTCGTATGTCTTCAAGTATGAACTGCGCTCTGGTAAGTCGTATTTTGCAGAGGGGCACAGCCGACCTGTGAAGAGCATCGATATCGCCCGTGATGGAGAACAGATGCTGAGCTGCGCGTTTATGGAGCCGATGCGTCGCTGGCGGGTTGTCGCGCGTCGCGGTGAACCTGTGCAGAAAAGGGCTACGGACTCTTCTCCTGCGGCAGCGCGGTACCTGCCCGATAACCGCCGCTACGCTGTGTTTCACCCGAACGGCACAATCTCCATGCTGACGCCAGAGGGTCTCGAGCAGAAATATCTCAAACCACGCATTCTAACGCTGAACACGGACTTCGACCTCGCACCCGATGGCGTATGGGCGGCGACGGGCGGCGCTTATTTGCGAATCTAGAACCTCCGCACGGGGCGCTTGCATCTGGATACGGCGCGAAACCGTGCCCGCGCCAGCGAGGCTCGTGCGCACACCGTCGCTTTCTCGCCCGATGGACGCTACCTTGTAAGCGGCTCAGCAGGGTTCAAGGAGTTTCTACACTCGAAGGGCTGTGTGATATCCTGTGAACCGGACTCAGCTGAGATTAGCCTGTGGGAAGTGTCCAGCGGCAAACTGGTGCGTCGCTGGGGACGCCACGAAGGTGGGGTCTGGTCGCTGGCGTTCTCGCCAGATGGCAGATGGCTCGCCAGTGGGGATGGCAAAGGGGTCGTAAGACTCTGGAAAATGCCTGAGGCAGTTCTGGCGCACACCCTGAACCTGCCCCCTTCATTGAGCGACACCGAGGCGCTCTAGCGGGATCGGATCCCATCCTGTCGTTGGCGTTCTCACCGGACGGCAGGTGGCTGGCGATAGGAACCTGTCGCGCCCTGCTGTTCTGGAACATGAAGGCGAAAACACTGACCCCCATCTATACCCGCGAGGTTGGGCACGGGGTCACGACGATTCGCTTCGCACCGGACGGCAGATGGTTCGCGTACGGTCGGATGGATGGGGTTATTGTCGTGGCGCGGACGCCCCAAGCTTAAAGGGCTTAGCGAGGGTGCGAGGGGAGGGGCGGCGATACGCCGCCCCCTTTGTGATTCTCAGCAGCCTGTACCGAAGTTGAACAGCACGGTCAGCAGGTCGGCATCGTCCACCACGCCGTCGCCGTTCACATCTTCAGCCAAGCCCGAACCCGTCTGCCCGAAGGCGAACAGCACGGCGAGCAGGTCGGCGTCGTCCACACAGCCGTTGCCGTCTACATCACCTTCCACCGCTGCACCCGCAATCACGCGCACATCGGTGAAGTTCGTGTAGCGCAGGCTGCTGGTAGTGCGGTTGCTGGCGTTCAGGTCCGGGTCTTTGCCATACTGGTTGCCTTCAGGAATTACCAGGGCGATATACTTGATGCCGCTCTGTCCCGAAACGGTGAGCGTGGAGTACCAGATCTCGTTCGTCGGGTCCTGATGGAATGCGATTCCCTGCGAGTTGTTGCCGCTCAACCAGTCGAGAGTCGCCTGGGGCACTTCACCGAAGGTGTTGCCTGTGTTCGGGTCCCACTGGCAGACATTCGGGATGGCGCCGTTGGCTTTGCTCAGCGTGCCCACGAAGGTCCAGTTGGAGTCGGTGGTGGGGTCGGCGGCAGGATTCGGGTCGTTGCTCGCGACATACACATCAATCCGGTACGGCGCGGCGGGATCGGAGAAGGAGCGAACCTTGGTGGCGGAAGATTTGTGAATCAAGTCGCGCACATCCCATGCGAAGATCTGCACTTTTCGCACATTCCAGCCGTCGGGGTTGGAATCGTCCAGCTCGTACTTAATCCAGACCGTGCCGACGGGGTTGTGGTTGCCCGCGTTGCTATTGTTCGTGTACGCGCCGCCCTGACGGAAGAGCGATTCGGGCACGGTGAAGGTGTTGGGCCAGCCTGCCGTCACCAGCGAGTCAACGGTGGTGATGGTCACAGGATTCGTGCTGTCGCCGAAACCAACCTGATTCCCCAGCGCGTCGAACAGGTTTTGTGCCACCTGAATGGTGTAGCCAGGCCAGAAGCCGAAGCTGGAGAAGTTCGTTGCATCTTGAAAATCGCGTCGGCTCCATTCGAGCGCGTTCTCTGCTGTCGCGATTTGAGCAAGCGCATTCACTGCGCGCACCTTGCCCTTGCCGTCGCCCAGCACAACCTGGGCAGACAACGAGGCAATGAGCGTTGCCGTCAATCCCAAAGCCATCCAGTTTCTCATAGCGCATAACCTCCTTTCGGGCATAGCGCCCGTTAAAAGATACCCCATGTGTGGGTTAAGGGCGGGTTAAGGGGGGTTGGAAGCCTTCCAGACTCCACTTCAGGTAGAATTCAGCGGAGCAGGCGATGAGAGAGACCCTACAACCGACC
>CAZQPV010000035.1:0-10692 GCA_964595265.1 uncultured Fimbriimonadales bacterium
CAGTTCGCGGGTCAGATGGGGTTGACTCTGCTGCTGGGGTGGGTCTGTCTGGCGCTGGGAATGGTGGTCTCTACGCTGGTGAAACGCGGTGCGACGGCAGTGGGGATTGCGTTGCTGATGTGGTTGGGGCTGGTGTTTATCAGCGATCTAGGTATCATCGGCACGGCGATTGCCCTGCAGCTCAAAGCGCAAACCCTGCTGTGGCTGACCTTTTTGAACCCGCTGCAGGTGTTCAAGATTGCCGTTATTCAGTTGATGGAGGGCAACCTGGAGGTGCTGGGTTCGGCGGGGCTGTATGCCCGCGAGCGGTTCGGCGACGGCGTGCTGTGGGTCGGCGTGGGCGCGTTGCTGGCGTGGTTGGCGACGCCGTTGCTGATTGCATGGGCATGGTTCACGAAGCGAGGTGCGCGCGAATGAGAGTTTACGGCTGGATTCTGTGGAGCTGGCTGGGCGTGCTGGCGTTTTCAGGATGTGGCTCTGCGGAGAGCCTGCCCCGCATTCGGTACGGCGAGGACGCCTGCGCCAACTGTCGGATGATTATCAACGAGCCGCAGTTCGGGTGCGCCATCGAGACGCCCGACGGCGAGTTCCGCAAGTACGACGATTTCAACTGCATGTTTCTGGATGTGGCGCGCGAGAAGCTTGCGCCGAAACGCTACTTCGTGCCGAACTATCACAAGCCCGAAGAGTGGCTGGACGGCACGCAGGCGTTTTATGTGCGCGCGGACGACCTGCAGACTCCGATGGGCAGTCGCGTGCTGGCTGTGCCTTCACGCGAAGAAGCGGAGCAGGAAGCGCAACGGCTCAAGGGCAAAGTGCTGACTTTTGAGGCGGTGCGCAGGGAGTTGCTAGGGAAATAATGGGAGCGAGTTTCCCTCGCTCCCGTGTGCTTTAATCGCCGCTGGCTTTACGCTCCTCAGCGGCGGCGCCCGGCGTGTCCGCTGGGGTTGCATGACCGAGAGGGTTCGTGGTCGGAGGGGGAGTTGCGGCGGCGCCCGATTCTTCTGCGGGTTTCGTGCAGCCGCTTAGAGCATGCACAAGAAGGGTCAAGGCAAAACTCCAGAGGATCCAGCGCATAGTCTGCCTCCCTACGGCCAGTTCTGATTGTCGGGCAGGTTCAGTCGGGCAATTGCAGGGGAGATGGCGTGCCGCCCCTGCGGCGAACGGAACCATTCATAGCGCACCCACCTGGCGTGCCCATCCCCAAACACGCAGTTTTGCCCGCCGCTGTGTCGGTCGGAGAGCATCAGGAACACCTCGTTCCAGTTCGTCCCACCTGGCTCGAGGTAGGGATAGAGGTCAAAGGGGAGCGTGGAAGTGCCGAATACACTTCGCAGGAACTCAGGCACGCCTTCGGTCGCAGCCCGCGACTCGGCAACGCTAATGATGTCAGCCGTCGTGTCCCAGTGCGCTTCGTTATGCTCCTGTCCGCTATAAGTGGTTCGGTAGTAGCCGTAGTTGGCGATGAGCTCCTCGTTTTTGGCGTAGTGTCCGTAGATGCGTGGGGCAGGTTTATTACAGTTGCGCGCTGTTACATTCGCAGGGGCGTTCGTGGGGAAAGTGCCCACCAGAAGCGTGCCAGGGGCGTCGTCGTTCGCGCGGCAGCCGTCAGCGGCAGTGTATTCTACAAGGCGGGGACGCGGCGCGCTGGACTGGGGGCAGATGAAAATGTCCCAGTTCTTGATATAGGGGTGCAAGCCGATGTGCCACTCCCACCAGAGGTAGACATGGCGCTCGTCGTAATCCTGAGCGTACATGCGCATGCTGGTTCCCAGCTGGCGCATGTTGGATAGGCACGAGGACTGACGCGCCTTCGAGCGCGCCTGAGCAAACACGGGGAACAATATCGCCGCCAGAATGGCGATAATCGCAATCACGACCAGCAGCTCAATCAGGGTAAAGCCTCTCCTATCGGTTCGCATAGCGTTCACCTGCCTCCAATTGTGGAGCAAGGCAGGTTAAGAAAAGGTTAGTGTTGTGTTTAATTTCCGTTAAGGCTGGGAAAAGGTTGCCTTCGGTGGACGAGAGTGTCCCCTGCCCATGGAATGCGAACCGACTGGGTGTTTCGTCAAGCGAAGTTGCTGGAGGCGGGCGCCTATCCCGACAAGCAAGTTGTATTGACGCGCCGACACCTTCAGCAGATTGTGCGCCACTTTCGCGCTCCCGTGCCGATTTTCGTGGAGCATTGTCCCTCGCCTGTGCTGCTGGGTTGGGTGCAGAAAGTATGGGTGGAGGGCGACTCGCTGTACGGGCTGCTTGCGTTGTTTCCCGAGGCGGACGCGCTTCTGCGTCGCCTGCGGGTGCGCGGGCTGAGCGTGGGGCTGAGTCCTGCCCTGAACACGATTCACGAGGTTTCGGTTACGGGCAACCCGCGCGTGGCGAGCGCCCAGATGTTCGCTCAAACGAAGGAGGCTCAACCGATGACGAACTTCCCAGCCGATTGGGACCCCGAAACCCCTGAGTGTGAGACCGCCCATGAGTCTGTCCTAACCGAACGCATCCGCGCGTTGGAAGCTCAGCTCCGCCAGTTTCAGGCGCAAACGCAGGTGGAACGCTGGGTCTCCGAAGGACGGATTGCTCCTGCGCAGGCTCCCCTTGCGGAAGCGTTGCTAACGAGCGACGACACGCTTGCTGTGCGCTTTCATGGGCAGGAACAGAGCGTGAGCGCCCTATTCCGCCAGTTCGTGGAGAGCTTGCCCAAACGCGAATGGCTTGCCGAGACCGCGCCCGTGCCCGACAACCCGAACCCCGAGTTCAACCAGGAGGCGCTGGCGTTCCTGCGTCAGGTGTTCCCCGACCTGAACCCTGCTGAGATTCTGCAGCAGAAGGAGGTGCGTTGAGATGGCGGCATTAAGCGAACCGTATGAAGCGCATGAGCGCGAGGGTCTGCTGGTCGCCTACCCCGTTGCAGCCGACATCCAGATCTGGAAAGGCGGGCTGGTGTGCGTGAATGCGAGCGGCTATCTCGTGCCCGCCAGCGATTCCAGTGGCTTGCGCTTTGTGGGCGTTGCGTTTGAGAGCGTGGATAACCAGAACGGCGAGAACGGCGCCAAACGGTGTCGGGTGATTAAACGCGGAAGCTTCATCTACAATCGCGTCGGAACCTTCACGCAGGCGGATGTGGGAACCGTCGTGTCTGCTGTCTCCGATAACGAGGTCGCAAAAAGCACTACCCACAATGTGCAGGTCGGCACTTTGCTGGAGATTGTGGACAACGCTCGCCTGCGTATCCGCATCGACAACTTCGTTCAATAGGAGGTCAGCCTATGCCGTTAGTTCGAAGCGATTTGATGTCGCTGATTGAGGCGGGACTCCGCACGGAGTTTTTCCACGCCTACCGCACGGGAGACCGCGCAAGCATTGTGCCACAGATTGCCACCATTGTGCGCACGAACCTGCCCGTTCAAAAGTATGGCTGGCTCGGCACAGTGCCTGTGATGCGGGAGTTTGTGGACGAGCGCACGCCCACGAGTCTCAAAGCCTACGAATACACCATCAGCGATAAGGTGTGGGAAGCCTCGATTGCGGTGGAGCGCCGCGCGCTGGAGGATGAGCAGTACGATATGATTCGCATGCGCGTGCGCGACCTTGCCGCCGAGGCAGTGCGCCATCGTGAACAGCTTGTGATTGAGGCTCTCCTCAAAGGCACAACCGAGAAGACCTACGACGGTAAACCCTTCTTCGCCACCAACCACCGAGACGGCGAGAGCGGCACCCAGAGCAATCTCTTCAACGGCGCGCTCTCCACAAACGCGCTCCAGCAGGCAATCGCTCTGATGATGCAGTTCAAAGACGACCGCGGACGCCCGATGGGCATCATGCCCGACACACTGCTGGTGGGTCCCAGGCTCCACTGGCTGGCGATGGAGATTCTCGAGTCGCCAATCGTGGTGCAAGCCAACACGACCGGCAACTACACGCCCTATCGGAATGTGCTGCAGGGCAAGTTGCGCCTGATTGTTACGCCCTACCTCACGGGCGCGGATGAGAACAAGTGGTTCCTGCTGGACACCTCGCGCGCCGTAAGAGCGATTATCTTTCAGGAACGGCGCGATGTGCCCCTCGAGTTCGCCGCGTTAGACCGCCCCGACAGCGAGCAGATGTTCATGCGTGATGTGGTCTACTACGGCGTGCGCGCTCGCTACGGCGTCGGCTACGGGCTGTGGCAAACTGCCCTGATGGGCACGGGCGCGTAAACCGTTCCAGCACAGGGGCTGGCCGTTGTCCAGCCCCTGCCTGACAGGAGGTTTCCTATGGCAATCAAGTTCCTCAAGCAAAACGAAATTGTGGACGCTAACCGCACGAACCCTCTGCCTACGGAAGTGATTGGTGCCGTTGCGGTAAGGTCGGTAGACACCCTCCTCGCCATCTCACAGTTCACACCAACGCAAGGAATTGCAAACCTGAGCAATCTTCAGGTAAACCACACCGACCTGCTGGGCAACACCACCGCCGAACAGCCAACACTAACTGGCGCAGGTCAATATCGCGGGCTGGTGGTGCTTATGGCGTTCCCAACAGGAGGGGTCAGCTACCATTATCGCGTGTATGGGCGCGCTACAGACCCTAACGGCGAGCCGTTCACCACAGGCTGGGCAGTCGTCAAAGAGGGCACTTTCAGCAGCGTGCCCCCCAATAGCCATCTGCGCGTCGATCTCGGTTTCGATAACGCACAGGAAGTTTACTACGACCAGTACCGCATCGTGATGGGGCACGCCGGCTCCGGCAGCGTGGATGTGTATGCGAAAGTGGTGGGAATACGGTTCTAACCGCGAGACACAGGACAGAATTTCGCAGATACCCTCCCAGAGGTCTTGACATTGGCGATGTTCTATAGTATAATATAAGTATGTTATGAATTGCATACTCATTATACTCTGGAACAGTATACATAGAAGAGGATAGCAGGAACCTGCTGGAGCGTGTGAATCCCGACTTGCCGACCTTTATCAACCTGCGGAACTGTATCGCTTTTTACTGGACGGGTGTCAAGGAGGGGAACGCCCCTCTCACCTATACTGTCTCTGGGCGCAACTCTACAGACTGGGAGTGGAGCCACACAGGGCAGATTACGGGATTGGCGGGGCGGTGGTTCCGTGTCGTTATTAAGCCGCCACGCGCCTACGATCAGTATCGGATTGAGGTGTCTGGAGGCACTCAGAGGCTCCACAGCAAGATTATTGTCGTTGAGGAGGTGTTTGAATGAGCGCTGAACGCATCACACGCCGTGAAATGTTGAAACGCCTCATCCTGATTCCAGCGGGTACTGCACTCCTGTTGCGGCAGAGTGGGCGTGCCGAAGGTGGTGAATACTATCAGCCTCGTTTTGCGACTGTCCTCTGGCAGGGGCGGACGCGGTGTGATACTCTGTGGCGCGAAATCCGCCAGCCTGGAGCGCACCTCATGCCCACCGTCAGTGGTGCGGTACACTACGATAGGCTCTGGTGGACAGGCTATGTCTCCGCTAACGCACCCATCCGGCTGAGTGTGCGCTTTATGGCGCGTATTGTGGATTCCACTGGAAACCCCGTGGGAATCGATTGGAGACAAGTGGGGCAGTATACTTTTACTGCCTCGCCCTCGCGCTGGTTCCAGGTAGAGGTCGCTGAAGCCCACTGGGACGAGTATCGTATAGAGGTCTCCACCTCGCGCCCATGTATGCTCTACTCCCGCGTTGTGGGATCTCAAGGATACTGGCGTAGCAAGATTGGTCTAGAACCGATTTTCGGGCAAGCCAGTACCCTCATCCCGGCTAAGGTGTTGCTCAGCACGATGGCATCCATCTCTGCGGACACCGCACGCGACCTGCTTGGCTTTGCCGCAGCAGAGCAACCAACCCTCGTAGACACTACGCACTATAGAGGGCTGGTGGTTTTTATGTACCATACAACAGCTTGGCGGACGGGATCACGAGTCCGCATTTCAACTACATGCGCGAGTTGATGTTGCAAATGGATCGCGTGATTCAGATTCTGCCGGAGTTCTACCAGTGGGGCACCGTTACGGATCTGATGGATCGGATTGTAGAGGAGGCATGAGGGGTGAGGTGAGTCTCACCCCTCCCTTTCTTACTTTTTGGATATGGGAATTACCTGGGAGTCCTCCAGTGCTTTGAGAGCTTTTTGAGCAGGAGGATATTTTCGCAGCGCCTCTCCTACTCGCACGAAAATGCGCGCCTCTTTGGGATAGAGCTTGATGCGCGAACCTGCAGGATAAGTCTGTTGGGTATAGAGTTCCCAGTAGGTATTGTCCAGAACCCATGTGAAGGTAGCACCGTCTTTCCAATACGACTCGGCTCGTCCTGGTACACTCAAGCGGTTGTTGCCTGTCGGGTTCACCAGCACGAAACCGTTCTCGAACGGGCGGTAGTAGAGCCCGCCCTGATAATCCGTGCTCTGGAAAAAGACTTGGAAGGGTACCGTCGGCTGTCCGAGAGGTACATTGAAGTCGTCGTCGGGGCGCCAGGCGCGCTGGGCGTAAGGTGGATCGCCTTCGTAATAGTGTTTGTCCAGGTAGAGATAGGTGTTGTCTGCGGAGATCAGTAAGAAGCTGGCAAGGGCGTAGATTTTCATGCGTCGTTGGCGCTCAGGGTTTATCGTATAGCCGCTGAACACAATGCGTACCTTGTCAGGATACTCTACAAGCGAGTTCAAATGATTAATCCAAGATGAGTAAGCTGCATAATCAACTGGGAAAGAGAACAACGGAGTAAAAACACCTTCCAGCAAGAATCCCGATGCCAATCCCTGTCTCAGGTAAAGAGTATGAAGCCGGTCACGAGAGAGCGAAGAAGAGCCAGGGTTTATAATAAACTCCGTTCCGAAATCCTGTACATACTCCGAAATTTTCATTAAGTATTTCTGCATCGCGGCAGTTCGGCTCGCCCGTGTCGGGTAGCGCATCAGATTAAAGGTTTGAGTAAAAGTAACGATGCCATCCAGCTTAAAGTAATCGAGGTCCCAATTGGCGCGCAGCGCACGCATCCGCATATTATTCGCTGCCCATTCCGCGCACTCGGGAATCCCAATATCCATAAGATACATACTGCCTGCAAAGCGCACCCGATCACCAAACACATTCAGAGCGAACCATTCGGGGTGGTTCGTGTTACAATAATCATAGCCGAACGGGTCACGGGCGGGCCAGGTATCGGAGTCGATGCTGCCAACTGCCATATAATACGCCATCGTCTTCAGCTCAGGATTGTAAACCTTCATTGAACGCAAGTACACGGTGGAGTTGAAGGTCCCCACAAGGTCAAAGTTCATGGCATAAAAAATCCAGTCTGAGTTTGCTAAGGGCATCGTGGTGGGATGATAGTAAGTCACCAGTTTAAGAGTGCGCTGTACCTTCCCTGGCCAGCGTTTGGAACCGTAAACTTCGATATTATCAATCCAGATAGTGCCCTGTGAAACGCCTGAGAGCGCCTCCACCTGAAACCGGAACTGCATGCCGTTGGGGTCTACATTCGGAAGTGTATAGGTATATTCGAAACGCGTCCAGCTGGGAAGCGGATTCGTGCTGGAGAGAAGAGTAACCGAATTACCCCCGTTGTAGTCGCGAGCGAACACCCTGTAGCGGGCATTCTGCCAGTTAGCAGTTTTGAGCCAGAAACTGATACGCACTGTCTCACCCGGCTGGGGATACATTTCGGTAGGGAAACGCAATGGCAGGGTCATGTAGAATGTGGCTGTGCCCGTATTGTTGCGTGAGAATTCGATTCGCTGGCTTCCCCGCCCTGAAATATAATTGTTAGTGTCCTTAACAGGAGTAAAAACATTACTCTCACTCGCATCATAACTAAATCCATCCACCACATTATCCCCGCGCCCCTCGGGGTCCTCGTCATGTTCGCATTCGCCAATCCCAGCGGCGTAGTTAATCAGCGGTGCTTCTCCCTGAGCGAGCGCCCAACCAAACAGCAGGCAGAGCCAGAGCAATCCCCAGACGCGTTTCATAGCCACTCTCCTCTCACGGCTATATTATAGCACACCTCTGACGGGACTTGCGTTCCTGCCTACAAAACTGGCGCCATTGACAGGGGTATAATGCGCCTATTGCTTATGAGGCGACGGCGACGCGGAGCATGGTTTATGCTGGGATTACTGGGGGTGTTCACGGCAATCTTCGGCACGGGTCTTCTGGTAGGACGCTGGACGCGAATCCGTGTGGAAACGCTTGCGCTCCCTGTGGATACGCCCATACGGATTGCCGTGCTGACCGACACCCACCTTGTAGACGACCTCAGCGTGCGTCATCTGCAGTCTGTGCTGACGCAAGTGAACGCCCACCAGCCCGATTTGATTGTGATCGTAGGAGATGTGGTCAGCTCGCGCAAGGATTTTCCTTATATCCGCAAAGGCTTCAAGGGAATTCACGCGCCGCTGGGGGTCTACGCCGTGCTGGGCAATCACGACCACTGGGCGGGAGGCGAAGCGGTGCGCCGTGAACTGGAAGCGCTCGGCATTACCGTGTTGATGAACGAATCGCGCACGCTCCGCAAAGGCGAAACCGAGTTTATTCTCGCGGGCATCGACGACCTCTACACGGGCAACCCCAACTGGGAGCGCACCTTCCGCTCCATCCCTCCCAACCCCAAGCATGCGGTGATTTTGCTCTCGCACAACCCTGATGCCGCGCTCAGCCCCTACCGCAACCGTACCCACCTCATTCTCAGCGGGCATACCCACGCAGGACAAATCTGGGTTCCGACAGGCTTTCATCGGCTGGCGAAGCGCCTGCTGGGACGCAGCTTCCTCCCCCAGACCGAATATGGCATTGCCCACCCCTACGGTCTCAAGCGCGAGGGCAAAACATGGGTCTATGTGAGCAGTGGTGTAACCTTCGGACGCGCCGTGCCCCGCTGGTTCACGCGCCCCGAAGCCGTCATCATAGAGTGTACGCCTCCATAGGGTACACTATAGGCGGTGAGTCTCGTGAAAGAACCGATAAAATTACCCATTGCACTGAGTGAGGAGCTGCTAAACCACGCGGAACTCGTGGCGCAGGTATTCCTGCAGGCGATGTATACCTCTATCGGCGAGCGCCTGCTGGAGGAGCTGGCAGAATCGGACCTGACCTACTCGCAGATGCAGGCGTTGCGCTATCTGGCAACCCATCGGCGCGTTACAGTAGGCGACCTGGCGGAGGGGCTGAACATTTCGTACCCGTCGGCGACCAACATGGTACATCGCCTGGAGAAAAAAGGGCTGATTCGCCGTATCGCCAACCCACGCGACCGCCGGCAGGTGGGGCTGCTGCTGACCGACGAGGGACGGAGCCTGATGGAGCGCGTGGACGCCGAACGCCGACAACGGTTCGCCCGCGTGCTGGCAACCATGAGCGACGCGGAGCGCCACGCCTTCATCAACGGCTTGAGCGCGTTCATCCGTGCAGGCGTCGCCACAGGTATCCTGAACACAGGGGATGTGTGCCTCCACTGCGGCACCAGCGCCGACCCCACCTGCCCGCTCGTGCTGCTCCATTCGCCCGAAATCTGTCGCTAAGATAGCAGGAAAATCGCCGCCAGCGCGGTATAGCCTGCACTATGAATAATGCACGGCGACCTATCGGCTTTCTGATTGCGGCGTTTGTGATGCTGGCGCTGGCAGGCGTCGCCCTTCAGGAACCCAACCAGCTCACCGAACAAGAGCAAAAGGAAGGCTGGAAATTGCTCTTCAACAGCAAAGACCTCAGCGGCTGGACCATCATGGGCGACCCCGACTCGTGGAGCGTCGAAAACGGAACCCTCTACTGCAAGGGCAAGGGGGGCGGAATGATTTACGCCGACGGCATCTATAAAAACTTCGAACTGAAACTTGACTTCAAACTGACCCCCAGAGCCAACAGCGGCGTCTTCCTCCGGGTCTGGGACAAAAACGACCCCGTTCAGACGGGGATCGAGGTGCAGATTCTGGACAGCTACGGCGTGGAGAAGCCTTCCCGCCACGACTGCGGCGCAATCTATGACATTCAGGCGCCCACCGAGAACGCCGTCAAACCTCCCGGCGAGTGGAACTCCTATCACATCCTCTGCAAGGACACCCACATCATCGTCTACCTCAACGGCAAGAAAGTGAACGAGGTGGATCTGAGCAAGTGGACGGAGCCATATCGCAACCCCGATGGCACGCCCAACAAGTTCAAGTACCCCTACAATCAGATGACCCGCCCGGGCTATATCGCGCTCCAGAATCACGGGAACCCGCTATGGTTTCGCAACATCAAAGTCAAGCCGTTAGATTAGACTATACTGCCCGACGCCAGCGGCTGCGGGAGAAGCTTTTTGGGACGCCACGCAAAACGCCTGTGGACGCAGTGCTGATTACAGGCGCGCCGAATCTGCACTATCTCACAGGATTCACAGGCTCGTTTGCGTGGCTGGTTCTCACTCCCAGCGCCGAGCGCCTGCTGACCAGCGGGATTTACGAGACCCAAATTGCCACGGAAGCGCCCGACATCCCATGCACACGCATTCCCGTCGGGGTGGAGCCGCCCGCGGCGCTGCGCACCCTGCTACTGGAGCTGGGCGTGCGCACCCTGGGGGTAGACCCCAGCAATAGCCTTTCGTTTTTCAAGGGGCTGCGGCGCGCCCTGCGCAAAGAGGGAATCCGTGTGCGCCCGATACCTATCCCCGTCGACTCGCTTCGCCTCATCAAGGACGCGGCGGAGCTGGAGCCGATTCGCGCCGCC
>CAZQPV010000035.1:10792-18797 GCA_964595265.1 uncultured Fimbriimonadales bacterium
GCAGACCTGCGCCGCATGGTAGACCCCCTGCTGGACGAGTTCTGCGCCCAGATCGGACTCCATCAGATGGCGCACGCCGAATACAGCCTCGCAACAGGACGCGCCGATGCCGTGTTCAACCGCCTCATCATCGAGTACGAGCGTCCGGGCGTCCTCAAACCCAGCCTGAGCGATAGAGCCACCCAGCACGCCGTCGATCAGGTCAAGCGCTACATGGAAGGCATCGCGAAAAAGGAGCGCCACACCGTCGAGCGATTGGCGGGCATCGCGTTCGATGGGTGCTTTCTCATATTCGTGCGGTTCAGCCACGGCAGCTGGTCGGTAGAGCCGTCTGTGACAGCGAACAAACAGACGCTGGCTCGGTTCTTGCGCTGGCTCGCGGGATTGGCGTCGGGGATTGCGCTCACCGCAGAAAACCTCAACCGCGACTTCGCGCTTGAGCAACTGCGCACGCAAAACATCCTGCGCAGCCTCTATCACGCCCTCCACGAGGCGCTCCAGCAACCCGACGGACTGGTGTCCAAACTCTTTGAACAGTGGCAACTCTTTTTCAGTCAGGCGATTGATTACTCAGAGGCGTTCGGCGGGCGCAAACTGGAGCCGCTCCAGAAATGGGTGCGCAGAGCGGGCATCGATATCAAAAGCCAGCGCGAGGCAGAGCGATTCTTCTTCGCGCTCCATACCTACTTCGCGTTGCTGGTGAAACTGCTGGCGTGGCAGACGCTCTCACGCCATCTGGGCGGGAGAATCGGCGCACCCGTGTTCAGCCAGCTCCTCGCCGGCGAGGGCAACCTGCTGCGCGAACACCTCCAGCAGATGGAAGACGGCGGCATCTTCCGCACCTTCGGCATCCTGAACCTGCTGGAAGGCGACTTCTTCGCATGGTATCTGCACGCATGGAACCCCACGCTCGAAAAAGCCTTGCGCGCTGTCATCGAGCGACTCGCCGAATACGACCCCGCCACGCTCAGCGTGCTGCCCGAAGAGACGCGCGACCTGTTCAAAAAGCTCTATCACTACCTGCTACCGCGCGAAGTGCGCCATAACCTCGGCGAATACTACACCCCCGACTGGCTCGCCCTGCGCCTGCTTACCCAGATGGACAACGCCCTGTTTGACCCCCACACGCCCGAACCCAAACTGCGCCAAAAACTCCTCGAAACTCGCTGGCTGGACCCTGCTTGCGGTTCGGGAACCTTCCTCGTGCTGCTGATTGCCCGCATGCAAGCGCTTGGGCGCACGCTGATGCTCAACGAAACCGAACTGCTCGAAGCCATCCTGCGTAATGTGGTCGGCTTCGACATCAATCCGCTCGCGGTGCTGACCGCCCGCGTGAACTACCTGCTGGCAATCGCTGACCTGCTCGAACACCGACGCAACCCTGTCGCCATCCCCGTCTACCTCGCCAACTCGGTGCTGATGCCCGCCATCGGCAAAGACCTCTTCGTGCAGAACTGCTATCTGTTCCCCACTGCCGTCAGCGTGCTGATGGTGCCCCGCACGCTCTGTACCCCTCAGATTTTCGACCGATTCTGCGACCTGCTGGAAGAGTGCCTGAACCGCGAGATGGAACCCGACGCCTTTTTGCTCCATGCCTCCAATCTGGGCGCCTCGCTGACCGAAGACGACCGCAAGCAACTGCGCCGGATCTATGCGCAACTACTGGAGCTGCACCGCAAGGGGCTGAATGGCTTGTGGGCGCGCCTGCTCAAAAATAACTTCGCGCCCCTCACCGTCGGCGCGTTCGACCATATCGTCGGCAACCCCCCATGGGTCAACTGGGAACACCTGCCCGACCGCTACCGCGAAAACACGAAAGAACTCTGGAGCGACTATCGGCTCGCAGGGCAATTCAAAGGCGGACGCCCCCGACTGGGCGCCGTGAAAGTAGACCTCTCCGCCCTGATGACCTATGTGGTGATGGACAAACTGCTCAAGAAGGACGGCAAGCTGGGCTTCGTGATTACCCAGAGCCTGCTGAAGACCGCCGCAGGCGCAGGCTTCCGCCGCTTCAAACTGCCCGACCACACACCCCTCAAAGTGATGCTGGCGGACGATATGGTCGCGCTGAACCCGTTCGAAGGCGCCAGCAACCGCACCGCCGTGATAATTTTGCAAAAAGGGCGCGACACCCGCTACCCCATCCCCTACACCCTCTGGCGCAAAATCAAAGGCGAAAAGTTCACCTACGAGAGTACACTGGACGAAGTAAAAGCCGCCACGCGCCGCCTGCACCTGCACGCCGAACCTGTAGATCCCCACGACCCCACCTCCCAGTGGCTCACCGCGCGCCCTAGAGCCATATCCGCCCTGCGCAAGGTGCTGGGCAACTCTGACTATAAGGCGCATGCAGGAGTCAACACAGGGGGAGCAAACGCGGTCTACTGGGTGGAGAAAACCATGACGCGCCCCGACGGACTGGTGGTCGTGCGCAACCTCACCGAAGGCGCCAAACGCAAGGTGGACGCAGTAACGGAGCCAATTGAACCTGACCTGCTGTATCCCCTGATGCGCGGGCGCGATGTGCAGCGCTGGCATGCCGCACCCTCCGCATGGATTATCGTGCCTCGTAGCCCACAAAACCCCAATCAGGTGATTTCCCTAACAGAGATGCAGCAGCGTTACCCAAAAACCTACGGTTATTTAAAACGCTTTGAGCCAGAGCTGCGCAAGCGTGCTGACGCAATGGTCAAAAGCGCCCTGCAAAGAGGTGAACCGTTTTACTTTTATGGCGCTGTTAGTGACTACACCTTCGCCGAGTGGAAGGTGGTGTGGCGAGAGCAGTCCAGCAAGATGACCGCCGCCGTTGCTGGGTTACACGAGGGTAAACCTGGGATGCCCGACCATAAGCTCATGCTCATCGATTGCGCCACCGAAGAGGAGGCGCATTACCTCTGTGCCTTGCTCAACTGCTCGATTGTTGCCCTGAAGGTGCTGGCATATGCGGTCTCCATTCAGATGGACCCTCATATTCTGGAACGGTTGCGCATTCCCCGTTTTAACCCCCAAAATCCCCTCCACCAGCGTCTGGCGGAGTTGTCGGCGCGGGCGCACCAGATTGTGAGCCAGTGGGGCGGTCAAAGCGCCCGTTCGGAAGACGCCGAGAACGCTGTAAAGCTGGAAGAGATAGACTTAGAGGAGATGCAGCCCCGCTTGAAGCCTGAAGAGGCGGCGAAGTTGCTTGAAGTGGTAAACGCCTATCAGCGGGCGCAGGAGGCGCTGCAGGCAATTGAGCAGGCGATTGACGCGACGGCAGCGCAGGTGTGGGGGCTGACCGACGCGGAACTGCGCGAAATCCAGCAAAGCCTCAAGGAGCTGAGCGCATCGCCCAGCGAAGAGGAGGAGAGCAGCCTATGAGAGCACTGCAAGCGTTACGAGGCGTTTTGCATGAATTGGGAAAGCAGGTGGAGGTGCTGCCTGCGGTGGGCGGCGCTCAAGAAGACCTCGAGCGCCCCGACGCCGAAGAGCGCGAGGGTCAGCGCCTCAACTTCCAGGAGCGCGTGTTCGAGAGCATCTGCGAGCGCGACGAATCGTGGCGACTCCCTCCCCTCTACCGTCCCACGCCTCCCGTCCGACGCCACGAACTTCACCTCTACCGCTATTTTCTGGACGGCTCCTTCCGCTCCTACTTTCTGGGCACGGTGCTGGAGCATGACCGCGAGTCGCCCGTACATTTTGCGTAGGTGGGCGCGTGCGCCCTGCGACGCGGGCCAGACGGCTCCGTGCGCCGCGAGCAGCTGGCAATCCGAAACATTCTGCTGGCGGGCAAAGAGCGGCTCTCGGAAGACCTCTGGGCGTCGCTTGAATCCCTGGCAACAGGAGCAGGCGTTCAGTTGCTGAACATCGCCGAGCGGGAGATCGATGAGCGTGTGGCGTCCGATATGGACCTGCGCAGTCGGGCGGCGGGCAAAGTACGCTTCGAAACGCGCAAACTGGAGGCGGAGCTTATCGCGCGGATACTGCCCCAACTCAACGAGGAGACATGGCTGATTGCCGACGGCTCGCTGATGTTCCAGCCCATTCTGAACCTGTTGACTAAGGAGGAGCAGATTTACCCGGTGATAGGCGTCTCCAAGAATTTCCGCAAAGACCCGCAGTTCGTGTACGGACGCGGACCGCGTGCGGAGCGCTTCTCCATCTATCGCCTGCTGAAAGAGTTGCAGGCTGCCCATCGCACGGCGGTCTTCAGTGCCCGCGAGGGGAAAGTGGTCCTCTGGTATGTACGCATGCGCGAGCAACGCCACCTGGACTATCCCCTGATGGGGGGTGGTAAAAGGGGAGCTGGCGAATCCGGCGCAGGAGCCTGTGCCGTCGACTCTGATTGACCGCCTCTCCTCGGCGCTGGTGGCGGAGCGTCAGGTGACCCCGCACGGGCGCGACTGCCGCTGGCATGCGCATCTGTACCCCATTCACCTTGCCGAACGCGCCGTGCGCGAGGCGCTGCTCGCTCGCGATGCGGTGCAGCAATTTCTCAAATGGAGGTGAACCCTGTGAGCGACACACGACCGATTATCGGGTTATCTTCTGCTACGGCGAACCAGCCGAACACCTCCGATTCGTTCCACTTCTGGCTGGCGCCTGAGGTGATTGTAAACCCCTTCGATATCGTGGAGGCGGAGCAAGTCGCCCCCAATAAGGGGGGTCAGCCGCACTTTCGGGATTGTCACGAGCTTAGAACATAGTACCGACGCCCCAGCGCACCTCTCCAACTTTATCTCCAACAACTTTGGTCAGGTGGAAGGCGAGCCGAACACGGTGCGCCAGGGCACAACCGTGGCCCATGTTGCTGTGCTTTCCAACAACAGGACATTTACATGCCCGTGCCCAACGATCGTCCTGTCCGCTTCGCCGATGAGCGGGGCATTCACGACGCGCTGGGTATCACCCAGATGCCCGAACGCTACCGCGTGCCCGCAGGGCTCATCGAGATGTCCAACGGTACCCGCGCAGTGGTCTATCTGGATAGTCGCTACCTGCTGGGTCCCGAAGGCGCGCATGTGAACATCAGCGGCATCTCCGAGCTGGCGACCAAAACCTCGTATGCCATCTTCCTCATCCAGTCGCTCCTGCAGAGCGTGGAAAATCGCGACCGAATCGGGGTGATTATCCTGAACGTCAAGCATGGCGACCTGCTCAGCATCGACCAGCCGCCTGCGAAAGGGCTGACACCTGAAGAGCATGCGCTCTGGGAGACGCTGGGGCTAACTCCGCAGCCCTTCACAAATGTGCGCTATCTCCTGCCCTACGGCAAAGACACCCTTACCACAGGTCGCCCGAACAGCTTCCGAATCCCCGAGCGCAACTGGTTCTTGTACGCCTATTCCCTGGAAGACACCTACGACAAGATGAACCTGCTGCTTTCCAACATTCCTGACCCGTGGGACACTGTGGGGGCGTTGATTGGCGAAATTACGCAGGGGCTATCTGATTCGCGTACGGGTGCGTGGGGCCCCCGAGGCAGGTGGGCAGCCGCAGCGGACTGGGACAGTCTATTGAATGGCGAGCCACTGGTCAAAGACGGTCAAGCCCAGAATGTGGGCGATGTGCGTGCGGTCTCCGTCGCACGGTTCCGACGCTTGCTCCGCCGAATCGTGCAAACGCGCCAGTCGGGCATTTTCGTGAGCCAGCGCCGGCGCGATGTGAAAAACCTGAGTGAGGAGATTGCCCGAATTCGCGGCGGCGAGGTGGTCGTGGTGGACATCGCCAAACTCACCGACGACGAACAGACCCTCGTGTTCGGCGACATCCTGCGCACCATCTATAAGCTCTACTCGGAAGACGCGGGCGATGGGGACGACCTGCCCGACAAAGTGCTGATTTTCGTGGACGAGTTGAACAAGTACGCGCCTGCACGCGAGACGGGTTCGCCGATTATCGATCAGGTGCTGGACATCGCGGAGCGTGGGCGCTCGCTGGGCGTGGTGCTGTTCAGGGCGGAGCAGTTCATGAGCGCAGTGCATGAGCGCGTCGCAGGCAACTGCTCCACAATCGTGGTGGGGCGTACGGGTTCCTCAGAACTCTCTGCCCCTGCCCACCGATTTCTGGATCCCGCGGTCAAGGCGAACATCACCCGCCTGCAAAAGGGCGAGCTGATTATCAGCCACGCCATCTTCCGCCAGCCTGTGAAGATTCACTTCCCGCGACCTGCCTACCTGCAAGAGGGCGCCGAGGACTGAGTCAGACGCATCAGGTACACTTATCCCCGATGCGCAAAAAGGCTCAGGAAACCCGACTCTATCGGCAGGAGATGAATAACCGCATCCTCGGAAGCGGCTTCAAGCCCTTCCAGCGATTCTTCGCGCTGGACGCTTCCGCCTACGATGAAGGCGCCATCCCCGTCAAATACAAGGAGATGATGGGGCTGGTCGGCTCGATGGTGCTGCGATGCAACGATTGCATCTTCTATCACTTAGACCGCTGTGTGCAGGAAGGCGCCACCCGCGAAGAACTCCACGAGGCGATGAATATCGCGCTCATCATCGGCGGCTCCATCGTCATCCCCCACCTGCGCTACGCCTACGAGGTCATGGATGAACTGTTTGAAGAGAAAGCCAGATCACAGGGAGGTTCCGCATGACAAAGGTGCATATGAAAATTGCTACCGTAACACCCGAACAGGTGCGCGTGCCCTGGCTGTGGCGATTGGGGCACGATTTTGATCTCAAAGTGAACATCCTCAAGGCAAACATCGACGAGGACTTCGGCTGGGCGCTGCTGGAGCTGGAAGGTCCTGTAGAGGAGATTCAGCGCGCCACCGCATGGCTCCACACCACAGGCTTACATGTGGAGCCGGTAGAGCGCTCTGTGTTCGAGTAAGCCGCGATGGGAGGCACCGCCCACGAGCCTGTGCTGCTGAAAACGCCCCAGCCGCCCGCGGACTTCGAGTCGTTCTGGCGTGCAGTGGCAGCCGAAGCTGACACGCTCCCCCTACAGTTCGAGCGCGTTCACTTTCCCGAAGAGGACCTGTCCACGCATCGGATAGAGCGCCTGCGCTGGCTCGGTTGCGATGGGCACGGTCGCGAAGGCTGGTTTGCCATCCCCCACACCGCCCCCTTGCCTGCTCCTGCGGTGCTGTACCTGCCGGGCTATGGCGTTTCTACCGTACCCATCAACGAGAACACCGCCTTTGAGCGATGCCTCACTTTCTCCATCAACCTGCACGGGTACGCCGTTACGCCGAATGTGCCTTACTCGCCGGAACTGGGCTACTTCACGCAGGGTATCGAATCGCCACAAACCTATGTCTATCGGCGGATTATGCTGGACTGCCTGCTGGCAATGCGTGTGCTGGCAGCGCAGCCTGAAGTCGATTCGGCGCGTCTAACGGTTGCAGGGCTGAGTCAGGGCGGCGGGCTGGCGGTGATGATGGGCGCGTGGTGTAAACTCGTGAAGCGCGTAGTGGCAGAACTGCCCGCGCTCACTTACTGGGAATATCTGCTCCAGCGGGCGGTCTGGCGCTACCCGATGAAAGAGTTTCAGGACTACATGGAACGCTATGGGGTCCCGCTGGAGTCACTCCTGCAAACGCTTCAGTATTACGATACCGTCAACCATGCGCCGTTTGTGGTCGCGCCTGTGCAGCTGAGCCTCGCCATGAAAGACCCCGGCATCCGCGCGCCCGTGGTGTTCTCGCTCTATGATGCGCTTCGCGTGCCGAAGCGCCTGCTGATTTATGAGGAGCTGGGGCACGACTGGTCGCCCGCGATGCGCCCGCATCTGGAAGAGTGGGTGTTGTCTCCATGAGCCTTTCCACGCGCTGGCGCATCCCGCTGGTACTGGCAATCACGGTGTTCGTGCATTACATCGATCGCAACAACCTGGCGATTGCTCTGCCCGCGATTGCTCACGATTTTGGCTGGAACGACCGCGAGGTGGGCAAATGGGGCGAGTTGCTACTGGGCGCTTTCTACCTAACTTTTGGGCTGGCGCAGGTGGTGTTGAGTCCCCTTGCCGAGCGCTGGGGTCCCAGGCGGAGCCTGATGCTGGCGGTACTGGGGTTTTCGCT